>NZ_CP061306.1:1346161-1682701 GCF_018687815.1 Polynucleobacter sp. JS-JIR-II-b4
GAAAGCTTTGAAAAAGATCTAGGAGCGTAGCCGTTAGACGATAAGGAGTACAACAAGCGTCCACCGCTAAAGATACCTGCATTACAAGAAGAGAGTGCTGCAGTGATCACGACAAAGTTAATTAAGCCAGCTGCCTCTCGCAAGCCCAGCCTCTCAAACATCACCACAAATGGACTGCCTTGCTGCCCAACTTGATTCCAAGGAAAGATTGCCAAAATAACCAGGATGGCGCCCATGTAAAAAATCAGAATGCGCCAAGCCAAAGAATCAATGGCCATCGGAATGGTTTTTTGTGGGTTCTCAGCCTCGCCCGCAGAAAGACCAATCATTTCTATACCAACATAAGCAAACAAGACCATTTGCAATGAGAGCAACATTCCACTAATGCCATTTGGAAAGAAGCCACCGTGCTGCCATAAATTACTGAGGCCAATGGGCTGCCAATCATTCGTAAAACCAAACAAGATAACCGAACCTCCCAGTGCAATCATGGCGACAATCGCCACCACTTTGATCAGGGCAAACCAAAACTCAAACTCCCCAAATACCTTTACGGCAATCAGATTGATTAAGCCCATCATCACAATGGAGGACAGTGCCCAAATCCACTGCGGCGTTTCAGGAAACCAAATGCCCATATAGATGCCAACCGCTGTAACTTCAGCAATGCCAACCACAATCCAATAAGTCCAGTATCCCCAGCCCACCATATACCCCGCCAGTGGACCCACATAGGTATTGGCGTAGGCCGCGAAAGAACCGGCTACAGGTTCATGCACCGCCATCTCACCAAGCGTCCGCAGAACAATGAAAGCAACAATGCCTGCCAGCAAATAACCCAGAAGAATGGATGGGCCCGCTATTTGAATTGCGCTTGCTGACCCTAGAAATAATCCAACGCCGATCGTTGAGCCTAAGGCCATCAAACGAATATGCCGTACTTTGAGGTGACGTTTTAAGCCATTGTGTTCAGTCTGCAAGAGAGACCTCCTTTCGATTTGTCGTTGGCGATTTACCAACGGAGCAAAGTCTAGGGAGGACTGGTGATCAGCACTAGGGGAGAAAAATTACTAAAGTGACTAATTAAATAAATCTATTTAGACAAATATTGAAATGCCTTTGAAATCAACGCAGGGATTGAAATAAATTATTTCTGATTGCAAAAGAATCAGTAATTTCCTACAGGGAATCCCCTTAAGGATTTACAGCAATGTTTGAGAAAAACTTACTGTGCAGAGATGAGATTCAGAATTTCTGCGGCAGCTGCAAGCCCACAAGCAGCCGTTACCATCACGGTAGAGCCATAGCCCGAGCAGGCCAGACCTCCGCTGGAAGCCCCCGCTCGTGGTTCATGCGAGTAGATCGCACGAATGCCAATTTTTTTCTTCAGATTTCTGGAGAACCCATGATCTTGTCTGAGTCCTTGGCGAACCTTAGCCAATAAAGCATCTTGTTCAGTACGAGAAAGATCTTCGCAGCGCACCGATGTGGGATCTGACTTCCCTCCAGCGGCGCCACACATAACTAAAGCACGATTATTTTTCACGGCCCACACTGATAAAGCAATTTTGGTTTGTACTGAATCGGTCGCGTCTAATACCAATGCATTTTCTGGAATAAGTCGATCTAAGTTTTCTGGCTCCAAAAATTCATCACAAGCAGTCAAATTGATCTCTGGATTAATTTGCAGAATGCGCTCCTTCATCGCCTCGACTTTTGCTTTGCCGAACTGCCCTTCTATGGCGTGCAGCTGTCGATTGGTATTGCTTTCGGAGATATGATCAAAATCAATGATGACAAGGTGCCCGACACCCGTACGAGCTAAGGCCTCTGCCGCCCAGGACCCAACACCCCCTAGACCAGCCACCACTACCGTTGCATTCAGAAAGCGCTCGCGCAGTTCTGGCCCATAGAGTCGTGAGACCCCGCCAAAACGACGATTTTCTAAGCTGCCTTCTACCTTGTCTTCTGCCATAGCTTCTCTTTATACTGAATAAATGGACTCCATTGCACAACTTCGCAAAAACTATACCTTTGGTCAGCTCTCAGAGACCGAGGTTCCCCAAGACCCGCTCCAGCTTTTCAAGCTTTGGTTTGATCAGGCGGTGAAAGCAGAATGTCCTGAACCCAACTCCATGACCTTGGCAACGGCTAACCAAGCTGGCAATCCATCAGCCCGTATTGTCTTACTAAAAGGCGCAGACCAAAACGGCTTCACCTTTTTTACTAACTACGAGAGTCAAAAAGGCAAAGACTTGGCCATCCGCCCTCAAGCAGCCCTCCTCTTCCATTGGCATGAATTAGAGCGCCAGGTACGTATTCAGGGTGCTGTTGAGCGGGTTAGCGCAGCCGAAAGCGATGAGTATTTCCATTCTCGCCCAGCCCCCTCCAGAATTGGTGCCTGGGCCTCGCCTCAGAGCACTGCCATCCCAAACCGTGAATTCTTAGAAGAAGCGGAAAAACGTTTTAAGACAGAGTTTGGTGATACACCCCCACGCCCAGAGAATTGGGGTGGTTACCGCTTACGCCCTACTGAAATTGAATTCTGGCAGGGACGCCCATCTAGATTGCATGACCGCATGCACTACAAACTAGAAGGTGCCAACTGGCGAGTAAATCGCCTAGCACCCTAGAGACTGTTAACCCTCAGGAATATTGTGGCGCTATGAGCGATTTAAATTTCGCTCTAAATTTAGCCAGCTTAGGCGCAACTACCGCCATGCAATATCCTTGGTTAGGGTGCTGCTGAAAATAATTCTGGTGATAGTCTTCTGCAGGATAAATGGTTGGCGCAGAATCGATCTGCGTCACCACTGGATTAGCATAAATTTTTGAATCCTCAAGTTCTTGCACAACCTCGTGCGCAATCTTGAACTGCCCTTCACTATGCGTAAAAATCACCGAGCGATATTGCGTGCCATGATCATTGCCTTGATAGTTCAAGGTAGTCGGATCATGAATCACGAAAAAGATTTCTAATAAATCCCTAAATGAAACAATTTGCGGATCAAACAAGATGTCGACAATTTCGGCATGGCCAGATACACCCGTGCAAACAGCCTCATACGTCGGATTAGGTCTAGCGCCACCGGCATAGCCAGAAACCACCGACCGAACTCCAGAAATTTGCTGGTAAACCGCTTCCAAACACCAAAAACAGCCCCCACCCAAGGTGGCACGCTCTAAAAGAGGTTCTTTTTTATCTAAATTTGTTTCCATGGCTTTATCCTAATGCCTTATTCCAATACCTGCCAACTATTAATAGACTATGAATCGCTTCACTATCCAGCTCGATGAAATGAGAGCAGCCTACGCTGCAGAACCAAACCCCACCCTCGAAGTGAGACTGGATCGAATTGCTCGCATTGAAAAAATGATTGAGGCAAATGAAGAAAAAATCTGCAAAGCCCTCGAGGCTGACTTTGGGGTGCGCCACCCAGTAGAAACGAGACTTGCTGAATGCCAGATGATTTATCAGGCTTGCAAGTACACCCGCAAGCATCTCAAAGAATGGTTGAAGCCTGAGCAAAGAGAAGTTCCAACACACATGGGCGCCTCGCAGGCTTGGGTTCAAAGTCAATCACTAGGCGTAGTTGGCATTCTGAGTCCCTGGAACTATCCGGTTCAATTGGCCCTCATTCCAGCAATCGCTGCTTTTGCTGCTGGTAATCGCGTTTGGCTCAAGCCATCTGAGCGCAGCTCACGCACCTCAGGTTTTGTTGCCAGCCTCATTCAAGAATATTTCCACCCTAGCGAGTTCTGTGTCACTACTGGCGGCCCAGAAGTAGCCGAGCAATTTTCAGCGCTACCTTTTAATCATCTTTTCTTCACTGGCTCAGGAACTATTGGCAAAAAAGTGATGCGTGCTGCTGCAGAGAATCTCACGCCAGTCACCCTAGAGCTTGGGGGCACAACACCCGTCATCATTGATAAGAGCGCCAAACTCAAAGATGCTGCTGCCTCTATTGCTTATGGAAAATTACTGAATGGTGGTCAAACCTGTATTGCCCCTGACTATGTTTTGCTAGAACCAAGCATTCAAGAAGAATTTATTCAAGAATTACAAACTGCAGCTCAAACCCAATTTAGCAACCCTGAAGAACTGACGGGCCCTATTGATGAGCGCCAACTGGAATACTGGCAGCATCTAGTCAGTGATGCTCTAGACCGTGGTGCAAAAGTGATTCCTTTGCTCAACAACCCTTGTGCTGGCGCAAGACCGTTTGAACCTATCGCACTGATCAATGTTCCGCCGGAAGCCCGAATTCTTCATGAAGAAATCTTTGGACCAATACTGCCGATCGTGACTGTTGCAGATACCTCGGCAGCGATTGCTTATGTCAACAACAAACCCAATCCCTTGGCTCTATATTGGTTTGGCAAAGACAAAAAGAATATGAAGCGTGTTTTAAATGAAACATGCTCTGGTGGCGTCACTATAAATGACGCGCTTCTACATATCACCATTGAAGATCTTCCTTTTGGTGGAGTGGGTGCGAGTGGCATGGGAAGTTATCACGGCAAAGCAGGCTTTAATACCTTCAGTCATCAAAAGTCGATCCTGGAAGTGCGCGGCTTCTTTGGTTTAAACCTTTTCAAGGGAACTAAAACAGCGCGCCCTCCATATGGAAAAATGACTGAGTGGCTTTTGCGTTATCTCAAATAGAGAGTCAAACAAGCAATACTTCTATTACTAAGCTCAGAAGATGAAGCTTTAAACCTCTATTTCTGAATTAAGTCGGGAAAACCCTTGTAATCGAGTGCTGAAAATGCCATAATAGGAGGCTTTTTTAAAGCAATTTGATTCATCGCCCCCCAGCTCTATTTCAGCGATTAGTTTAGAAGTCATAAACACAACAACGCTGCCGCTTGTCTGATGGTCGATGCCTTTGACCATCGCACCCTATAAAAAACAATGGGTGCAACATACGGAGACATCCCTTAAAGGGGATGTGTAATAGCATGACTTTTTCTAAAGAAACTAATCACGAGTCGAAAGACTCAAAGAGCACTGGAACTGAGTTCCAGAATTTTGCCCTAGCGGCATCACTCCTTAAAAACGTTGCTGAACTGGGTTATACCCAAGCCACATCCGTGCAAGCTCAGGTTATTCCTGCGGCTTTAGCTGGTGGTGACTTATTGGTCAGCAGCCAAACCGGTAGCGGTAAAACCGCAGCCTTTTTATTGCCTTTGATTAATCAACTCATCGAAGACAACCCGAACAACTCACCTGTACCAGGTCGCGCACAACCTAAAGTGTTAGTGCTCTGCCCTACTCGTGAATTGGCTCAGCAGGTTTCTGCTGATGCAGTGAACTTAGTTCGTGGCATGAAAGGTATCCGTATCGCAACTGTGATGGGTGGCATGCCTTACGGAAAGCAGATCCAGGCATTGAAAGGTGCGTTGTTAGTTGTTGCAACTCCAGGTCGTTTGCTCGACTTGTGCGATAGCAAAGCAATTCGCTTAGATGATGTTAAACAACTCGTAATCGACGAAGCTGATCGCATGCTTGACATGGGATTTGCTGATGACCTTGAGGCTATTGACAAGCGTTGCGCAGGCCGCAACCAAACTTTGATGTTCTCCGCAACTTTTGCGCCAAAGATTATGTCTTTAGCAAACGAGTTGACTACAGATGCCAAGCGTATTGAACTTGCTCACGCAGGTGAAAAGCACGCCAACATTGAACAGAAGTTACATTGGGCTGACAGCATGTCACACAAGCATAAATTGCTCGAGCACATTTTGGCTGATGCCGATTTGGATCAAGCAGTTGTGTTTGCAAGCACTCAAGTTGAGAGCGAAAAAATTGCTGACACATTGCGTGCCAATGGCTATGAAGCCACTGCCCTACATGGTGCAATGCCTCAAGCTGTGCGTATGCGCCGTCTCGAGTCTTTACGTAAAGGTCACACCAAGATTTTGGTTGCAACTGACGTAGCGGCTCGTGGTATCGATGTGCCACGTATTAGTCACGTGATTAACTTTGGCTTGCCAATGAAACCAGAAGACTATACACATCGCATCGGTCGTACAGGTCGTGCAGGTCGTAATGGTGTTGCTATCACTTTGGTTGAACATCGTGATCGCGCGAAGATCCGCAATATCGAACGCTTCACACAGCAAGATATCGTTGCTTCAGTCATTGCCGGTCTTGAGCCACAAGCCAAGCCAAGCTTTGGTGGTGGCGGTGGCGGCAATCGCTCTGGTGGCGGTCGCTCTGGTGGCGGCTTCGGCGGTGGCAATCGCTCTGGCGGTGGCGGTGGTGGCCGTTATGGCTCAGGTGCTCGCTCAGAGTCTCGCTCTGGCGGCGGCTTCGGTGGCGGTAATGCTGGCGGCGGTCGTTCAGGTGATTCACGTCCAGCGCGCTCTGCTGACTCACGTCCTGCGCGTTCTGCTGACTCACGTCCGGCACGCTCTGGTGACTCACGTCCAGCAGGTGGCCCGCGTTTTGCTAAACCAAAGGCTGGCGGTCAACGTCGTAGCTTTAGCGGTAGCTAAAAATGATTCACCGTAATCGTCTCCGTTCTGCATGGAATCGAGTCGGTTCCGGTGAAATCCATCGGGCGCCACGCGAGTGGCAACCTTGGCTAAGCGATACCGGGTCTCTCACCCAAAAAATTGAGAACGCAATTGGGCAAAAGCTAGAAGTTCAGGTTTTGCGCGACTGTCCTCAATCACTTAATAGCGACGAAAGTCGCTATTTTCATTTCAAGCTCAGACGCTGCAGAGTACGTGAAGTACTGCTCTGCTCAAATGGCATTCCTTTAGTAATGGCGCACAGCGTCATTCCAACACTCAGTTCCAGCGGCAGCAATCATCAGGTCTTGCGCTTAGGTACTAAGCCTTTGGGCGCAGTCTTGTTTAGCAAAACTCGCAAACACTCCAAGGCAAAGCCACCGCGCGATATTGCACGTCTAGATAAAAGCAGTGAATTGTGGAAAAAATACTCTAAGCACTTTGCTGACTTGAGTTCACCCTTATGGGCAAGACGCACCCTCTATCGCTTAAAGGGTCATCCCATCTTGGTTAATGAGATTTTCTTGCCTGCCTTACTACAGACCGCAAAGCGTTAGTCATTCGCTTTTACTTTTAGATTGTCAGCCAAGCTAAAGTTGACTTGATTAAGGCTTCATCGCCTGGCTCACTCGTAAAGACTTCACCAAACCCAATCATTTCGGCCGCATCCGCAATATTGTGATGCGGACATAGCGCGCTGGCGACATTGAGATTTTGCGTGAATTGGTCTTTCATAACTTCGCCAAGATAGCGAACAGCTTCAGATGAAGTAAGTAACCAAAGTGATTTACTCAAATCCATTTCTCGCACAAGTTGCCAAGACGGATTATCAATATCCAAAGGTACGCGCGTGTAGGTTGAAATAGCTTCCACAGTTGCCCCTGCCTTTTTCAAAGTGTCAGCCAGCCAATCACGGCCACCCTCACCTTTAAAGATCACTACTTTTTTACCCTGCCAATTCCATTTCAGGGATTGAAGCTCTTTCCACAAACCTTCGGAGTCCCAGTTTTCGTTATTTCCTGGGATGATGATGGGGGTGGGATTATCTTCCGATCCGACACCATGATTTTTCAGGGCAAGATGACTGCTGCCACCCATCACTCCAATCGGAATAATCTTCTTAGAAAAATCTTGCCAATCTCGCTCCAATAAACGCATCACACTCTCGATGGCATTAGGACTTACAAAGATGGCAAGATCTGCGTCACTCAGGGTGGTAGCGATATGGTCAGCTAAATGCCCATCCGACTTCGGAACAATCGTTAGCAAAGGCAGAGAGAGTATTTCTGGAAGACTGCGCTTTCCGACGCCGCTTGCCTCGATTGCCCTGGTGAGCACTTCAATCAATTGACGAGCCTGACCACTAGGTCTCGTGACAATGATAGTTTTAGTGCTCATACTGAATGGCTGCTTTTTCTCTATTTTTTATGTGTTACTTAGAAATTGTAGGAATTAAATCTGCGGCGCCTTGTGACAGTAAGTCCTTTGCCACTGCAAGGCCCAAGGCCTCCGCATCTTCAACTGACTTCACTTGAGCGCTACCATTAGCCAAGCAAATTGCTTGGCCATCAACACTCGCTACAAAAGAGCGAATGTTCATTTGGTTCTGATCCCATACTGCGTGCGCAGCCAGCGGCACTTCACATGACCCGCCTAATTGGCGAGACACCATACGTTCAGCAGAAACAGCAAACAAAGTTGGCAAATCATTGAGTGGAGCAAGCCACTGTTTGATATTGGGGTGCTTACTTAAAGTTTCGATGCCCAAGGCACCCTGACCTGCAGCAGGAGTGTAAGGATCGTATGGCAAGTAAGCGCGAATGCGTGACTCCAAACCCAAACGCTTCAAGCCAGCGGCTGCCAAAATGATAGCTTGATATTCACCTCGATCTAACTTGCTCATGCGGGTATCTAAGTTGCCGCGTAATGGCTGTATGGCCAAATGAGGAAACTTTGCGCGCAACACCGATTCACGTCTGAGGCTCGATGTACCCACAATGGCCCCATGAGGAAGATCCTCAAGACTGGCGTAATCATTAGAAACAAAGGCATCGCGTGCATCTTCCCTAGCCATGACGCAAGAAAGATCAAATCCCTCGGGCATCACCATTGGGACATCTTTTAAAGAATGTACCGCTAGATCGGCGCGCCCATCCTCTAGCGCGGTTTCGAGCTCTTTCACAAAAAGGCCCTTACCACCCACTTTAGAGAGGGCTCGGTCCAAAATCTGGTCCCCACGGGTGGTCATACCCAAAATCTGGACATCGCAGCCTGGATAGAGCTTTTTAAGGCAATCCCGGACATGCTCAGCCTGCCACATAGCTAGGCGACTTTCGCGGGAGGCAATTACAAGGCGCTTTGGAGCGTCGGATGGGGAGGAATTCAGGGTTGGGGACATAACATTTAAAATAATCAAAGACCTACACCAATATACTGTGTTTATGAGCTCATCAAATAATTCCTTAGCCAACAAAGCCCAAGCTTGGTCGGCCCGTTTTGCAGAACCTGTCGACGAACTCGTTCAGCGTTATACCGCTTCTATTGGCTTTGATCAACGCTTTGCCATGGTTGATATTGCCGGCTCCCTGGCCCATGCTGAGATGCTGGCTACCCAAAAGATCATTAGCAGCCAAGATTTGGCCGATATTCAGAAGGGTATGGCTCAAATCAAGAGTGAAATCGAGTCAGGACAATTTAATTGGCAATTAGCACTAGAAGATGTGCACCTGAATATCGAAGCACGCTTAACCGCATTAGTAGGAGATGCTGGTAAGCGTTTGCATACCGGTCGTTCACGCAATGACCAAGTAGCAACGGATTTACGCCTATGGTTGCGTAGCAGCGTTGATGACATTGCAGTCACCCTAAAGTCTTTACGTCTTGCACTATTAGATTTAGCTGAAAAGCATGCATCCACGATCATGCCTGGTCACACGCATTTGCAAGTTGCGCAACCGATTACATTTGGTCACCACTTGATGGCCTACTTTGAAATGTTTAGCCGTGATGCCAGTCGATTAGTAGATTTGCGTGCTCGTTTCAATCGTCTGCCTTTAGGTGCGGCAGCATTAGCCGGAACCACCTATCCGATCGATCGCGAACAAGTAGCTAAGGCCTTAGGATTTGATGGTATCTGCAATAACTCATTAGATGCCGTTTCTGATCGTGACTTTGCAATTGAGTTTTGTGCCTTCTCATCGATTTTGATGATGCACGTGTCGCGCCTATCTGAAGAACTAATCTTGTGGCTGAGCCCCCGCTTTGGCTTCATTGATTTACCAGATCGCTTCTGCACTGGTAGCTCGATCATGCCGCAAAAGAAGAATCCGGATGTTCCAGAATTAGCTCGCGGTAAGACTGGCCGCGTATATGGCGATCTGATTTCTTTGTTGACCCTAATGAAAGGTCAACCGCTGGCTTACAACAAAGATAACCAAGAAGATAAAGAACCTTTGTTTGATGCAGTAGATACCGTGCAAGATACCTTGCGGATTTTTGCTGACATGGTCCCGCATATTGAAGTCAAAGCTGAAGTCATGAAGAAGGCTGCTGAAGAAGGTTTTGCGACAGCAACCGACTTGGCTGACTACTTGGTTAAAAAAGGCTTGGCATTCCGCGATGCCCATGAAGCAGTCGCCCATGCAGTTAAGGCTTGCGTAGGTAGAAACTGCATGCTCACTGATCTCAGTCTTTCTGAGTTGCGTTTTGCATGCGGTTTAGATAACCGCCCCGAACTCATTAGCGATGATGTGTTTGTCTTGCTCACCGTTGATGGCTCAGTGCAATCACGCCAACATGCTGGTGGTACCGCCCCCGCCCAAGTACTTGCTGCTATTAAACGGGGTCGTGCAGACCTCTAAAGTGCATGGGGTTTTGGTCCAAACTCTCTGCAGGCATTGATCGTGTAAACCAGCTTCTGGGTAAGGCAGCCAGCATCATGATTTTGCTGTCTTGCATAGTGTCAGCGCTCAATGCCCTACTCCGCTACGGATTGGATGTCAGTAACAACTGGCCACTAGAACTGCAATGGTATCTCTTTGCCGCAGCCGTTATGCTTGGTGCTTCCTACACCCTCAAACGCAATGAACATGTTCGCGTAGATTTAATTTACTCACAGCTTTCTGATCGTGGGTGCTTGTGGGTTGATCTTTTTGGCTTGGTGTTCTTTTTAATGCCAGCCTGTCTCTTATTTGCTTGGCTCTCTTGGACGACACTCTTTTACCCATCATGGTTGGTCATGGAGCATTCACTGAACTCTGGTGGCTTAGCGCGTTACCCCATTAAGTTTGTAGTGCCCTTTGGGTTTTTGATGCTGAGCCTGCAAGGTGTTTCAGAAATCATTAAGCGTATCGGTGCTTTGCAGGGCAAAACAACCCTCCCGGCCGAAGACCTTCATTACGAAAAGCCGATGCAATGATTCCATTAGAGTGGATGCCGCCCTTGATGTTTGGTGGACTAATCGTCTTTATGTTGATCGGCTTTCCGGTTGCATTCTCTTTAATGGCTGCGGGATTATTTTTCTCAGCCATTGCTATTAGCGAGGGTTTCTTTGGCATCCCATTTTTGCAAGCCATTCCGCAGCGCATCTTTGGCAGCGTGCTCGCCAATGATCTACTGCTAGCCATTCCCTTCTTCACTTTCATGGGCGCCATTTTAGAGCGCTGTGGTCTCGCAGAAGAAATGCTCGATTCGATGGGCCAACTGTTTGGGCGCGTACGTGGCGGCCTTGGTTACTCTGTCATCATCGTTGGATTTATCTTGGGCGCTATCACTGGCACTGTAGCTGCTCAGGTGATCGCTATGGCGATGATTTCTTTACCGGTAATGATGCGTTACGGCTACAACATGCGCTACGCTACGGGCGTTTTAGCAGCCTCTGGGACCATTACGCAGTTAGTACCCCCATCATTAGTATTGATTGTGCTGGCAGACCAACTCAAAACACAAAGCGGCAGTGCGGATGTGGGCAGCATGTATCTCGGCGCATGGGGTCCATCGCTTTTGCAGATCGCCCTCTTTGCCCTGTATACCTTCTTCCTGAGTCGCGTTCGCCCCGACTATCTACCGCCAGTACCAGAGGGCGCCCTCACACTTAAAGGCTGGGCGCTTTGGAAAAAATGCCTCATGGGGATCATCCCATCAGCGGTCCTGATCTTCCTGGTTCTGGGTACCATCATGACTGGCATTGCCACGCCCACAGAATCTGGTGCCATGGGTGCAATGGGCGCACTTCTTCTCGCTTGGCTGCGCCGTGCAAGCATCCCCAATCTCAAGGGATTGGTACAAGAAGCTTATCAAAACACCATGCGTATTACTGCCATGGTGGTGTTCATCCTCATTGGATCAACTTGCTTCTCTGTTGTCTTTCAGGGGGTGGATGGTGGCTTCTGGGTTGAGGAACTCTTCTCGAGCCTTCCTGGTGGTTGGATTGGATTCTTAATCGTTGTGAATTTGTTTGTTTTCTTTTTGGCCTTTTTCTTAGACTTCTTCGAAATCGCCTTCATTGTTGTGCCAATGTTGGCACCAGTAGCAGTGAAATTACTCTCACCGGTATTACTCGATTCCATGAATGGCAATCCTCAAGCAGCAGCCAGTGCAGCACTAGTGTGGTTTGGGGTCATGCTTTGTGTGAATATGCAGACTTCTTTTATGCATCCCCCTTTTGGCTTTGCCCTCTTCTACCTGAGAGGCGTAGCGCCCAAAGAGGTGAAGAGTAGTGATATCTACTGGGGCGCACTCCCCTGGGTAGGTCTGCAGCTAGTGATGGTCGTGCTGGTGATGGCCTTCCCCGCGCTGGTAACAACACTCTTAGATAAGCCTGCTGCTGTGATCGAGAGCAAAGACTTTAATTTCACAGGGGGCGAAGAGGGTAAGCCAGAAGCACCATCAACGAAGACGGATGAGGATACTCCTGTAACATTTCAGTTAGATAAACCGATTAAATAAAAACTAATCGCGTCAATATTTCTTTTTCTTGCCATTTAAATATTGGGCAATGGATAAGCTAAGATGCCTAGCATTTGCTGGCCACCTCAATAGATTTAAGGTCTCCGTCATACCCTTATCAGCATGCGTAGAGTTTAGAGGATGGCCTAATAAAAATTTTGGTACGCGTTTCTTGCCCATTAAAATCTCACTCTTTCAAAATAATTATTAAGCAAGATACAGTACCGTTTTTAGATCGGCAAATAAAAAAATGCCCTGAAATTTTCAGGGCATTAGCTCAACTAAGAGGTGAGATTAAAGGGTGATGTCCCGCCCTTGCCTGACACAATCGACGTAATACTCACTCTTACCATCGATACTGGCTTTAACGAGCCCATGAATATCCGTCTCAAATCCAGGGAACTTCTCATTAAAGTCTCTAGCGAAGTAGAGATAGTCAATGATGCGTTTGTTAAAGCGTTCACCCGGAATCAGAAGCGGAATGCCTGGAGGATATGGAGTAACCAACATGGCTGTTACGCGCCCCTCTAATTGGTCAAGCGGCACACGATCCACTTCTTTGTGTGCCATCTTCGCCCATGCCTCTGAAGGCATCATGGCTGGAACCATATCTGAGGTGTACATCTCAGTAGTCATGCGCGCTACATTGCGGCTCTTATAGAACTCATGAATTTGCTGACAAATATCTTTTAAGCCAACGCGCTCATATCGTGGATGTTTAGCGACAAACTCAGGCAATACTTTCCAGAGTGGCGCATTCTTATCAAAGTGATCCTTGAATTGCTGCAACTCTGTTACGAGCGTGTTCCAACGACCTTTGGTAATACCGATCGTGAACATGATGAAGAATGAGTAGAGACCGCACTTCTCCACGATCACGCCATGCTCAGCAAGATACTTTGTCACGATGCTCGCTGGAATGCCCATAGAGCCAAAGTTGCCCTCAATATCCAAACCAGGCGTAACCACTGTAGCCTTAATAGGATCAAGCATGTTGAAGTCTTTGGCCAATTTGCCAAAATCATGCCAAGCAGCAGAGGGTTCCAATACCCAATCTGAACGCTCGCCAATACCTTCTTCGGCCAAATGATCTGGGCCCCAAACCTTGAACCACCAGTCAGCCCCAAACTTATCATCCACCTCGCGCATGGCGCGGCGGAAGTCCATTGCTTCAGCAATAGACTCTTCAACCAAGGTTGTGCCGCCAGGAGACTCCATCATGGCCGCAGAAACATCGCATGAAGCAATAATGGCGTACTGAGGGCTGGTAGACGTATGCATTAAATAAGCTTCATTGAAGCAATCTCGATCCAGCTTAGTATCTTCAGCATCCTGCACTAATACCTGCGATGCTTGGGATAAACCAGCCAGCAACTTGTGAGTGGACTGAGTTGCAAACATCAAACTCTTCTTGGTGCGCTTACGATCTGAACCAATGGCATGCATATCCTTGTAGAAAGGATGGAATGCGGCATGTGGCAACCAAGCTTCATCAAAATGCAATGAATCTACTTTGCCATCAAGCATCTCTTTAATCATTTCAACGTTGTAAACGATGCCATCGTAAGTGCTTTGCGTCAGCGTCATTACACGAGGTACAACATTCTTATCTTTGATGAACGGATTAGCATCAATTTTCTTCTTAATGTTTTTCCATTCGAACTCTTCCTTCGGAATCGGGCCAATAATGCCCAAGTGATTACGAGTAGGCATCAAGAAGATGGGAATCGCGCCCATCATGGTGATGGAATGAATCACAGACTTATGACAATTGCGGTCAACCAAGACCACGTCGCCAGGAGCAACCGTAGAGTGCCAAACAATCTTGTTTGAAGTCGATGTGCCGTTAGTAACGAAGAACAAATGGTCTGCATTGAAGATGCGTGCTGCATTGCGCTCGCTCTGTAGCACTGGGCCCGTATGGTCCAGAAGCTGACCCAACTCCTCCACGGCGTTACAGACGTCAGCGCGCAACATATTCTCGCCAAAGAATTGGTGGAACATTCTGCCTACTGGGCTCTTTAAGAAAGCAACGCCACCAGAGTGGCCCGGGCAATGCCAAGAATAAGAACCTTCAGAGGCATAGTTGGTTAATGCACGGAAAAATGGTGGCGCCAATGAATCTAAATACACCTTGGCTTCACGAATAATATGACGTGCCACAAATTCTGGAGTGTCTTCATTCATATGAATGAAACCGTGTAGCTCACGCAAGATATCATTAGGCATGTGACGTGAGGTGCGTGTCTCGCCATACAAGAAGATGGGAATATCTTCATTACGCTTACGTACTTCAGTAATAAAGGCACGCAAATTATTCAGAGCTGGAAGATCATTATCTTCAGAGTCAGAATCAAACTCTTCATCATCGATCGAGACGATAAATGAGGATGCACGAGAAGCTTGCTGAGCAAACGAAGTCAGATCACCATAGCTAGTTAAGCCAATAACCTCCATACCTTCATTCTCAATCGCCTCGGCGAGGTCACGAATTCCCGAGCCCGAAATATTTTCGGAGCGGAAGTCTTCATCAATAATGATGATTGGAAAACGAAATTTCATAAAAACTCTCCTGCTAATTTATCCGAGACATTCGGAACCCACTTCTCAAAGTTGGCTAGATCTATTATCCGACTGCCATCTGACGAAACCGTGACTATATCGACAAAAGTCGCATTTTGCTGCACATCTCTAGGTAAGTAAACATGGCGGGCATAGACTTGATTGGCCAAGCTCTCGTGATACCCCGTAAAGGTAATTAAAAGGTGCCAATGACCATTCAATTCCGCTTTACCCAAGAAATCTTTTAGCGGGCTTGCCTCATCCACACTATGCATCGCTGTCCAGGTCAAGGAAAAGACCGGGCTCTCTGAGCGATGGAGCTGCAATTCAACGGATCGACGATAGCGCTCACCCTCGCTTGTCATGCTTTCTGCGATAAGCCATAGTCGCAGTTGCGCCTCCACAATATGGGAGCTGCGATCATTGGCCACACGGAACTTAAATGTTTTTACGCCGTCATGGTTACCAACCACAGCCACTTTAGAGAAACGTATGCCTGCGGTAGGCCTAGTAAAACGCGCAAAAGCTAAACCCGTAGTCAGCGCAGAGTAAACAATTCCAAAGAACGCCTCAAAAGTCACAATCGCATTAGGCCAGCTACCAGTAGGCGTCATGCGACCATAGCCAATGGTTGCCATCGTTTGAACGCTAAAGAAAAAGACATCTAACAATGAGCCTGGTCTGGCATTAGTAATGGCGCCATCCCCACATGCCATATAAGCAAAAGCAAATAAAAGGTTTGTCCCAAGATATACAAAGACAACAAGCAACATAAAGCTAGTCCAGGTGGTACCTAGTAGCCAATGGTAGAAATTATTTTCTGGTCGCGCCATTTCTGAGCGCGAGAGTGTGGCGCGATATTCTTCTAGATTAATCCGCGATGGACGGCGATTAAATAGAAATTTACGCACTGCCGTTATGGCTTAGGTCTTAGGCAGGGTAACGCCCCGCTGACCTTGATACTTACCACCGCGATCTTTGTATGATGTTCCACACACTTCATCACTCTCAAAGAAGAGTACTTGCGCACATCCTTCACCCGCATAAATTTTGGCAGGCAATGGTGTTGTGTTTGAAAACTCTAGAGTGACATAACCTTCCCACTCAGGCTCAAATGGCGTGACGTTCACAATAATGCCGCAGCGAGCATACGTACTCTTACCAACGCAGACGGTTAATACGCTGCGTGGAATCTTGAAGTACTCAACGGTTCTTGCCAATGCAAAAGAGTTTGGTGGAATGATGCAAACATCACCCTTGAAGTCGACGAATGATTGTTCATCGAAATTCTTCGGATCAACAATGGTGCTATTGATATTCGTAAAGATTTTAAATTCGTCCGCGCAACGAATGTCATAGCCATAGCTTGAAGTGCCATAACTTACAATTTTGTTACCGGCGGCGTCTTGGCGAACTTGCCCAGGTTCGAATGGGCTGATCATGCCTTGCTCGCCCATGCGGCGGATCCAGTGGTCTGATTTAATAGTCATGACCGAATTGTAAAACCTTCGCTCTCACCTGCTGACGAATTTATTGGGGTTTTTGGCTAAAAACGACCCTCTCCGGGGCGTTATAGATCTCAAAGTGTTTGCCGGAGCAACGGGAGAGGATGGTGAGATTGGTTTTCCGCGCCAGCTCCAGACCCATCAAGGTCACACCCGAGCGGGTCAGAAGGAAAGGAATGCCCATCTGAGCCCCCTTGATCACCATCTCTGAGGTCAGGCGCCCAGTAGTAAAGAAAATCAAATCCTTGCCCGGTTTATTCACTCGCCACATCAAGCCAGAAATGGAATCTACCGCATTATGGCGGCCAACATCTTCAATAAAGTGCAACAGTCGCACACCATCCTGACCGTCTCGCTCAAAGACCGCACAGGCATGGACCGAGCCAGACTTCTTGTAGATGGTGTCGTGGATTCGAATGGAGTCAATCAAGGCAACTATTGCCTCTTGAGAGAGTAGCGGCCCCTCGGGAAGCTGAATTGCATCCATCTCCTCAATCAACCCACCAAACATCGTTCCCTGACCGCAACCAGTCGTTACTACCCGTTTGCTGGTTAGGGCATCAATATCCACCGTACTACGGCGGGTCTTAACGGCAGCTGAATCCGTCTCCCAGTCCACCTGGATACTCTCGATATCGTCCGGAGACTCCACAAGACGCTGATTACGCAAATAACCCAAGACCAAAGCTTCTGGGGCGCTCCCCAAGGTCATGAGCGTCACGACTTCACGTTTATCCAAATAAATGGTTAAAGGGCGCTCCCCAGGAATATGGGTAGTTTTAAGGCGACCCAGCTCATCCATGACCTCGACCTCATGCACCAAGGGCACTGAGGCAGAAGACATCTGAATGGTTGGTTTTGCTGCCATAAAACACTTTCTAAGGTCGGGCGAAACTCAATTTTATCGGGGTTTAGGGACACTCCGCGGAGCTTTACTTTAACCGCAGACTAAAATCACTGCATTAGCCAGCATAATTGAGTGCCGCACCCTATTTAACCTTCTTACCTTCTTATTTAAGTCCGTATTACATGAGCAGTTCTCAACGCCGCCTTCTTGTTACCTCCGCACTACCGTATGCCAATGGTCAGATCCATATCGGCCATTTGGTGGAATACGTACAGACTGATATTTGGGTGCGCTTTCAACGGATGCGTGGCCATGAGGTGCATTACGTTGGCGCCGATGACACGCATGGCACCCCTATCATGTTGCGCGCTGAAAAAGAAGGCATCACCCCTAAAGAACTCATTGCTAATGTTTGGAAAGAACATAAGCGCGACTTTGATAACTTCCTCATCTCGTTTGATAACTACTACACCACAGATAGCCCTGAGAATGAGAAGTTAGCACAAAGTATTTATCTCAAGCTGCGTGATGCCGGCTTGATTGAAAAGCGTGCGATTGAGCAAGCTTACGATCCTGTTAAAGAAATGTTCTTACCGGATCGCTTCATCAAAGGCGAGTGCCCTAAGTGTGGCGCTAAAGATCAGTATGGCGATAATTGTGAAAAGTGTGGCGCCACCTACTCACCAACAGATTTAAAAAATCCTTTCTCGGTAGTCAGCGGTGCAACACCTATCAAAAAGATTTCTGATCACTACTTTTTTAAGTTGTCTGATCCACGTTGCGAAGAGTTTTTACGCGACTGGACCCAAGTTAAAACACCGTTGCAGCCAGAAGCTCGCAATAAGATGAAAGAATGGGTTGGCCAGCCCGGCGAAAGCAAGCTGGGCGACTGGGATATCTCTCGCGATGCCCCATATTTCGGGTTTGAGATCCCTGATGCGCCAGGCAAGTACTTCTATGTGTGGCTTGATGCCCCAATTGGCTACTACGCTAGCTTCCTCAACTATTGCCAAGCTAAAGGCCTTAATTTTGATGAATGGGTCAAGCCAGATACCACTACCGAGCAATACCATTTCATCGGTAAAGATATTCTGTATTTCCATACTTTGTTTTGGCCTGCTACTTTGAAGTTTGCTGGCTATCGCACACCAACTAACGTATTTGCTCATGGCTTCTTAACCGTAGATGGCGAGAAGATGAGTAAGTCACGCGGCACTTTAATTTCTGCAAACAGCGTGATTGAGTGTGGCTTTAATCCTGAGTGGTTCCGCTATTACTTTGCGACTAAGCTTAATGACAGCATGGAAGATTTAGATTTAAATCTTCAAGACTTTGTTGCGCGCGTGAATAGCGACTTACTCGGTAAGTACATCAATATTGCGAGTCGTAGCGCAGGCTTCTTAGTGAAGCGATTTGGTGGCGTAGTTTCTGATGAAGCAATGAGTAATCCATTGCTCAAAGAAATTGCTGCTGCTAGCGAAAAAATAGCTGAACTCTATGAGGGACGCGAATATGCAAAAGCATTGCGTACCGTGATGGAGTTGGCTGACAAAGTTAACGGCTTTGTCGATGAGAACAAGCCATGGGAAATCGCTAAAGATCCAGAACGTGAAGCGGATTTGCAGCGGGTTTGCAGCATTACGCTGGAAGCATTCCGGATGATGAGTCTGTACCTCAAGCCAGTGATTCCTCAAGTTGCAGCTGGCGTTGAAGAATTCTTCTCCTTGCCACCCCTCTCCTGGGAAGATATCAATACACCGCTCTCCAGCAAGAACCCTATCAAGCCCTATAAACACCTCATGACCCGGGTCGAAGCCCCTCAAATTGAGGCTTTGCTGGCTGCAAACTTGTAAAAATAGCCCTAAAAAGCACCTATAATGGCGGTTGTAGTCCCTAGATAACTTTTCGAATTAATTTCATAAGTTATTGAATTTATTGAGTATTTTAGGAAATGCCATGGCAAGATATCAATCTGAAATCACCCAGTTCTTAACTGAACTCAAAACTGAGCATCCAAACCTCGAAGCTGAACAGCAGGCTGGTCGCGCCCTCCTTTGGGACAAAGAGCCATTAAGCGTTGAAGATCAGCGTCGCGCCAAAGAGGCGAAACTCAAGCAACGCGCCTACGTGTACTCGAATGACTAATCAAGGCAATGAGCCTAGCGCTCAGCCAATATCGGATTTACTCGATAGCACTCCATCGGTTACCGATGGCATGTCGTCTGCTTTCGCCAAACTGTATGGTGAACCGCTTTTTAAGCTCCCTACCGATCTTTACATTCCACCAGATGCTCTAGAAGTTTTTCTAGAGGCATTTGAAGGTCCATTAGATCTATTGCTGTACTTGATTCGCAAACAGAACTTCAATGTTCTCGATATTCCAATGGCGCAGGTTACTCAACAGTACCTGAGCTATGTTGATCAAATCCGTCATCACAATCTTGAACTGGCTGCCGAGTATCTACTCATGGCTGCCATGTTGATTGAGATTAAATCTCGCATGCTCCTGCCAATGAAGAAGGCAGACAGCGAAGAAGAAGTAGAAGATCCTCGCGCAGAATTAGTACGTCGCCTCCTAGAGTACGAGCGTATGAAGTTAGCAGCGCAAGAGCTTGATCAGATTCCACAGCAAGGTCGTGACTTTCAGGTGGCTCATGGCTATGTTGACACTACCGTTGCCATTGCTTGGCCAGACGTCAATGTTGAAGATTTACAAATGGCCTGGCGTGATGTTTTACACCGCGCCAAACTCACTCAGCATCACACCATTACGCGTGAAGAATTATCAGTGCGCGACTTCATGACGCGTATCTTGCGTCGCCTGCAAAGCACCAAATTTGTAGAGTTCAGCGAGCTATTTGAAGAAGCCATTAATTCTGGCAAAGGCATACCGGTTGTTATCGTGAACTTCATTGCGATGCTTGAACTCTCACGTGAAGCCTTAGTAGAAATTACTCAAGCTGAGCCTTATGCCCCGATTTATGTGCGCCTCGCCTATACCCCTGTTGCATGAAAATCATTAGCGACATACAAGAATTACGTGACCATTTAAGAGGTCAAAACCGCGCTTCATTTGTACCGACTATGGGCAACCTTCATGAGGGCCACCTCTCATTGATGCGTCTAGCAAGACAGCATGGTGATCCTGTAGTCGCTAGCATCTTTGTGAACCGTTTGCAGTTTGGTCCTAACGAAGATTTTGATAGCTACCCCCGCACTATGCAGGCAGATATCGATAAACTGGAAAAAGAAGGTGTGTACATCTTGTTTGCACCTACTGAGCGAGATCTCTATCCACAACCGCAAGAGTACCGAGTCGATCCACCACAGCAATTAGGGGACATCCTTGAAGGTGAGTTCCGCCCAGGATTCTTTAAAGGGGTTTGCACCGTTGTATTGAAGCTCTTTTCTTGTGTACAACCCAAGGTTGCCGTGTTTGGCAAAAAGGATTACCAACAGCTGATGATTATTCGTCAGATGGCTAAGCAGTTTGCCTTGCCAGTAGAAATTATTCCTGGTGAAACGATTCGTGCAGATGATGGGCTTGCCCTCTCATCACGCAACGGCTACCTCTCAGTTGAAGAGCGCGCTGAAGCACCAGAGTTAATGAAGGTGCTCAGAGAAGTCCGGGAGCGCGTCATCCAACTGAAGGATCGCAATAGTCAATCTATCTCCGAGATTGAAAAAGCTGCAGTTGCTTCTTTAGCGAAACGTGGCTGGCAGCCTGATTACATTGCCATTCGCCAACAAAGCGATTTAGCCCCTGCAAGCAACGAGCAATTACAAGCTGGCGAGCCACTCGTCATTCTGACGGCAGCTAAGCTGGGCAAAACTCGACTGATTGATAACCTCGAAATCTAAGTGTTGGGGTCGGTCAAAACATTGATCAAGCCCTCGTAAGGGTCTCAATAGCCTTGATGTTATCTGCAGAGTGGCCAAGCTCTCTTAACAAGATCTCCCGCTGACCAATTTCAAAATCCGCAAACTCAAATCCGGGTGCTACAGCACAACTCACTAAACAAAACGAGTTTTGATGTATGGGTTTGGCAGCAAACCAAGTATTGGCTGAAATAGTGGCTTGCAAGCATTTCGAATCCAGTCCCAATTGAATGGTTTGCAGCTCTTTATTCTTATCAAAGAAATAGATACTGACATCGCAACCACTATGAAAGTACCAAGTCTCATCTGATTTAATCCGATGCCATGATGAGAAGTCGCCGCCTGATAGCAGATAATAAATACTGGTGTAGGCACTCTTTAGTCCTGCGCCTTCAGCACTAACCATAGTTGGCGAACGATACATTTCTCGATAAAAGCCACCCTCAGGATGCGGAAGAAGCTTGAGATCAGCAACGAGAGAATTCACTATTTGCATATGCCCCTATCGAGCTCTATATATTTCTGCAGCAGCATTTTGTTCAATGACTTTTTTCTTAAACGCTGCGATCAATGCTTTCTGATTCAGGCTTCTACGAGTCTTAAACCAGTAGAAGAATCCAAGCACCACAAACCATAATGGCAGAAAGTACAGCGCAATGCGTGTGTTCTCATTTAGGCCTAGAGCGTAGATGACAATAGCAAAAAATACAAATGCAACATAAATCATCGTTTTACCCAGAGGAGTCTTAAACTTCGACTCATCATGAACCTGAGGTAAACGCTTGCGATATGCGAGATAGGCAAACAAAATCATTGACCAAATATAAATAAAGAGGATGGCTGTTACGCTGCCAACCAATTCAAATGCACTCATCATGGACTGTGTGGTTGTGAGTATGAGGGATGCCGATAGCACAAGGCCAGTTCCAAAAAAGATACCGCCAGTAGGAATCTTATGGGAAGATAACTTTCCAAAGATGGATGGCGCATGATGATTCTTTGCCAAGCCATATACCATGCGTGATGTAGCGTAGATGCCGCTATTGCTCGATGAGGTAGCCGAACTAATCACCACTCCATTAATCAAGGATGCAGCACTTACCATTCCCACAAGAGAAAACATGCCAACAAAAGGACTCTCATCGGGAGAAATATCGACCCAAGGAGTCACCATCATTAAAACCATGACAGTGCCAATATAGAAAATCATGATGCGGAATGGAATTTTATGAATCGCATCAGGCAGCATTCGCTCTGGATCCTTTGTTTCTGCCATCATGGTGCCAATGATTTCCATGCCAGCAAATGCGAAGATGGCGCTCTGTAGACCTCCCAGCAAGCCCGAGACCCCATTAGGAAACAATCCTCCGTAGAACCATAGGTTACTAATATGAGCGGTAACCCCACTCGGAGAAACAAAGCCGGTAATACATAAGTAAATCCCGAGAGCAATCAGACTAACAATAGCGATCACTTTGATAATAGCCAACCAAAACTCGAGCTCCCCGAATGCCTTAACACTGAGGATATTTAAGGCGAGCAATAAAAGGACAAGCGTAAGTGCCGATATCCAAGGGGGTAAATTAGGCCACCAGAAAGCAATATAGCCAGTAATAGCAATAATCTCAGCAATCGCAGCGACGATCCAAGCAAACCAATACGTCCAGCCCATAAAGAAGCCTGCTGACGGCCCCAGTAAGTCTTCTGAAAAATCAACAAAGGATTTGTAATTGAGGTTAGATAGGAGCAACTCTCCCATAGCTCGCATCACAAAATATAAGATGCAGCCAATGACGGCATAAATCAAAATGATGCTGGGGCCAGCAATCGATATGGTCTTTCCAGAGCCCATGAATAAGCCGGTGCCAATACAGCCGCCGATGGCGATCATTTCGATTTGGCGCTGACCTAAACCGCGCTCTAATTTATGATTACTTTCCATACAAATCCAATTTCTGATGAAACAAATTTAACTGAATTCAGCTGAATTCAGCTAATCGGTATTAGCACCCGCCGCTCAATCCTTCTAGCAACTAAGACAATCACGGAAACCAAGAGTAAATATACTAAAGCGGTGAGCAAGTAGGCTTTGAAGAACTGAAAATTAGTAGAGGCTAACTCTTGCATACGGGCAAAGAACTCGGTGTACTGAATTAAAAACGTAATCGAGCTGTCTTTAAGGTTGCCTATCACTTGGTTAGTTAATGCTGGCACCGAAGTACGTAACACTTGCGGCAGAGTAATCAGGCGAAATACCTGTGACGGCTTAAAGCCTTGTGCCCTAGCAGCTTCTAACTGAGTCTTATCCAGGCCATTAAATGCCGTCTTTAGATATGCAGCGTTGTAAGCAGCCACATTTAAGGTAAATCCGATCACTGCCACTGTAAATGGATTGAGTCGGACTCCCCACTGAGGAAGCCCGTAATACATTAAGAACAAAAGCACGATTAAAGGCATGCCAATAAAAAAGGAAATGTAACCATTAATGGCATTGCGGATGAAGACATTCCTACTGAGCGTCAGATAGAAGACAAAAACGCCCAATAAAAATCCCGTAATACTAATAACAACTGCTAATTGGAGAGTATTTGAGAGACCGGCCAATATAAGTGGCATCTGCTCGATGAAATCGCGTTCAAAACCGCTCCAAGATCCCGTCATGACTACTCTCTCTTACCAAAAAAAGCTTGTAGTTCTGGATCGGAATGATTGTTGGCGAGAACATCGATGCGCTCGTCTGCACGAATGACACCCTTATCCAAAAATAGCACCCGATCTGAAATGGCGCTTGCTAAACCCAAGTCATGAGTTACACAAATCATGGTGATTCCATTGTGGTGTAGGCGATTTATGAGATCTCCCACATCACGAGACATGATAGGATCCAGCGCTGAGGTTGGCTCATCAAGTAGCAATACGGCTGGGTCCATTGCTAAAGCTCGTGCAATAGCAACGCGCTGCTTTTGTCCGCCAGATAATTGAGCTGGGTACTTACTTTGATGGGATGTCATCTCAAATCGAGACAACTCATGTAAGGCCTTTTCATTGGCCTCTTTAAGCCCCATACCCTCTAATTTACGTAATGCTAATGTGACATTTTCTAAGACAGTGAGATGGCTATACAAAGCAAATTGCTGAAATACAAAACCAATCTGCTTGCGCAATTGCCGTACATCTACATTGGGGCCCAGGATCTCATTGCCCTTGAATTGAATTGATCCGGACGTAGGTTCTACCAAGCGATTTAAGCACCTCAAGAGGGTTGATTTACCACTACCAGATGAGCCCATCAGGACTTTCACTTCACCCTGCTGCAAGTCCAGGTTAATCCCCGAGAGTACTAACTGACCCTCAAATTCCTTGGTGAGGTCTCGAATGGAAATTACCGTCATACAGCAGCTTCTTTCATGCCTGGGATCTCATAATGTTTTTGAATCAACTGAACACCGACTAATAAGATCCGATAAATCACAAAATAAAGGACTCCAACCATCAGATAAACATCAATTCCCTTCAGGGTATTGGCTGTCAATGTCATGGCCTCCTTAGTAATCTCTGGAATGCCAACGGTGTAAGCGAAAGGAGAGTATTTCAGAACGGAGGTAAATTCATTGACCATGCCAGGAATGGAAAAGCGTAGCATCTGCGGAATCTCAATATAACGAAGAACCTGGATGCGACTCATACCCATTGCCTGTGCAGCAACTATCTCGACTGGATCGACAGAATTAAATGCTCCGCGAAAGACTTCTGTGAGATAAGCGCCAGCTACTAAACCCAGACTAAGGGCCATTGCCATTAAAGGCGGAGGTTTAATGCCAATTCCGGGAAGGCCAAAGTACACCAAGAATAAGAGAACAAGTACCGGAACACCCCTAAAGACATAGGCATAGATATCGATGAGAAATGAAACACTGCTGATGGAGAGTCGATGCAAGCTCGAAAGCAGCAGACCGACGACAAGGCCGGTCATACTGCAAACTAGTGTGACGATAACGGTGTAGACAACACCCTTACAGAGCTCTAGCAGAATATCTAAAAGACTCATGACGAACTTTTGCTAGAGGATTACTTCATCCACTTATCTAAGATCGCTTGAATTTTTTCTGGTCCTAGCTCTGTTAAATACTTATCAAAGTCATCGCGCAACTTGGATCCCTTGGCAAAGGCAAATCCCAATTTATCGTAACCCTTGAATACATATGCACTTTCCAAAGGAAGCTTCAACTTGTTTTCATAATTCAAGAGCACAGGCTCTTCAATAAATGCTAAATCAATATTGCCATTCTGCAGATCAGTTACTACCTCAGCATATGAGGGATAAAGCTTTACCTTGCTTAAAGAGTAATAGCCCTTGGGCTCTAGCTCATTTCTGATCAGGTCATCGTAAGCCATGCCGCGTGGGTAGCCAATCGAATATTTCTTGAGTTGATTTAAATCAGTGATCTTGATGTTTTTACTTTTAAGACTTACTAAATGCCAAGAGTTATCGTAATAAGGCTGAGAAAAATCCATCGCCTCTTTGCGCTTATCCGTAATCGAGATACCAGAAAAGGCAACATCAGCTTGACCGCTTGAAACTGCGCCCAGCATTCCCTGCCAATCATAAGGAGTCACTTTTAAAGTGCAGCCACGAGACTTGCAATAACCTTGAAAAATGTCCATATCTACGCCAACAATCTGACCATTTTGATCAAATAGCATTGGTGGTGATGCAGGCGATACAGCTACCTTAATTTCGCTTGAATTGGTTCCTTTAGAGCAGGCAACCATGCCTAAACTTAGAGCACAAATCAGTAATAGCAAAAATCGGCGTTTCATAGACAAAATCCTTGTAGTAAAAGATCAGAAGGCGGCAAATTCAGAAAATACAATAAACCATAAACTTGTAATTTGCCCCAATAGGCATAGAGGAAATAATAGCTGAAAACTAGGAAGAAAATGTAAGTGTTTTGGGGATCAGACGGGCACTACCGTTACCCGCTGCACCATCCCCAAATCTGAATACTGCAGCATCTGGCTATGCAAAATATAGGGCCCAACAAAATCCTTAAAGCGCATCCGGAACGTTACTGAGGTAGGCATCTCTGGGGTGCCCCCAGGTGGCAATGCGACTGTGTCACACCAATAGGGCTCAACTGGGCTACCGTTTACTTTGGTGACATACATCGGGTTGACATGGATGTGAAAAGAATGAGCAATGCTGTTGCAATTGAAAATAGTCCATTCTTCTACAGCGCCAAGAATCACATTCTGAGTAATGGAATTGGATCTCTGTAATTGGAGATCGGCAGATTGAGTGCCAGGTGATTGCGTTAGCCCATCGCCCCCAACTATATTAAAAACAATACTGCGCTTTTTACCGCCGCATCTAGCAAACTCTTCGTTACTAATTGGTTCTAGAAAATCAGAAATCGGAAGAGGCGCGGCTGGCATCTTCTCAGCAATCAGTTTTTTAGGCTGCCTCTCCACGACAATAATTTTTGCCAACACATCTCCAGGTAGCACTGCCTCCTGTTTACCTTGTGCAATTTTGACTGGCAGAGATCTTAGCAAGTAAGTGCCTGGCGCACCCGCTTTCATAATCACTGAAGAACGATTGCCTGCCGCCAGCACGATGCCCCTGCCATCCTTTTCACGAGCATCGGGATAGTCTTGATAATCGGTGCTACCCCAGCCATCCATGGTGTATTGATGCAAGACATGACTGTCTAAATTGAGATTGAGGCAATTAAACGTCTGAGTATTGATAAAACGCCATCTTTGCACCTCACCACTTTCCATCACAATCGTGGGTTGACGGACCCCATTAATTAATACTGGTTGTGCATCTATATATCCATTATTCGAATTATTAAGTCCATGACCTGTTGGATGATTGGCAATTTGTGCAAACTTTTCCAATGAGCCCTCTTTGACATCATAGTTTTCACTTGCTTTGCTATTGGCAAAATAGGGTGCCTGAAATAAAAAAATGAGCTCAGTCGCTTGCGCCATTTCTGGTAACTCATCTACAGGCCCCCTCACCATGATGGCACCCTGCATTAGGCTTGCTACTTGAATAGCGCTCGATCCATGGAATTGAGGGTGGTAATAAAAAGGTCCGGCCGGATGATTGGCTGGTATGTCATACACATATTGCCGAGAGTCACCCTGAGGTACTACTCCGCCAGAATTGGAATCTACAACATAGTCACCATACTCAGCAGACTTAGAGTCTGGGTAGACACCAGGGAACACATGAAGACCATGAGTATGCAAGTTTGTTGTGTTGGGCTTCATATATAGAAGCGGATCATTGGGTGCAGCAGGTGGATTCAGAGGCAATTGATTAATCAGCCGAATTCTTAATTTATCGCCACCTTTAACGACTAAGGTTGGGCCAGCATAACTAGGCTGATTGTTGTTATAGCCATAGGCACGCAAAGACACCGGGTATTTATTTGCGGGATCCGCTCCAGATAACTGAGTATTCCAATACGATACGGTCAGCGTTACATCCAATACACCATTTTCTGAAGCAAGCATCACTGGCTGCACAAAGGTTTGTCGAAGATCCTCTTTGCCACATCCACCCAAGCCAATGGGAAGCGCAATTCCAGAGGCTATGCCTATACCTAAGCGCAAGAACTCGCGTCGCTGGTTTACTAGTATTGGTTTATTTGCCATGCTTGACTCAAGCAATCGTCAAAAAAGGATTTGGGGTCAACTGTCTTAAGTCAGATTTACCTATTTGGTTAGAACCATTGTTACCCCAGCCCAATAAATGATTTTTTCCAACTGCAATCGCGTGCATTTCTCCAGCTGCAATTGAGCGAATGCCTGATAGATTAGGGACCAAGGTAGGAATTGATCGCGACTGAAGATCGCCTAAGCCGAGTTGACCAAATCCATTCCAGCCCCACGCATAGACTTTTCCTGAAGAAGCTAGCGCAAGAGAAAAATGGGTGCCGGCTGCTACAGCAGCAATCTTTTCTGGGAAGGAAATCAACTTGGGGCTATCTATATATGGGCGGGAGCCGCCGCTAGACTGTCCAAAGTTATTACTACCCCAGCCGTATACCCTACCCTCAGCCGAAACTGCAAGTACGTGCGTAGAGCCTACGGCGACACTCTTAATCTTGGCTGAGAGAGCTATAAGCTGGGGGGTTTCTGCGGTTCGGAGATGGCCAAGACCTAATTGTCCCGCTGAATTATTACCCCATGCATAGACCCTATGATCGCTTGATAAGGCCAACATAAAGTTATCCCCTATTTGCACATCTTGTATAGGTGGCAGCTTGGGAATGATGGCGGGCAATGCATTGATTTGTGCGGTATTGCGTCCTAACGCGCCATCTACATTTAAACCCCAGGTATATAGGCTAGCTTGTGCATCTATGGCGGCGAATATAAATTGGCCTGCAGCAAGCTTGCTGATATTTGTAATACCTTCAATTGCCGAGGGAGCTTCAGTAACCAACCCCTGATTACCAAGCTCAATTTGAGAAAAACCCCAGATGAACGGCTTTTGCTTGGAGACCCCCAAGCTCAGTCCATAACCAGCGGCAATATCTGAATAATGCGCAGGCTTGCTCAGATACGCGGGCTTGCCGTCTGACCCTTTTAAGGCGCTACAAATATCGATATAGGGAGGTGCGTAGCGGCCACTTCCTGGGCCGCCCCAACCTAAGACCTCTCCAGACTTCAGCAGCGCTAAAGTCTGGTCCTTGCCGGCCGTGATTGCAGTGATCTCAAAAAGATCCGTAGGAATTCCCATGCAATCAGTCTAACAACTATTTATCGCAGAACCTTGGTGATTACCGAAGAAAAATACTGCAAAAACAAGTCTTTATTACTTTGCGCAAGAGCTGCTATATCTTGCGCTAGAGTAGTTGCTGTAGCTGGCGTAATTGAGGCTGGAATTAAGGCAGTAATACCGGCGTAATTAGCACCCTCAGTCATATCGCTATTCGGCAATGCTTTTGCATAATCCACCACACCATGGAAACAACCGACTGAATATGGGTATTCACGGTTTAGATGGTAGTGATAGATATTCGTCATCTGGCCATCCCACATCACGGGGGCTGTATGGCCATGGCACTGATCCAATTGTTTATTGGTAATCATTTGTCCATCCTCACCGCGTGGACCATAGATTCCATAACCATCTAAAGCGTAACCAAATATTGGTGATGGGCCAGAGTTTCCTTGATTTGGGAAGCACTTCCAGGAGTAGCCGTGAATGTGATATTGCTTGTTATAAGGATGACCCCAACATTGATCCAATGGCAATGCTGAAGATGGGTTGTACCAAGAGGTGCTTGAGTTTGCTAATTCGGCATGCCAAACGGTTCCAGTCAAAGCAATCCCGGTAATTAGAGATGAAATTGGGCCAGGCAATACATTGCCATTGGCATCCTTGATGTTCTCAACAGGAACTTTTGGAATGTAGCTCTCAAGGTTGTAGGTAGCAACGGGAATTAAGTCAGCTGTTGGATATTCCGCGCTACCCCCAGGTAATGCGTTGTAATAAGGATAGGCAGGCGTTCCTGGTTGAACTGGAAATTTACCCATCGCAAAATTTGGCAAGCCATTGCCCTTGAAATAACGATAAGGAACATTCGTGATGCCTGCAGTATTCGTCCCCGTGGTACTCGTCACCGTCAGATTGAAGCCAGCAGGATCAATATCCGTTGCATAAACAGTTCCGCTCACATAAGGCATCGCTGACAACACAATCGTATTGTTACTTTGATCAATCCAAGAATATGTGGATTGTGCAAATTGCGTGTTCGCAGGAATTGGGCTATTCGGAACTAGGCCAAAGACAGGATTCAAGCACATACCATTGACAGCACATAGATAAGGACTCATCCCGTTAGCAGAATTTACTAAGGTAGTTGGTGTGCCGGGATCAGAGGTAGACGAGGACGAAGATGAGCCACCGCCACATGCAAATAAGCCAGCAGTCACCAAAGATACTGCACCCATTAGAACTACACGTTTTTTAGTTACCTTAATGCCCATTGCAGACCTCTATTAAATTTGAATGCCTTGTTTATAACCTTTAAAGGGGGTTTAGAGATATCAGAATGTGTTCACCTTTTTCTGATTTAGGCACCCTTTAAACCCAATAACCATGGGGTTTGGTAGACTCATTCATATATCTATTTCTTCTGTTCACTTATCAAAATGTCTAAAAACCTCGAAATTGACTTTTCAGATGCCAAGCAAGATCGATCAAAGAAAACCCTGGATGACCTTCTTCAGGCTGCCTATGCAATTGTTGAGGAGGCTGACCCTGCCGCATTTACTAGCCGTTCCTTAGCCGGCAAAGCTGGTTACTCGCTTGGCACCTTGAGCAAAAGATTGGGTTCGGTGGAAAATGTCTTCTTCTGGGCCATCCAGAAAGGTAGAAAAGGCAAATTCAATCAAGTTGCGAAAGACATGGATCAATTAGATCCAAAATTAAATGTCCGCGAATTTGTAGAGGTATTTGTTGATAAAAGTTTCTCCGGAATCAATGTAGTGACTCCGTCAGTCATGCGCTTTTATGATCAAAGGTTTACTAAGAAAAATGGTTTAAGTCCTGATTACTTTGACTATGTCGATGTATTGGTTGAGCCCTATCAGCGGATGTGCTTGAGAAATGAAAGTAACACTTTCAGAGTCATTTCTCAGGATGAGGCAAGATTGATTTTTAAAGCGATCTTAACTTTTGTAGAGAGGCCTTTTGCAAATGGCGACCCAATTATGGGCACGGCAGAGCATCGCAGAATTGCTGTTGAAGTAATTACCAGAATGCTTGCTAAGTAGTTAAAGCGTAAAGAACTGCCCTACTTCTAGATTCAACTCTTTAGCTAACTCAGCACCAGTCACTTTACCCGCAGCGCCTTTAGCCTTCAGGACCTCAATCTGTCCACCGTGGCAGGTAATGAAGAAAGAATCTAGCGTGATTTGAGTAACTTCTCCCGGCTTGCCTTTAACAGCACCAAACGTTGCAGCCACATGTTTGTGGCAATCGTAGATCTGTACTTTCTGCTCGCCAAACTTAGTCCACGCACCAGGCGCAGGATTGCATGCACGAATGAGGTTATAGATTTGACTGATGTGTGTTGCCCAATGAATCTGTGCAGCATTTACATCAAACCAACCTTCATAGTTTGCTTGTGATTCATCTTGAACTATTTCTTGATGCTTACCTGCAACTACAAGATCAGCAGTCTCTAGGAGAGCTTTCACACCGATCGGAAATAAATGATCAAAGTAGATCTTGCCTAATGTGTCATTAGGTCCAATGGCTACTTCTTTTTGCAAAATCACTTCGCCTTCATCTAAGCCATCGGATGGACGGAAGATGGTTAAACCAGTCCTCTCTTCACCCAATGCAATTGCCCAATTGATGGCGCTCGGACCACGGTATTTAGGCAGCAAGGATGGGTGGTACTGAATCGTGCCGTGCTTAGGAATCTTACAAAGCTCTTGCGGCACAAACTGAAGCACATAAGCCATTACACAGATGTCTGCATTGGCATCAATCATGGCCTGAGCGGCTTCTGGGCCCTTCAAGGAAGCAAACTGCAAGGGGGTTAAACCCCTTGCTAACGCCGCTTCTTTTAAGACTTCGGGTTTGCTTGATTTAGGATTGTCGGGTGGGCAGAAAACGGCAACCACTTCGTCGCCGCGATCTAAAAAGGCCTCTAATGCCGCCTTACCAAAATCCGCACTCCCAATTAAAGCAACCCGCATCTTAGATCACCTTCTCGTGACGTAATGCAATCAATTCATCAGTTGAGTAACCTAACTCACTAAGAATCTCATCAGTATGCTCACCAAGCAATGGTGAACGCTCTACGTCAGTCGGGCTATCGGACAACTTAATTGGGTTGCCAACAGTGAGGTACTTGCCACGAATTGGATGATCTACCTCAACCACTGTTCCAGTCGCGCGCAACGCTGGCTCTTCAGCAATTTCTTTCATGGAAAGAATTGGGCCGCATGGGATGTCATATTTATTCAATACGTCCATAACTTCAAACTTCGTCATAGTCATGGTCCACTTTTCGATCTCACCGAAAATTTCCATCAAGTGTGGCAAGCGTGCCATTGGCGATGCGAAACGCACATCTGTAATCCAATCTTCACGCCCAATTACTTTACAAATCGCTTCCCAAACTGGTGCCTGTACGATCACATACATGTAAGCATTTGGATCAGTTTCCCAGCCCTTACACTTCACAATCCAACCAGGCTGACCACCGCCAGAAGCATTACCAGCACGGGGTACAGCGTCACCGAACTCGCCGTTCGGGAATTGTGGGTACTCTTGCATCAGACCAACGCGCTCTAAACGCTGTTGATCACGCAACTTCACGCGGCACAGGTTCAACACTGCATCTTGCATCGCTGCCAATACTTTCTGACCACGGCCAGAGTGAGTGCGTTGATACAGTGCTGTCACGATACCTAATGCCAAATGCAAACCCGTTCCGCTATCACCAATTTGTGCACCAGTAACCATCGGAGGGCCATCATCAAAACCAGTGGTGGATGCTGAACCGCCCGCGCACTGCGCTACGTTCTCATACACCTTGCAATCTTCATATGGGCCAGGACCAAATCCTTTAACAGATGCCATGATCATCATTGGATTGAGTTCTTGAATACGTTCCCAAGAAAATCCCATGCGATCGAGTGCACCTGGTGCAAAGTTCTCAACCAATACGTCGCACTCTTTAATGAGGCGTTCTAGAATTTCTTTACCCTTTTGGGTTTTAGTATTCACGGTAATCGAACGCTTGTTATGGTTCAACATCGTGAAATACAAACTATCCGCATCGGGGATGTCACGCAATTGACCGCGTGTTGCATCGCCTTCACCGGATTTTTCTACTTTGATAACGTCTGCACCAAACCAAGCCAGCAACTGAGTGCAGGTTGGGCCTGATTGAACGTGCGTAAAGTCGAGGACTTTGACCCCCTCTAGTGCTTTTGCCATGATTTAAGTCCTAATAAGAATGAAAATTTTGAATTAAGGCAATTTTACCAGTGGGGAATAGGGAAAATTGAGGCGTGCCCGTTTTTTGGGCATGTATTCCATCTAAACCTGCATTTACTCTTGTTAGGGTCTATATGCGGCTAAGTCTGAGGATTTTCAAGCTCAGAAAGTCGCTTTTTAAGGGCCCTTTCTTCGGCAAAACGCTCGCTTTCATCCCGAATAATGGCAGCCACCCCGCTAGCCTTCCCCGAGGCGTCAAACAGCATGCCTACAGTGAATGCAATCGATATAGTGCTGCCATCCTTGTGCTTGGCTGGCACTTTCAATAAGGATGCGCCATAACGGGTCGTGCCCGTCTCCATTGAATGGTTGTATCCCTCATTGTGTTTCTGGCGCTGACGCTCAGGAACAATGAGATCTAAAGTATTTCCAAGGGCTTCTTGCTCTGAATAACCAAAGATGCGTGTGGCGGCAGGATTCCACAGCACGATCTTTTCATGGGCATCAGCAACCACAATGGCATCGCCTACGCACTCTACTAACTGGTGTAAATCAATATTGGTGTTCATGTGATCAGTCTATAGAGTTTTTAAGAAATAAAAAAGGCGCTCACTAGGAGCGCCTTCAAATTAATGCCAGTATTACTTGTTATTAAACTGCTTTAGCTGTGTGTAACTTAGCGATGTCATCAGCGCTATAGCCTAGATCAGCCAATACTTCGTCAGTGTGCTCACCCAATACTGGTGATGGACCAACTTCGATTTCCAAATCAGAGAACTTGATTGGGCTACCGATAGTCAAATACTTACCACGTACTTTGTGATCCACTTCAACGATAGAACCACTCTTACGCAAGTCAGGTGAGTTAGCCAATTCTTTCATTGAGAGAACTGGAGCACATGGAATATCGAACTTGCGGAGAATGTCCACAGCTTCGTATTTAGTCTTGTCTTTGAGCCAATCTTCAATAGTTGCGAAGATGTCAAAAATCTTGTCTTGACGAGCTTCAGCAGTCATGTACGCTGGATCAGTTGCCCACTCTGGCTTACCAATCGCACGAGTAATTGGCTCCCAAGCGTGACCTTGAATAGTGAAGTAGATGTATGCGTTTGGATCTGTTTCCCAACCCTTACACTTCAACACCCAACCTGGCTGACCGCCACCACCAGCGTTACCGCCACGTGGAACTACGTCAGTGAATGAACCGTGTGGGTACTGTGGGTACTCTTCCAAGTAACCAATCTTGTCCAAACGTTGTTGATCGCGCAACTTCACGCGGCACAAGTTCAATACAGCGTCTTGCATTGAGCAAGATACTTTTTGACCTTTGCCAGTTTTTTGACGCTGCATCAACGCAGTCAAAATACCAATCGCCAAGTGCATACCGGTATTGGAATCGCCCAAGGCAGCAGCAGAAACAGTAGGAGGACCATCCCAGAAACCAGTTGTTGAAGCAGCGCCGCCAGCACACTGAGCAACGTTCTCATATACCTTTAAGTCTTCGTATGAGTGGCCATCGCTAAAACCTTTTACAGAAGCCATGATCATTTTTGGGTTCAATTCTTGGATACGCTTCCAAGAGAATCCCATACGATCCAAAGCGCCCGGGCCAAAGTTCTCAACCATGACATCAGAAGTTTTGATCATCTTCTCTAAAACTTCTTTACCTTCTTGAGTCTTAGTATCCAAAGTCAAAGAACGCTTGTTACCGTTCAACATTGTGAAGTACAAAGCATCTGCACCTGGAATGTCGCGCAATTGGCTACGAGTTACGTCGCCAGAACCTGGACGCTCAACCTTGATTACGTCAGCGCCGTACCAAGCCAACAACTGAGTACATGCAGGGCCTGCCTGTACGTGTGTGAAGTCAATAATGCGAATACCGTCTAATGGTTTAGTCATGTGTGTTTCTCCTTAAGTCTTTCTTGTTTACTTCTAAATTAGTCTGGAATTACTTCTTAGCAGCTGCTGTGGATGGGTTTAAGTTCGTTAAACGTCCACTCTCAGTACCTGCAGTTTCATCAATAACAGCATTGATGAGGGCTGGTTTACCGGCAGCAATCGCTTCTGTTAACGCTGCTTCTAATTCTGCTGGAGTAGTTACGTAGTAACCAACACCACCAAACGCTTCAATCATTTTGTCGTAACGAGCATCTTTAACGAATACAGTTGGTGCAACATCAGCACCACCTGTTGGGTTTACATCAGTACCCCGGTATACGCCGTTGTTATTGAATACAACAGTCGTGATTGGCAGGTTGTAACGGCAAACTGTTTCCAATTCCATACCGCTAAAGCCAAATGCGCTATCGCCTTCAACTGCAATTGTTGGCAAGCCGCTAATGACAGCTGCGCCAATGGAGTAACCCATACCAATTCCCATAATGCCCCAAGTTCCGGAGTCAAAACGCTTACGTGGCTTGTACATATCCACGATTGCACGGCAATAGTCGAGTGTGTTTGCGCCTTCGTTAACCAAGTTCACATCTGGGTTCTTCTTGATCACGTCACGAATCACACGTAATGCGCCATGGAAGTTCATTGGATTTGCTTCTTTAGCCAATGTCTCTGCCATCTTGGCTAAGTTCTTATCCTTCTTCTCAGTGATCGCAGCAATCCACTCAGCGCTTGGCTTAGGAACAGCAGAGATACCCTTCAAGAGTTCACCAACGCATGAACCGATATCACCGATCAATGGAGCAGCGATTTGTACGTTGCTATCCACTTCGTTTGCCTGAATATCGATTTGGATAAATTTCTTAGGCTCTTTGCCCCAAGTTTTACCTTTACCGTGTGCCAGCAACCAGTTCAAACGTGCACCAACCAATAACACTGCATCAGCTTCAGCCAATACAAATGAACGCGCTGCAGAAGCAGATTGTGGATGATTGTCTGGCAACAAACCTTTAGCCATCGACATCGGCAAGTAAGGGATACCTGATTTTTCAACTAAGTCACGAATCTCTTTATCGGCTTGAGCATAAGCAGCACCCTTACCCAAGAGAATCAATGGACGCTTAGCGCCCTTCAACACATCTAATGCACGAGCAACTGCATCAGCCGCTGGAATTTGACGTGGAACTGGATCGATTACTTTGAAAATGGATTTCTTAGCTTCATCAGCAGGCATTGTTTGAGCCAGCAACTGAGCTGGCAAATCTAAATACACGCCACCTGGACGACCAGAAACGGCAGCACGGATTGCGCGAGCAAAACCGATACCGATATCTTCAATGTGGTTAATACGATAAGCAGCTTTGCAATATGGCTTAGCTGCATTGAGCTGATCCATTTCTTCGTAGTCACCCTGTTGCAAGTCAACGATTTCACGTTCGCTTGAACCAGAGATCAAAATCATTGGGAAGCAGTTCACAGTTGCATTAGCAAGTGCTGTCAAACCGTTCAAGAAACCAGGAGCAGAAACAGTCATACAGATACCTGGCTTTTGCGTCATGTAACCAGCAATAGCGGCAGCATTACCTGCGTGTTGTTCGTGACGGAAGCCGATAAAACGCAAACCTTCTGCTTGCGCCAAACGACATAAGTCGGTAATTGGAATACCAACGAGGCCGAAAATAGTATCGAGGTCGTTTGCTTTCAGGGCGTCAATGACGAGGTGAAAGCCATCGGTTAATTGTGTGTTTTGATTATCAGTTGTCATAGAAATTTATATAGAAATTGCGGGTTTGCTCTTGTAGAGCCAATGCAATTTAGCTTTCGCTAACGTCTCCAATGTAGTTATAAATCGCATAACGGGTTTTGTATCCCGCTTAGGCTGAGATGAATATTAGGCTTGGGGAAGGGGTTCATCATTGACTTCGGTCAATTTCCCCTTAAATCCTATAATTACGAGCGTTTTTGGCCCTTAAACAAAGAGCTCTTTATGCTTCGTTTTAAGGCGACTTAGGGTCTCAGGAGAGAGATTGAGGTAGGCTGCCAGCTCCTTCTTTGGGAGAAGCTCGAACAAATCCTCGTATTTACGCAAGAAACGCTCTACCCGGCCTGGAGCATCGAGCATATGCAAGGTAATGGTGTGAGCCATGATTTCACTCATCAGGCGCATCACCTCGAACTCAAAGCTCTCTTTGAGGGGTTTGTGCTCCTCAAGGAATTCTGCCCATTTCTTCATGGGCATCCGGGCTACACGCGCCTTAGTGACACACGCAATACTGTATGGGGCAGCGGTTTTTAAGCGCCATGCGGCATAGCTCGTTTCAATATCTTTTTCGATGGCGAAACGCAAAATCATCTCTTTGGCATCCGCGCTCGAAACAATCCGCTTCAGAATGCCATCCAGAACGAAGTACTGCTCCATCTGGTGATCACCTTGATGCAGCAAGATTTCTGATTTTTTGAGGTCCGCAATCTCTAAATGGCGCTCTAAATCAGCCATTGCCGAGGGATCCAAGCTTTTTAAGACCGAGTTTTGACTCAACTGTAGACGAATCAGGTTTTTTTCGGGATGCTTATCTAATACGGTCATGAATCCTTGCTCCAAGACCCTCTATTGTAGGCTTTTTTACCTCTCAAAGCCTTGAATACCCTCTTGGCGCACTTCAAATCCGCTAGAATGAAGAGGTCGTGGTGCTTTATTGCAGTGCAATAAAGTTAAACGGGAAACACTAAACGTGTGCTGCCCCCGCAACGGTAGGTAAATACGCCCTTTTGGTTTATTTGGGGCGTCAGGAATCTGACAAAGCCACTGTGCGCGTCAATCGCATGGGAAGGCCAGATTCTGATATTTACTAGCCCGGATACCGGCCAAGACAGGTGGAATTTTGCGGACGGGGATCTTCGCGCGCCAAGTAAGCGCTGAGTCTCTTGATACTGCGCCCAACTGACGCCTGAACTCCTGCACGGGAAATTCTGTTCGACCCAGCTAACGGGGAAGTTAGCTAGGCAATCGATAACAGAAAGTGAATCATGAAGCAGCAGTTCATTAAAGCGGTCGCTACATTCTGTGGCGCCATAATCACATTAAGCATTTTTTCAACAGCATCAGCTCAGGTTGGCTCAAGCGTTTCAGTGACCAACTCACTTAGCCCAAGCGAACCAGTGATTGTCACTGCCAATCGAGCCCCAACCCTGGGCAATAACGTTTTGGCAGATTATGACTACATAGGCCCAGAAGAAATTGCTCAAGCTGGCCAATCTTCTTTAACGCAACTTTTGCAGAGACAACGCGGCGTAGAAATCACAAGTGGTAATGGAGCGGGCGGAACAGGAGCTAGCGTATTTTTACGCGGCGCATCAAATGGACAAAGCATTGTCTTAATTGACGGCATACGCTCTGACTCAGGATTTAATGGAGGCCCTACTTGGGAGTCTATCCCCCTGCCATTAATTGATCACATTGAAATTGTCTTCGGTCCACAGAGCAGCCTATATGGATCAGACGCAATTGGTGGCGTAGTACAGATTTTTACCAAGGATGGTTCTGGACCGCCTAAGGTCAGCGCATCAACGGGTTACGGCACTTATGGAACCAGCGTTAGCGAGGCTAGTGTTTACGGCGCTACTGAAGGTGAGCAAAAGATTCGCTACTCGCTCGGCGTTAGCCAAACCCTTTCAACCGGATACAACAGCATTGCAAGCAACAACCCTTTTGGACTTACTGCAATGAAAACCGGCTACGTACAAAGTGGTGTAACTGGAAAATTATCCCAAGAGTGGTCTAAGGGTCAAGTAATTGGCGCTCAATTTATGCAGAGTCGCTTAAGCAATCAAGTGCCAGGATTTAATGCGGGTGATTATGCTAACAATCCAAGTTATACCGACTGTTCCTACAATACCGCGGGCCCTTGTGGTGCCCCAGGGCCTCAGCAAGCGCAAAGCTTTATTAATCAGCTTGGCACCTACAGCCTGTTTTCACAAAATCAAGTGACCGATATTTGGAAAAGTTTGTTACAAGCATCCCTGTCAAATAACAGTGGACAGAATTTACAAGATGCCACTACTTATAGCCCTGCGTATAACCCAATCACCAAAACCAAGCAAAATATTTACACTTGGCAAAACGATATTGCAATCGGCACAGATCTCTTGCAACTCCTGGCTGAGCGCCGCACTCAAAATGTAGACCTCAATCAAATTAACTTTTTTACAAGCGGCTTGCCAGAAGCATTTAGTCAAAGTAGAAATACCAACTCAGCAGCAGCCTCTTACCAACTAAAGCGAGGCTCCAATCTTGCGAACGTGTCGCTTAGAAATGACAGCATCACCGGTTACGGCCCCCAAACCACTGGTGGCGCATCATATGGATATTTTTTCACGAAAGAGTGGCGAGCAAATATTAACTATGGAACTGGATTTAGAGCGCCATCATTTAATGACCTCTACTATCCTGGCTACGGCAACCCCAATCTTCAGGCCGAAAAAAGTAAAAATACTGAGGTGGGATTGCATTACGACACTAATACATATGATGCTCATTTAGTCGGCTACAACAACACCACCACCAACCTGATTCAATTTGCAAACGTGAATTGTCCTGCTTCATTAATTTATGGATGCGCCTCTAATGTTGCTGTGGCAAAAATTAGCGGTGTGTCGATTGGGCTAGGCGCACGTCTAGGTAACTTCGCATTAAAAGGCTCTTTTGATCAGCAAAGTCCAATCAACCAAACCACCGATCAAGTCCTAGCAAAACGTGCCCGAACATTTGGCAATGCTTCCGTTGAATACAATCGCAATCGCGTTATTGCAGGCTTAGGGGGCACCTTCTCGGGCCAGCGACAAGATATTTCTGGGACAGATGCTAATTCTGGCAATGCTTACAACGGCATCATGGGTGGTTATTCCATCCTCAACCTGTATTCGAGCTATGAATTCGAGCCAAATTGGACTGTATTTGCACGCTGGAACAATATGCTCAATAAACAGTATCAATTGACATACGGGTACAACACGCCAGGATCCAACGTATTTGCCGGCCTGCGTTACGCCATGAAATAAGCTCTTTTTTCAGACTACAATGCCAGTATGAGCGAGACCCCCCCTCTTTCCACTGGCGACCTAGCCTCAGACATGGATGCGCTATGCGCATCCATCAATCGAGTGACTGGAAAAATTCAGGTTATTGCTGAGGCCGTTCAAAACTCCAATCAAAATCGAGTGCAACTCGAAAACAAGATTGAAGATGCGCAAAAGCGCATTCAACACATCCTAAGTCGCCTGCCAGAACAAAGCGACGGCCGCCAACTCAATCTACTGGGCGAAGCTATCCCACCAAATAACCCTGAGGATGACAATGAGCCAACAACGCATTGAGGTAAGTCTCGCCGGTCAGAAAATTACTCTGGCAACCAGTACTGAGCATGAGCCATTACTCCGTGCAGCATGTGTCTTGGTGGATGAACAAATTCAACTAGCCATCAATGGTGGCAACCGCAGTATTGAAAGAGCGAGCATGATGGCCGCACTCAAAATTGCTGGTGATCTCATTACTTTACAAAAAAATCCATCGCAACAAAGCACTCCCTCCCATGTGAGCGCTGATGAAGTAACTCGTCTTCAAGGTGAGATTCGTGCACTTGAAGATCAAGTAGATGCTTTGATGCAAACCCTTTCCCTGCCTGGTTCGCCAAGGCCAATAGTTCCTTGAACCGATGCGCAAGCATCCGGAACGATCTTTACCTTGTGGGCGTGAGCGTTTTGCGAGTTCACAGTGCCAACTTAGACTTGGTTACTCCCTGAGCCCCTTAATGCACCCGAAGCAGAGTAGCCGTTCCACCTTGAACCTTAGGGTTCAGGATGACGGCCTAGCGGCTAAGGCGGGGAATTCATGTTACTAAGCGATATCTTGATGTTGATGTTGTGCGGCGCCATCTCTGGCTACTTGGCTGGACTGCTGGGTATTGGTGGCGGCATGATTCTGGTGCCCTTCATGATCTTGGTTTTTAACCATCTGGGATTTAGTCAAGAAGTCATCGTGCATATGGCCATTGCAACAGGCATGGCCACCATTCTATTTACCACCACCTCTGCAATTTGGGCACATCACAAACATGGCTCTATTGATTGGAAGCTCGTCGCCTCCTTGAGTCCCGGAATGATTTTTGGTGGACTGGTTGGTGGCAGTGAATTGTTTGAGGCGCTCAAGACCTCATGGCTCTCACTTTTCTTCGCAGTCTTCATTGTTTACACCTCAATCCAAATGCTCCTCAATAAGAAGCCTAAGGCAGGCAGAGACTTGCCTGGGACGCTTGGATTATTTTCGTTTGGCACCTTTGCTGGAGCCCTTGCAAGCTTAGTAGGCGCAGGTGGGGCATTTATTACTGTGCCATTTATGCTTTGGTGCAACGTCAAGCCACATACAGCGATGGCCACCTCATCTGGCTTAGGCTTTCCAATTGCTGCAGCGGCGACGATAGGCTATATGTTTGGAAGCTGGGGCAACCCCAATCTTCCAGCAGGCTCTTTGGGCTTTGTTTATTTACCGGCGGTTGCGTGCATCGTGACGGTCAGTATCTTTACCGCACCTTTAGGTGCAAAGATGGCCAGAAAACTCGATATCGCTCAGCTCAAACGAGTTTTTGGCATCATGCTTTTTTTCCTTGCAGCCTTCATGTTTAATGAAAGCCGCAAGGCATTCGGCTTCTAATTACGCCGTGTACTGCTGACGCAAAATATTCTTTTGCACCTTACCCATAGCGTTACGAGGTAAATCAGCAACAATCTCTACGCGCTTTGGAATCTTAAAGTTTGCAATTTGTGTTTTCAAAGTAGCAATCATTGCTTCCGCATTGAGTTTTGCGCCAGCCTTAGGCACTACTACTGCCATCACTGCCTCACCAAAATCAGGATGCGGAATACCAATCACAGCACTTTCATCAACGCCAACCATATCATCGATAAAACTTTCGATCTCTTTCGGGTAAACGTTGTAGCCACCAGAAATAATCAAATCTTTGCTACGACCAACGATACATAAGTAATCATTAGGCGCTTTCCCACCATTAGCATCGCCACCCCAACGACCGACGTCACCAGTTTTAAACCAGCCGTCTTTGGTAAATTCTTCGGCAGTCTTCTCAGGCATGCGCCAGTATCCTGCAAACACATTCGGACCCTTCACCTGAATGCTGCCAATTTCATTAACCTTGCATGGCTTGTTATCTTCAGTCACTACACGTACCTTAACGCCAGGCAATGGCAGACCAACTGAACCACCTACGCGTTTTCCTTTGTAAGGATTGGAAACCAACATCACCGTCTCACTCATGCCATAACGCTCAAGAATCGGCTGGCCAATCACTTCTTTGAAAGTGTTAAATGTTTCTGTCAGCAAAGGAGCTGAACCAGAAACAAATAAACGCATATTGCTTGCTACTTTTTTAGTAAATCCTTTGTCAGCCAATAGACGTACATAGAATGTCGGCACACCCATCATCACGGTGGACTGCGGCATGTGCTTAATCAACTGCGCAGTATCTAAACGCGGCAACCAAATCATTTTGCTGCCATTAATCAATGCGCCATGGGCCGCCACAAACAATCCATGAACGTGGAAGATAGGCAAAGCGTGCAGCAATACATCACCTTTTTTCCAACCCCAGAACTTTTGCAACACTTGTGCATTGCTGCCAAGGTTCTTATGAGTAAGCATTGCGCCCTTGCTACGGCCTGTTGTACCGGAGGTATACAGAATCGCTGCAAGATCATCATCTTTTGCTGGAACAGTCTTGAATTTGTCGCTCAGATTTCCTGCGCGCTCCAATAAAGTACCCGTACGATTCTCGTCCAGCGTGAATACATGCTTAGTACCAGCCTTAGAAGCCACCTTGGAAACCCAAGAGAGATTCTTGCTGCTGCAGACAACTACTGCTGGCTCAGCATTCTCTAGGAAGTACTGGATTTCGGCTGACTGATAAGCGGTATTCAGCGGCAAATACACATAGCCCGCACGAATGGTTGCTAGATAAAGAAAAAGTGCCTCAGGAGACTTCTCAACCTGTACTGCAACCCTGGCTCCTTTTGGAAGCTTCAGGCTAGCAAGCAAATTAGCAAGCTTGGCGGTTGCTGACTCAAGGTCACCCCAAGAGTAATAAAGACCGTCGTGCGTCTCGAGAGCACACGCTTTTTTATCTTTTGGAAAACCTTTTTCCAAGAGTGAATATAAATTCATGAAATTTCCTATAAGACTATTATTTTTATCAATACTGCAATCAATGTACCTTGGCCACACCCATAACCAAATCAGATAATCCGGTAGCAATCTCTGGCACAAAGCAGAGCAACACAACAGAAAGAATCATGATGATCACAAATGGGAATACGCCCCAGATGATTTCATTTAGAGAAATATCCGGTGCGATGTTTTTGATTACGAAGATATTGAGGCCCACCGGTGGATGTATCAAACCCGTTTCCATCACAATGGTCATTACCACTCCAAACCAAACCAAATCAAACCCAGCGGCTCTTAGTGGTGGCAAGAAAATTGGTGCAGTCATCAAAATAATAGAGACCGGCGGCAAGAAGAAGCCCAAGATCACCACCAAAATCAAAATAGCAGCCAATAATCCCCAACGTCCAAAGCCAAGGTCAACAATCGCTTGCGCAGCTGACTGGCTGAGATGCAAATGGCTCATCACATTGGAAAACAATAAAGACATTCCAATAATGAACATCAACATTGTGGATTCTTTAATGGTGGCATTGAGCAATGGCGACAAATCCTTAATGCGCCACATTTTGTAAATGCCAGCAATTAATGCGAAGGCTAAGATTGCACCAAGGCCCGCAGTTTCAGAAGGTGTTGCATAGCCGCCGTAGAGCGCAACCATCACACCAATCAATAAAACCAAGAAAGGCAGCACCCGTGGCAGAGAACTCATCTTCTGCTGCATGGTGTATGTGTGTCGCTCCAATATTGGATGACTAGGAGCGCCAACCTGAACAGCCGCTAAGGCTAGGTTGTATTCCTTACGGAAGCGATAAACGGTGTAGATTGAGAAGAACAGTACCAGCATCAAGCCAGGGCCAATGCCAGCAAGGAATAAACGTCCCAATGATTGCTCTGCAGCAACTGAGTACAAAATCATCGTAATGGAAGGTGGCAAGAGAATACCGAGAGTGCCGCCAGCAGCAATAATGCCCGCTGCCAATCCAGGTGAGTAACCACGCTTACGCATCTCCGGAATGCCTGCGCTGCCAATAGCGGAGCATGTTGCAGGACTGGATCCTGCCATCGCAGCAAACAGAGCACAAGCTAAAACGTTAGCAACGCCCAATCCACCAGGAACTTTACCAAGCCAAACGTGCAAAGCTTCATACAAATCTTGACCGGCGCGTGAACGTCCGATCGCCGCCCCTTTTAAGATAAATAGCGGGATCGAGAGCAAGGTGATGCTGGCCATTTCTTCGTAGACGTTCTGCGTCACTGTATCCAATGAAGATACAGGCATGAAGAACACCATAAATACAACGGCTACTGAGCCTAATGCAAAAGAGATAGGCATCCCTGAAAACATTACCAATAAGGTAACTGCTGCAAACAATAATCCTAGAGTCATGATTGACATGCTTATTCCCCTTCGCCTGGATTAACAACATCTCCAAACGCTTGGAGCAAAATCTGAAACGCCAACAAGGTCATACCAATAGACATCATGATGTATGGAATCCACAGAGGTGGAGCCCATGAAGATGAAGTCACTTGACCATCTACCCACGCTTCATGAAATAAAGCCCAAGACTTCCATGCAAAAAAAGCACAGAAGGCACAAGAGGCGATATCAATAATCAATACTCTGAGACGATTGACTGCTTTTGGCAGCATAGTAGATACAGCCGAAATACCCACATGTCCACGAATTTGCTGGACGTAAGCACCACACAAGAATGTGGCACCCACCAGGCAAAATACCGCGGCCTCATCTTGCCAATCAGTCGTTGCTCCAAAAAATGCCCTTGAAGCAACGCTGTAGCTCAAGATAACTGAAGCAGCCACCAATGCCAATGATCCAAACAACACCATCAGCTTATTAATTCCAGACATTAAGCGGTCTGTCGCTTTTAAAAGTTGAGTCATGATTTAGGTTACTTTTTCTGCTGCTCTTAACAATGATGCGCAGCTTTCATTCTTCTCTGCGTAGTCTTTCCAGGCGCTATCACGTGCAATAGCTTTCCACTTATCCACAATAGCTGCATCAACGTCAGTGACTTTGCTACCCGCTCTTGCATAAGCTAAGGCCGCAGTCTTGTCATCATCTTTTGCAGCCTCAAGTCCAAACTTCTCCATCTCGGCGCCAGCTGCCATGAGAGCATCGCGTTGATCTTTTGGCAAAGCATCAAAAATTTGCTTAGACATCATCAGCGGCTCAAGCATGAACCAATAGGATTTTTGACGTGCACTAGTAAATGCTTTCGCCAACTCTTCGAGCTTGAATGACATAAAGCTTGTAGAGGATGTGTAAGCAGCATCCATAGCACCAGTTTGCATTGCTGCGTAGATTTCGTTAGAAGGTAATGAGATTACCGAAGCCCCTGCCGCCTTGAGCATAAGGTCAAATTCACGACTACCGCCACGAATCTTCATCCCCTTAACGTCCTCTGGGAGAACAATTGGCTTGCTTCTACTTGCTACACCACCAGCTTGCCAAACCCAACTTAAGAGAACAATTCCTTTGTCTTCTAAAATTTTGGTCAGCATCTTACCTACTTCAGCAGTCTTCCATTTAGCAGCCTGCTCGTAACTAGTAACCAATGCTGGCATTAAGCCAATGTTCAACTCAGGAACTTCTCCACCAGCATAGGGCATTGGGAATAATGAGATATCTAAAGCACCCTTACGCATTGCACTGAACTGCGCATTGGTTTTCATCAATGATGAACCTGGGTATACCTGGAACTTCAAAGCCCCTTTGGTACGTTTTTCAACAGATTCAGCAAATTTACGGCAGAGGCGATCACGGAAATCACCTGCCTGAATAGTTCCACCAGGAAACTGATGTGAGATGTTCAAGGTTTTAGTTGCGCCTTGAGCGTTTGATGCAGGGCTATAGCCTACGATGCCAGCTAGAGGCAACGCTGCAGATCCCGCCAATAATTGGCGACGCAAAGCATTTGGCTTATTAGATCCAGATTTCAATTCATTGCTCATATTGTTCTCCTAGTAGTGTTTTATAGACTGCATAATACGGTCAGATCTTAGTGTCTGCTTCCTTGCCACATACTCTAAAGCGAATAATCTCTGAATTCTGCTTTTAGAGCCTCTCCTCCAAAAATATATTTCTAGGCCTGCATTAATCGGCCAACTGCACGTGAATAATCAATTTCCCCATGGGTAAAGCGCTCATGATTCTCCTCAACAGAGGAAAGATCGTACAAATAATTAACCATGAGTGCTGCTGACTGTCGTAAACCCTTGCGAGAGAGATCTCCAGCCCAGTTAATTTGATGAAGCTTGGCGCCATTACCCAAGTGAAACTTAGCAACCGGGTTACCGTTACGACCAGCAGAGCCTAAGCCCAAGTAAATACTTGCGAGACATAGTAAAGCGGCTTTTTCTTTTTCAGTAGCATTGTCTGGATGCCAGCCAGCACTTAAACGCTCAGGCCAAGAGCGATGAGCAAGTCCAAGGGCTTCTAAGGATTGCTCGCGCGCTGTACGAATTGCAGGCTTGAGTTGAGTGCCGGTCTTTTCGCCGCCAATATCTGCGCCAGCAGCAACCCAGTCAATGAAGCCTGGAATAGGTGAAAGCGTCACAAAGGTTTTGAGACCAGGGAATTCTGCATGCAATTGTTCTGCAACGCGCTTAATCAAGAAGTTACCCATGGAAACGCCGCGCAAGCCTGGCTCACAGTTACTAATGGAATAAAAAGCAGCCACTTTATATTGCGAAGTTTGATGAACGGTCTCCGCCTTCTTATCTACCAACGGAGTGATGACAGCGGGGATCTCTGGCAAAAGCGCTACTTCAACGAAAATCAAAGGCTCATTTGGAAGCTGCGGATGAAAGAAGGCAAAGCAGCGGCGATCAGGCTGTAAGCGGCGGCGCAGGTCATCCCAGCCATCAATTGCATGAACAGCCTCATGCTGAATGAGCTTTTCAAGAACTTCAGCAGGCGACTTCCAATCTACCCGATGCATCTTCAAAAATCCTGGGTTAAACCAAGAAGATAAGAGGTGACGCAAGTCAAAATCAACCGCAGTTAACTCAGGTTGCTTTTCGAGCAACTGCAACAGATCACGACGCATTCCTACTAACGCAGCAGTTCCATTGGTTGCGCGATTCAGTCGACGAAACAATTCTTGCCTCGGCGGCTCAGTCACACGCTGTAATTTAATGTAATTACGAGCACTTGCTTCTGCTGAAAAATTTTGCGCGGCAGCCATGACTGCAGCAGCATCAGGATTGAGTTTTTCAAATAGAAAATTGAAAAATTTAGAATGTTGATCTTTGGAGAGCTTGCGATAGTTGTGGATCACATCGTCAGCCATGCTGACGGCATTCGATTCACCACGCTCTGAAATGAGTCGGTTGACCGCGCCGGTAACGCGGGAAAAGTAACGGGCTTTTGCTAGCTTTTCAAGCATGTATATCTCTCAAAGAATTCAACCCAAAGGGTGAGGGGTTGAGCACTAATGTATAGCTGAGCCATACCTGAATCAATTAATGAAAGTATATATTCATTAACTTTAAGTTAATAGATTAGCTAACGTGTTAAGACAGGGTTAGGAATTATTGCGATGCAACATGCGGGTTTCAGCCGCTAGAGCGAGGATATTGGGGTTTGATTCATTAGCCTGGAGGTACATTAGGGCAATATGTTGGGTTACCTGATATTTTGGCAATAAAGGGGTAAATTCAATCGCATCACCCATTAAAGCCTTCACCCGACCAGGCAGCAAAGATCTTCCCAGGTCGCCTGAGACCATATTCATGAGAGAAAAGATATCGCCCACCTTCATCACCACATTGGGGGCAAATCCAGCTAACTGGAAAGCTTCATAAAACCCTGAAGTGGTGGCAAAACCATCTTGAAGGGTCAGAAACTTCTCATTTTGGTACTCGGATAAATCAATATTGGCTTCGGTTGGCTTATTGTTTTTTGAGGAGGCTAAAAACAACTGGTCCTCAAAAAGAGGAACTACCTGGACGCCCTCTGGAAGATCTCTTGTAGGAACTGCCATGACTACTGCATCTACATTACCCTCGCTGAGCCGCTTCATCAAATCCTCGTTAGATCCCAGATATAAATCAATATCCAAATCAGGTCTACGAATTTTGGTGCCCATGATGACTCTAGGAATGATATTGGCAGTCAAAGAGTACATTGACCCTAGACGAATTTGCCCGCTCTCGACACCGGCCTTGGCTCTAGTCTTTTTTAGAACGCGGTCTACATCGGCCAATAAATCTGCACTTGCTTCAGCCAAATAAATAGCAGCTGGCAAAGCTTTTAACTGACGCCCATCTTTTACAAATAGAGCGCACCCTATTCCGGATTCCAGCGAATGCAATGCCTTGTGAATACTGACTGAACTTAAGCGTAACTCTTCCGCTGTTTTAGAAAGACTGCCAGTCCGTATAAACGAGCACAGTACCTCTAATTTTCGAAGTGTTAGCTCTTCATTCAGCATGCGCTAATTATTGACTCTTGGATTTGAATGCAGTCATGAGATAGAGGCCAAACAACATCATTGGCACACACAACCACTGACCCATAGATAAGCCCAAGCCCAAGAGGCCCAAGAAGGAATCGGGCTCACGCGCATACTCCGCTAAGAAACGGCAAATACCGTAACCCAACAAGAAAAATCCGGACACCTGACCAACACGTCTAGGCCTACCTGCATAAATCCAGAGCGCAATACCGAGCAGCACACCTTCACCAAGCAGTTGATAAATCTGCGATGGATGGCGTGGGATGGAATCCACTAAAGGAAAAATCATCGCCCAAGGTAAATCAGTAGGCCTGCCCCATAACTCACCATTAATAAAGTTCCCCAGTCGACCGAAAGCCAAGCCAAAGGGAACTAGTGGCGCAACCAAATCACTCACGACAAAAAAGGTGGTCTTGTGTTTTTTAGCGAACCAGAAGAGTGCAACCAGCACCCCTAACAAGCCGCCATGAAAAGACATGCCGCCTTCCCAAATTTTAAAAATACTCAAAGGATGAGTTAGATAGAAGCCTGGCATATAAAACAAGGTGTAACCCAAACGACCACCTAGCACCACGCCAAGAACGCCGGCAAAAAGAAGATCCTCAAGATCTTTATAGGTCCAACCCAGGGCTTGGTAGCGTGGGGCGAGAATACGCAAGCGCCCTAGAAGTAAAAATTGAACGAAGGCCATTAAATACATCAAGCCATACCAATGAATTGCAAAAGATCCAATACGAATTGCTGCAGGGTCAAACTGTGGATGAATCAACATAGCTCTTAGTTTTTGGATTGATCGAAGTTATGCAGCTCATGGCCCAACTCTCGATAAGCCTTAAAGCGCTCGCGCCCTGCCAATCGCTCTGCTTCATTCACAGTGACCACCTCAACGATTCTGGGAAAGCGCGCAACCAAGGCTGGCACATCAGCAGGCATACGCATTCCCAAATGAATCATGACATCAGCATGGGGAATACCGCTCAAGGATGGGGAAGCAAAGTCATCCGTTAGTACTATTGGGGTTTCGGCTGCGGCCTCGTCCTCAATAAAACAGTGCGGCAAAAAATCAGTACTACTAAATGCCCAAAGAAGTTCATTCAGCTTTTTCAGATCCGCCTTCTCGCCCACCATCAGAATATTGCGGACTGGTTCACCTTCTGGCGTAGCGCTCCAAATCTTCCGCGTGAGGCGACAAGCGTATTCGAGCTTGTCACTAACATTGCTATGAAAATCGATTCGAGCCATTCAATATTTACCCAGGATATAGAGTGCTTACTTGCGCTCGAGCAAGAAGTTCACTAAAAGCGGCACAGGACGACCGGTAGAGCCCTTGGCGGCGCCACTCTTCCATGCAGTGCCAGCGATATCCAAGTGCGCCCATTTGTATTTCTCGGTAAAGCGAGACAAGAAGCAGGCTGCTGTCACACTGCCAGCTGGACGACCACCAATATTGGCCACATCTGCAAAATTGGATTTAAGTTGCTCATGATAGGCCGCATCCAAAGGCAAACGCCATACGGTATCTAAAGAAGCATGACCCGCTTTAGTCAGCTCACTTACCAAGTTCTCATCTTCAGAAAACAAACCGCTGTGCACATGACCCAAGGCAATCACGCAAGCACCAGTTAAGGTGGCAACGTCAATCACTGCTGCCGGTTTAAAGCGCTCTACATAAGTCAGCGCATCACACAAAATTAAGCGTCCCTCTGCATCAGTGTTGAGAATCTCAATAGTCTGTCCAGACATGCTCTTCACAATATCGCCAGGACGAGTGGCTTGGCCTGATGGCATATTTTCACAAGTAGGAATGACGCCAATCACATTCTTCTTCAATTTCATTAAAGCAACGGAGTACATCGTACCGATCACTGAAGCTGCGCCACACATGTCGTACTTCATTTCATCCATGGCTTCACCTGGCTTTAATGAAATTCCGCCAGTATCAAAAGTAATTCCCTTGCCCACCAAAACAATCGGCGCCTCTCCTGCTTTGCCACCTTGATGTTTCATCACAATAAATTGCGGCGGGGTAGCGGATCCTTTGGCAACGGATAAAAATGAACCCATTCCCAATGCTTCAATTTGCTTAAGCCCAAGCACATCCACTTTCAGAGCAGTTTTTTTACTTAAGCCCTGCGCTGTCTTGCCGAGGTAGGTAGGTGTACAGATGTTTGGGGGGAGGTTACCCAAATCCTTCGCCAGATTCATACCCTCCACCATAGCTACGCCCTGCTCTACCGCAGGCTTCAGCTCTTTAGCGCAGGCATCGTTACCTGCAAAGACGAGATGCTTAAATATGTCTGCTTTATCTTTTACTTTGAATTTCATTGCTGGTTGACGCACGCCAAAACGATAGGCTTGGTCGCCAGCGTATTGAACTGTAAGACGAACCTCTTCGGCAATGAAGTCAGCTTTGTGTGCAAGCGCAAAACTTGGTGTAAACCAAAGCGCACTTTCAATTGATCCGCCACTTAAAACCTTCAAAGCTGCACGAGCAACTTTGGAATAGGTAGTCAAACTCCGTTCGCTAGCAAGATGTACATCGCCCAAACTCACTAGCAATACTCTTTTTGCTTTAACGCCATTGCTAGACCAAGATTTTTCTGCACGCAACATGCATACGGAAGCTTGCTTGGAATCTAAATCCCCAAGAATATTGGCGTGATTGACTGCGCCTCCGAGCAAGAGATCTAACTCTGGCAAAAATCCTACTTTTGCCTTGGCGCCCTTAGCGCCTGAGAAACTATCTAAATCCGCCTGGGAATATGCCAAAACCAAGCAGTCGGTATTGTTGCTAAGCAAGGATTTGAGGCTAGATTTCTGGAGTTTTAGGCTCTGAAGGTCTGCTTGAGGGAAAATCTTGGTGCTGAATTGAATTGTCATAATCTATTAAGGTGTTTTGGTCGATTCAAAAGGGGTAATCTGCTAATTTGGGACGTTTATCCATTATCCTCCGACATGAGAATAACTTCCCTTACCTCCAGCAATATAAGCCATTTACAAGCCCAATAACCTTTCGAATCCAGACCTATAAATTCTCATGATTTTTAACCAGGCCCTTCGCCGCGAACTCAGTTTTACGACTGGCGGGGTCTTTTTGGTCTTAGTCACCATTATGGTGACCACCTTGGTGATCCGAATTTTGGGTTATGCCGCTAACGGGGCGGTCAATCCAGAAGATGCACTCGTTTTGATTGCTTTGGCTACCCTGGGTTATCTTGCCGTTCTTTTAACAGTCTCTCTATTTGTCGCAACCCTCATTGTTCTGGTGCGCTGGTACAAAGACTCAGAAATGATTGTGTGGTTTGCTAGTGGCTTAAGCGTTACCAATCTCATTCGCCCTATCATGCAATTTGCTACGCCGCTCATCATTGTGATCGCGCTTCTGGCTCTTTTTGTCTGGCCCTGGGCAAACCGAGAATCTACTTTAATTAGTCAACGCTTTCAACAACGTGATGATGTATCCATGGTGAGTGCTGGACAATTCAAAGAGTCCGCAAAAGCAGAGCGCGTATTTTTCATTGAAGAGCTCGATGTTGATAAAAGTGAAGTCAAGAATATCTTCGTAGCCGACTCTAAGAATGGTCGACTGAGTATTGCAGTTTCCCAAACTGGCTATATTCAAAACTCTGCAGGTGGCGAGAAATCTATCGTGCTGCATAACGGCAGGCGCTATGAGGGGCAACCCACGCAGCCCGATTTCAGAATTCTGGAATTTAATGAATACAGTACCAAGATACGGAGTAAAGAATCATTGGCGCCCGCACCACGTGATCGCGAGAAGACAATCACTGAACTTTTAAATGATCCTAATCCAGCCTCTATCAACCCTAATCGTGCTGAGTTACTGTGGCGTATTGGCTTGCCATTAATGGCATTGGGTTTGGTGCTGATTGCAATTCCGCTGGCTTATGTGAACCCTCGCTTGGGTAATTACACTGCGATGTTTTATGCGGTCTTAATTTATTTAATCTATAGCAACTTGCTTAACCTAACGCAAAATTTTGTCTCGCAAGGCAAGGTCAGTGTTTTTGTTGCCATCTGGCCTATTCATTTGCTTGCCCTCTTAATTGCGACAGCCTTAATTCGCAATCGTATTAATCCCTCTCTAAAGTGGTGGCGCCGTCAATTGCCCGCCTCTATGGCCACCAAATGAAATTGCTCTTTCCTTTCATTTACGAGCGCTATTTAGCCAAGCAGATTTATGCTGCTTTTGGCTTTATCTTGTTCGCCTTGGTAGCTTTGTTTTTGTTCTTCGATATCTTGAGCGAGTTAGGGTCTGTGCAAGGAGCCTACACACTTCCTCTAGCGCTACTTCATGTTCTTCTAAAAGCGCCAAGCCGAATCTCTGAAATCATCCCCATTGCAGGCTTGATTGGCAGTATCTATGTGTTTGCAATGCTGGCTAGCCAGTCTGAATTCACCATTTTGCGCATCGCTGGATTAGACGTTAAACGCGGGCTCATTACCCTCACAAAAATTTCCCTTCCCTTAGTAGCGCTCACACTCATCATGAGTGAATGGGTTGGCCCTTATTCCGAGGCAAAGTCTGATCAGATTAGGATGAAGGCTATGGGCTCAGCCTATACGTCACAATTTAAAACAGGTGTTTGGGTAAAGGATCGCTTACGCGATGAGGATGGTAGCGGACCTGTGAGACCTGGAGTGCGCTATGTCAACGTAGGTAAGGTTGATAAAGATAATGAGATTCAAAATATCCGCATGTATGAGTTTGATGACACCTATCATCTTCTCTCTATTCGTAGCGCAGTCTCCGGACAGTTTGATGAGACTGGCATCTGGGTTTTAAATGACGTCACCGAAACTCGCTTTAAAGAAACCAAGCAGTCTGACCCACTGAACCCCGTTTTTTCTGCACAAACTTTTACGCATCCGATTCTCACTCTGGAGTCGGAGGTCACGCCCCAAATTTTGAATGTGCTCTTAATCAGCCCTGAAAAAATGTCGATCATGAGCTTAGGTCGCTTCATCTCTCACCTGCGTGAAAACAAACAAGATGCGCAAAGACATTCCATTGCTTTCTGGAAGAAGGTGGTTTATCCCTTCACAATTTTTGTGATGCTCACACTAGCCCTTCCGTTTGCATACCTTAAGGTTCGAGCAGGTAGTGTTGGTATCAAGGTGTTTGGTGGAATCATGCTGGGTATGAGCTTCCAGCTGTTTAACTCCCTCTTCTCTAACGTTGGGCTCTTAGGTTCTTGGCCAGCACTACTAACAGCGCTTACCCCGCCTTTGCTCTACTTCCTTTTGGCGCTATTCGGGTTGCGCTGGGTTTCTAAGGCTTAATACCCAAAAATCATTTAGAATTTGATTCCTATATTATTGCTGATATATAGATAGGAATCCTTATGAATCTCCACCAATTCCGCTTTGTACGTGAAGCCGTTAGGCAAAACTTCAATTTAACGACAGCAGCTAAAGCCTTATTCACCTCTCAGCCGGGGGTTTCTAAGGCCATTATTGAGTTGGAAGATGAGTTAGGTGTGGAGATCTTTCGTCGCCATGGCAAGCGCATTCGCTCCTTGACCGAACCAGGTAAACGTATTTTGAGTTCTATTGAGCGCATCCTCGATGAAGTGGAAACACTGAAGAGAGTGGGTAAAGATTTTGCTAGCCAAGATCAAGGCAGTCTCGTCATTGCCACTACCCATACACAAGCGCGCTACGCACTTCCTAAAGTGCTGACTGAATTTACCAAACGCTTTCCAAAAGTTAAGGTGAGTATTCAGCAAGGTAATCCAGGTCAAATTGCAGAGTTACTCACACATGATCGTGCAGATATTGCCATTGCTACCGAAGGGATTGCGAATACCCCAGGCGTGCTCGCTTTACCAGGATATCAATGGCAGCACGTACTCATGGTGCCCCTAAGCCATCCCCTTCTCAACCAGGCAACGCTTACTCTAGAAGAGATTGCTAAGTACCCCATCATCACTTACGACAAAGCATTTGCTGGTCGCAGCAAGATTGATGCAGCCTTTGCACAAAGAAATATTGCGCCCGATATTATTTTGGAAGCCATCGATGCTGACGTCATTAAGACTTATGTAGAGACGGGTATGGGCATTGGTATTGTTGCGGGTCATGCTTATGACCCTGATCGAGATCGCAATCTCAAGGTCATTCCTGCGGGACATTTATTTGGCAACAACGTCACCCATATTGGTGTTAAACAAGGCGCCTACCTCAGGTCCTTTGTTTACACCTTCATTGAACTCTTCTCACCAACACTCACGAAGAAGATTGTTGAGCAGGCAATGAATAACGAATCCGAGACTTACGAAATTTAAATAATCTGGGGATGCTCAAGGACTGAACAGTCTTTGAGTGGTGCCTCGGGGCGGACTCGAACCGCCACGCCTTGCGGCACCGGATTTTGAGTCCGGCACGTCTACCAATTCCATCACCGAGGCAGGTGTTTGCAGTGGAAATTCTGCTTACTTTGCTACTTTGTTACTACTAAGACATGAGAGTGTAACAAAAAATGCTTGCTTACCCCCTACCTTGGGTCTAGAACCCCTTAAAATGAGGTCTTCTAGCCAAATTATTAAAAGGACTTACCCGTATGGCCGGCCATTCGAAATGGGCCAATATTCAGCACCGCAAAGGTCGTCAGGACGAAAAACGCGGCAAGATTTGGACCAAACTCATTAAAGAAATTACCGTAGCCGCCAAATTAGGCGGTGGTGATATTGCTACCAACCCACGTTTACGCTTGGCTATTGATAAGGCCAAAGACTCAAATATGCCGAACGATAACGTGCAAAGAGCAATTCAACGCGGCACCGGATCTCTAGAAGGCGTGAACTACGAAGAAATTCGTTATGAGGGTTATGGCATGAATGGCGCCGCCATTATTGTCGATTGCTTAACCGATAACCGTACTCGCACCGTTGCAGAGGTTCGCCATGCTTTTAACAAGAATGGCGGCAATATGGGTACCGAAGGTTCTGTTGCTTTTTTATTCAAGCATTGTGGGCAGATGTTATTTGCCCCAGGCACTAGCGAAGATCAACTCATGGAAGTTGCATTAGATGCTGGCGCTGAAGATGTGATTACTCACGATGATGGTTCTTTAGAGGTACTGTCTCCTGTTCCTGATTTTTCAAATGTACAAGATGCTATTAGTAAAGCAGGCCTCAAGCCTGAGCTAGCAACGGTTGCCATGCGCCCTGAGACTGAGATTGCTTTGGAAGGTGATCAGGCTGAGAGCATGCAGAAATTATTAGATGCGCTCGAGAACTTAGATGACGTTCAAGAAGTGTTTACGAACGCTGCACTTTAATTTTTAAATTCATTTTCTTTAATTACTTCATTTAAATACTAGATAGCTTGTTATGAAAATTCTCCTAATCGGATCTGGCGGACGCGAACATGCGCTAGCTTGGAAGTTGGCCCAATCCCCGCAAGTCCAAACGGTTTATGTTGCTCCTGGCAATGGTGGTACAGCAACTGCTAAACAAACTGCTGCAGGCATTGAGAACTTACCGATCACTGGATTACAAGAGCTCGCTGATTTTGCTAAGCGCGAGAAGATTCATTTAACGGTTGTGGGTCCAGAAGCACCACTTGCTGCTGGCATCGTGGATGTGTTCCGCAACAATGGCTTGCGTATTTTTGGCCCAACACAATTGGCGGCTCAATTGGAATCTTCTAAAGACTTTTCTAAAGCGTTTATGAAACGTCACGGAATTCCAACGGCTGACTACCAAACTTTTTCTAGCGCCCTAGAAGCACATGCCTACATTGATGCCAAGGGTGCTCCGATTGTGATTAAAGCTGATGGCCTTGCTGCAGGTAAGGGCGTAGTGGTTGCCATGAGTCTTGAAGAAGCACATGCTGCGGTTGACATGATGTTGGCTGATAACAAATTGGGTAATGCAGGCGCCCGTGTTGTGATTGAAGAATTCCTAACGGGTGAAGAAGCCAGCTTTATTGTTCTTGTAGATGGCAAGAATGTTCTTGCATTAGCAACCAGTCAAGATCACAAGCGTTTACTCGATGCTGACCAAGGCCCAAATACAGGTGGCATGGGTGCCTACTCCCCTGCACCAGTTGTTACCCCAGAAATTCATGCACGTGCATTGCGTGAAGTGATCATGCCAACAGTGAAGGGCATGCAAGCAGATGGCATTCCGTATACAGGCTTCTTGTATGCAGGCTTAATGATCTCTCCTGATGGCAAGATCAAAACTTTGGAATTTAACTGCCGAATGGGCGACCCAGAAACACAACCGATCATGGCTCGCCTGCGCAGTGATCTCGTCAATGCACTAGATCATGCGGTTGACGGCACGCTCAATGAAGTTGAGTTGGAATGGGATCGCCGCACCGCCTTAGGCGTTGTGCTTGCTGCCCACAATTACCCTGATACCCCACGTGCAGGTGATGTGATTACCGGCATTCCGGCTGATACTGAAGATCAAATTACGTTCCATGCTGGTACGAAATTGCAAGATGGCAAAGTGGTGACATCCGGTGGACGGGTGATGTGCGTTGTGGGTCTCGCAGATACTGTACGTGGTGCCCAACAAAAAGCATATGAAGCTATTAACCATATCCAGTTTGACGGCATGCAATATCGTAAAGATATTGGCTTCCGCGCAATTAAGTAAACCCATCAAGTTAGAGCACCCTTGTCAGATCAACAGACCCAAATCGATATCGCAACCCTAAAGGACTATTTTTTAGGGTTGCAAGATCGCATCACAAGTACCATGAGCGCTTTGGATGGCAAGGTCTTTGTTGCTGATGAATGGCATAAGCCAGAAGACAGCAAACTCAAAGGCTATGGTCGCACCTGCATTTTAGATGGCGGTAATATTCTGGAAAAAGGTGGTGTGGGCTTCTCCCATGTTCGTGGCGATCAAATGCCTCCTTCCGCATCTCATCATCGTCCAGAGGTAGCAGGTCGTAGCTTTGAGGCAATGGGTGTGTCTTTGGTATTCCACCCGAATAACCCCAAAGTACCCACCACGCATATGAATGTGCGTTGCTTTATTGCGCAAGCGCCTGATAAAGAGCCAGTATGGTGGTTTGGAGGCGGCTTTGACCTCACTCCTTATTACGGCGTTGATGAAGACTGCAAACACTTTCATCAAACTGCCAAGGATGCATTAGACCCTTTTGGCGAAGAGCTTTACCCTCGCTTTAAAAAATGGTGTGATGAATATTTCTACCTCAAGCATCGCGAAGAACCGCGCGGCATTGGTGGCGTTTTCTTTGATGACTTTAATGAGCTTGGTTTTGAGAAAAGCTTTGCAATGACGCGTGCAGTTGGGGATGCATTTATCGATGCTTACCTACCAATCGTGCAGCGCCGCTATCAAGACAGCTTCACCCCCGAAGAAAAGGCCTTCCAAGAATATCGCCGCGGTCGCTATGTGGAATACAACTTGATCTTTGATCGCGGGACTATCTTTGGCTTGCACTCGGGTGGACGTACCGAATCCATTCTGATGTCGATGCCGCCAGTAGTTCAATGGTGGTACAACTGGCAGCCAATGCCCGGAACCCCTGAGGCTAAGCTATATGACTATTACCTTAAGCCACGAGATTGGCTAGCTTGAGCGCTATAAAGAAAATTGGCATTCTTGGGGGTACATTTGACCCTCCTCATGTGGGTCATTTGAAATTGGCTACCCATTTTGCAAAGCTACTCCACTTAGATGCACTGCTACTTATTCCGAGTGGTGAGCCATGGCAAAAGGGAACTGGCATCACTGCCGCAGAAATGCGTCTGAAGTTAACTGAAGCTGCTGGCATTGATTTGGCGAGAGCATTTTTATATCTCAAGATCTCCACTCAAGTAGGCATTGATCGCATGGAGATTGATCGCGCTGGGCCTAGTTATGCGATTGATACCGTTAAAGCCTTGCGTGAGCGCTTTGGAACAAACGCTAGCCTGACTTGGCTGATGGGAGCAGACTCTCTTGTTGCCCTCCCTAGCTGGAACTCCTGGGAGAAGCTAAGCCAGTTTGTCAATTTTGCGGTGGCAACTAGGCCACATCATGATTTAAAGCGAGAAATAAGCTCCGAAGTGAGTCAATTCTTGAAAACTAATCAAACATCTGATGCTAAAGCTCTTGAAAATAGCGCTGCAGGCCTCATATACATCGATGAAAGCTTGAATATTGATCTATCCTCAACCGCATTACGAGATCGCCTTAAATCCAGCTCACGGAGCTCTATTGCATCCGAGCAAATTCCAACCCACACCCTAGAAATCATTACAAATCTGGGCTTGTATCAGTAATCAAGCTAAGATCACCCTAATTAGAAAAATTATTGCCGAGAAAATATGGACTTACGTAAATTACAACGCGTCGTGATTGATGCCTTAGAAGATGTTAAAGCACAAGATATCCGCGTGTATGACACCACTAAATTAAGCGAGTTATTTGATCGAGTGGTCATTGCCACTGGTTCTAGCAACCGCCAAACGCGCTCTTTAGCCATGTCGGTTAAAGAAGAGGTGAATGCTAAAGGTGGAGAAGTTATTTCTATCGAAGGTTTAGAAACTGGTGAATGGGTACTGGTTGATTGTGGCGATATCGTCGTACATATTTTGCAACCAATGTTGCGCTCCTACTATCAGCTTGAAGGTATGTGGGGTGCTAAACCTGTACGCGTGAAATTAGCTGGTGACAAAGGTCTTGTTAAGGCCAGCGAATCCGAAGACGACGAGTAATCTCGTCGTCACTTGCGGCAATGCGGCTCACCATCGTCTCTGTTGGTCATAAGATGCCTGATTGGGTTGCTACGGCAACTCATGACTACATCAAAAGAATGCCGGCAGATTGCAGCATTGAAATCAAAGAGATTAAACCCGATCTCACCCCTACTAAAGAAGCCTTAAAGATTGCAGCAGCCATTCCCAAGGGATCCAGAGTGATCGCTTTGGATGAGCGAGGCAAAGACCAAACCACTCAGAATCTTGCCACTCAACTGGCTAGCTGGCGTCAACAAGGCTTCGACATTACCTTCTTAATTGGTGGCGCAGATGGCTTGGACCCCAGCCTGAAAGCGGGTGCACAGGCGATGTGGCGACTCTCCAGCCTTACCTTGCCACATGCCATGGCCAGAGTCATGTTGGTAGAGCAGCTTTATCGAGCCTGGACTATTCTGCAAGGCCACCCCTATCATCGCGAGTAATCCCTTGAACTCTTTTATTTATCTCGCCTCACAAAGCCCTCGCCGCCAAGAGCTCTTAAAGCAAATGGGTATTTGCTTTGAAATGCTGCTACCAAGTTCAGATGAAGATAGCGAGAGCATCGAAACCCCTCTCCCGCAAGAAAAGGCACACACCTACGTAGAGCGCGTTACCTTAGCAAAAAGTGCTGCAGCACTTTTAAGGTGGAAAAAAAGTGGTTTGCCTTGGGCCCCCATTCTTTGCGCCGATACTACTGTGAGCTTACCCACTCATCCTAATGGTGAAATTCTGGGCAAGCCAGTTGACGCAGAGGATGCCACTCGAATTTTGAAAATGCTCAGCGGCAAAATACATGAAGTTCTCAGCTCAGTAGCGGTGACCGTCAGTCCCGATGAAAATCCCATACAGCTTGTACAGGTTTCTAAAGTTCAGTTTGCCGATTTATCAACGGAACAGATTGATGCCTATATTGCTAGCGGCGAACCCTTTGGTAAGGCTGGCGCCTATGGCATACAGGGCTTGGGTGGGGCTTTTATTCCTTCAATTCAGGGCAGCTATAGCGGTATCATGGGTCTACCTATTTATGAAACAAAGCTTTTACTAGATCGCGCCCAAGTCAGCAGCATATGAATGAAGAAATACTGATCAATATCACCCCGCAAGAAACGCGCGTTGCTTTAATTCAGCAAGGGGCAGTTCAAGAGTTACAAATTGAGCGCACTCGCCAACGCGGCATCGTGGGCAATATCTATTTAGCCAAAGTCGTTCGTGTACTACCAGGCATGCAATCCGCATTTATCGAAATTGGTCTTGAGCGCACCGCATTTATGCACGTCGCTGACATCACACAAAATAATCCTCAAGCACAAATTGAAAAATTATTGTTTGAAGGTCAAACACTATTGGTGCAGGTATTAAAAGATCCTTTAGGGACAAAAGGTGCACGCTTAACAACCCAACTGAGTATTGCTGGACGTAATTTAGTCTACCTACCTCCGGCAGGTAGCGATACTGCTACTGAAAAATATATTGGCGTTTCTCAGCGGATTGATCAACCTGAAGAGCGTGAAGCCATTAAGACGCGTCTCGCAGGTTTGATGGCTGCAGATGAAAAAGGCGGCATCATCGTTCGCACCAGCGCTCAAGACGCTTCCGACACAGAACTACAGCACGACATGCTTTACCTACGTACCACCTGGGAAAACATTCATGCAGCCATGAAACACAATCCGGCGCCTACACTACTCTATCAGGACCTTAGTCTAGCGGAGCGTGTATTACGGGATGTTGCCGGTGAAGACACCACCCAAATCCGTGTGGATTCTGCCGAGAATTTTGAGAAGCTCAAAGCATTTACAAATGCCTACATGCCTAACCTTTTAGGTAAGTTGACTCTGCATCGCGGCGAACGCGCGCTCTTTGACTTATTTGATGTTGATGCAGAAATTAATAAAGCGCTGGGTCGCCGAGTAGACCTCAAGTCTGGCGGCTATCTCATGATCGATCAAACAGAGTCTATGACTACGATTGATGTGAATACAGGGAGTTATGTAGGCGCTCGCAACCTCGATGACACCGTCTTTAAAACCAATCTAGAAGCGGCCCAAGCGATTGCGCGCCAACTCCGTTTGCGTAACTTAGGTGGAATCATCATTATTGATTTCATCGACATGATTGGCAAAGACCATCAAGAATCTGTATTACATGAACTCAAACGTAATCTTGAACGCGATCATGCACGCACCTCAGTAAGCGACTTTTCTGCATTAGGCCTAGTAGAAATGACCCGCAAACGGACGCGTGAGTCTTTGGCCCATATCACTTGTGAGCCATGCGCCACTTGCCTTGGCAAAGGTGAAATTAAAACTGCCCAAACGATTTGTTATGAGATTTTGCGGGAAATTGTGCGAGAGCACCGCCAATTTAATCCACGTGAATTTAGGATTGTGGCTGCGCCTGATGTGATTGATTTATTCCTAGAGGAAGAGAATCAATTCTTGGCGCAGTTGGGGGACTTCATTGGCAAGCCAATTACCCTTCAAGCAGAAGGCAGCTTCCGCCAAGAGCAATACGATATCGTTCTGAGTTAAGGTTTTCGAATTAAGCGTTCGAGAATTGGATGCGATGTAAGTTCGCATACAAGCCATCGTGCTTAATCAAATCTTCGTGAGAACCATTCTCGATAATTTTGCCATGCTCTAGAACCACAATCCTGTCAGCATGTTCAATGGTCGATAAGCGGTGTGCAATCACTAAAGTCGTTCTATTGGCCATTAAGGTATCTAACGCTTCCTGAACCTGACGCTCAGATTCAGAATCCAGAGCCGATGTGGCTTCATCCAAAATCAGAATTGGTGCATCTTTGTAAATGGCACGTGCGATAGCCAAACGCTGGCGCTGCCCACCAGACAGGCGATTGCCGTTATCTCCCACCATAGAATCAATACCATCTGGCAGCTCCTTAATCATGGCGCTGAGATTGGCGGCTTCCAGCGCCTCCATCACGCGACCGCGATCAATTCCATCTTGACTACCGGCACCATAAGCCACGTTGGCGGCTATAGTGTCATTGAAAAGTATGACGTCTTGACTCACAAATGCAATTTGTCGACGCACATCAGCCAGCACAATATCTTCCAGAGGAATGTCATCGAGGAAAATATGGCCGCTAGTGGGCTTGAAGAATCGAGGCAATAAATTGACCAGGGTTGACTTGCCACCACCAGAAGGCCCTACAAAAGCAACTACCTCTCCAGGTTTGATAATGAGATTGATATTGCTTAAGGCATCTTTTCGATCGTCCTGTTGTTCATATGAAAATCCAACATTCTCAAAACGAATGCCGCCCTTGGTTTTATTCAAAGGAGTCATATTGAGCCTACGATCCTCATCTTCTTCAAAGGGCTGATCCATTAATCCGAAGATCATTTCTGCGGCAGTCAATCCACGCTGCAAAGGTTGGTTGATATCCGCTAAATGCTTCAAGGGAGAAATCACCAACATCATTGCAGTAATGAAGGCTGCAAACCCACCCACAGTGGTTCCTTCGGTAGCAGATTGCATTAAGGCAATCACTAAAACCACCGACAAAGCCATCGAGGCAATGAGTTGTGTAATTGGCTGATTCAGGCCACCTGCCACTGCTGACTTCAGCGCAAACTGACGCAAGCGTTCTGCCTTTTGCATGAAGCGAGTCATTTCATACTCTTCAGCACCATGTACTTTGACGATCTTGTATCCTGCCGCAGCCTCTTCAACAATATAGGCAAGATCACTTGTCAGTGTTTGCTGCTCTCTATTAAGAGACCTTAAACGACGATTAATTTTGCTCATGATGAATGCAATCACGGGGAAAATAACCAAGACGACTAAAGTCAACTGCCAATTCAGGTAAATCAAGTAACCAATTAGCCCGACTACTGTTAGAGAGTCACGCACTAAGCTAATTAACATTCCCCCCATGACAGAAAGAACGTTGTTCACCTCAAAGACAACTGCATTAATCAGATTGGATGCCGAGTTCTTTTGAAAAAAGGTTGTTTTTGCATGCAAAAGTGTTTGAAACATTTGCTTGCGCAATTTAAGGAGGACGGAGTTAATTACTCTCGTGAGCAAATAACTCGATAGAAACTGAGCCAAACTTCGAACTAAAGCCAAGCCAACCAAGAAAACTGGCACTTGCCAAAGCTTGCTATTGAGTTGCCCTGTGAAACCCCTATCCAATAAAGGCTTCATTAAGGCGGGGATTGAGGTTTCGGCACCAGCTACCAATGCCATGGCCAAAAGCGACCCAATAATCAGGCTAATATGGGGCTTGAGATAGGTAATTAAGCGATTTAGGACGGTACGGTCTTGAGCATTCATATAATGAATTATGCCCACCTTATCAGTCATACTCATCACCCGCAATGAAGAGGCCAATTTGGACGATTGTCTGGCCTCCCTAGAGGGGCTCGCCCAGCAGATCGTGGTTGTTGATACCAACAGCTCTGACCGCACCTTAGAAATAGCCAAAAACTATGGGGCAACGATAGCCCAGCCCCCAGACTGGCCCGGTTTTGGACCCCAGAAGAACCGCGCCTTAGATCTAGCTACCAGCGAATGGGTGCTCTCGCTGGATGCTGATGAAAGACTGACCCCAGCACTAAAGTCGGAAATTCTGACGGCAATACACCATAGCGCCCATGTGGATTGCTTTGCCATCCCCAGACTTTCTTGGTATTGCGGACGCTTTATCCGCCACTCTGGCTGGAGCCCGGATTTTGTTGATCGCTTATTTAAACGGGGCACTGCCCGATTCTCAGATGATTTGGTTCATGAGCGCCTCGTTCCGAACGGTCAAGTAGCCAAACTCAAGAATCCTATGCTGCATTACAGCTTCATGAATTACTCTCAAGTACTCCAAAAGCTAGATCGCTACTCTACTGCTTCAGCAGAGCAAGCATTTGCTAGAGGTAAAACCAGCAGCCCCCTTAAGGCAGTTCTGCATGGTGCTTGGGCATTTTTCCGTACCTATATTTTGCGTGCGGGATTCTTGGATGGTCCTCAGGGATTTGCATTGGCGGTATCTAATGGTCAAGGAACCTATTACCGCTATATCAAATTGTGGCACCTGAATCAGGAAGCCAGTAAATGATTTCGATTTTGTTGGCTACGTATAACTGGCCACAAGCACTGAAGCTGTGCCTAGAATCTCTAGCTACGCAAACCGATCAGAACTTTGAAATCATCATTGCCGATGATGGCTCGACCGAGAGTACAAAACATCTCATTGAGTCCATTAAAGGTTCACACCCCGCCTCCGTCACACATCTTTGGCAAGAAGACCGAGGCTTTCAGAAAACCAAAATTCTTAATAAAGCAATTGCTGCAGCTCATGGCGACTATCTGGTTTTCCTGGATGGCGATTGCATTGTCCAGCCAGACTTTGTGTCTCAGCATCGTGCGCTGGCACAAAAGGGATACTTAGTTACCGGCAGCAGAGTCCTGCTTAATGAACACCTCACCACCGAACTACTCACTTGGCCCCAATGGAGTTTTGAGCGCTTTTGTTCAAACCTCATTAGCAAGCGCTTGAGTGGTGGCATCAATAAATATTGGCCCCTCAAAGTAAAGTTAGGTAATGGCTCTTGGCGTGATTACAAAAAATTTGTTTGGCGCCGCATCAAGGGTTGCAATATGGCTTGCTGGAAGGCCGATGCTGAAGCCATTAACGGCTTTGATGAGGCTATGACAGGCTGGGGTCATGAGGATGCAGATTTCATCTTCCGCTTACAACACCATCGTATCCGCCGTAAGTCAGGCTCATGGTCTACTGAAGTGCTCCATCTCTTTCATAAAATTCACGATCAAAGCAATGCTGCCGAGAACGCTCGACGGGTTCGTGAGAAGATCTTGGCTAAGGCCCTTTGAACATTCTCACCGCCATGACTACGTACTCCACACTCAAACCTAAAAAGGTTTTATTTATTGCCACGAGGCAAATTGGAGATGTATTAGTAACAACGCCTCTGATTAGCAAAGCCAGAGAGCTCTGGCCTGATGCGGAGTTTCATTTTTTAGGGTATCGCGGCAAGTTAGAGATGCTCCATGGCAATCCCGATATTGCAGAATTAATTGAAACTTCGGATCGTCCCGGTTTTGGTGAATATCTAGCGCTCTTTAATCGCCTGTTTCAACGCTATGATTTAGCCGTTGTTACACAACCCAGCGATCGCGCCTACCTTTATGGCTTGGTAGCGGCCTTTAGAAGAGTCGGCGTACTGGGCGGTCATCCTCAAGGCAAAGATGCGCAGGATCAACAAAAGCGCAGTAAAAGTGAGAAGCAAAATGCCTGGAAGAAATTCATCTGTATGCACACAGTGGATGTTGACTACTTTCAGCAGCATGTCATTACAGAAAAGCTCCGCCTACTAGAAGCTTTCTTTAAGAACCCTCCTGAACTATTTTCCAAGCCGATCTCAGTTACTCCGCCCGCTGGAGAACCCTTAACGCCGATCATTACAAACGAACTTAAGCAGCCTTATGTCGTTGTGCACCCAGGTCCACTAACAGCATACAAACGTTGGCCGCTAGCGTATTGGCAGGAGCTCATCACCTGGCTCGTAAAGCAAAACCTTCAGGTGGCATTAAGCGCCTCACCTGCCAAGCAAGATGTACAACTTAATCACGACATCATTTCCCTGTTGGATGAAGAAACTAAGAAAAAAGTAATTAATGCTGCTGGTAAATTATCCATTCCTCAAGCGGGCACTTTGATTCGTGGTGCTGCCTTGTATATTGGGGTTGATACTTCCATCACCCACTTAGCAGCAGCATGCAATACCCCAACCATCACTCTCTTTGGCGCCACCCCACCAACGAACTTTGGCCCATGGCCCAATGGTTTTATTGGTGAGCAGCCATATCAATTGCGGGCTCGTACCCAAACCGTTGGTAATGTCACCATACTGCAAGGTCCTGGTGAATGCGTGCCTTGCCGTAAAGCAGGATGCTTAGATAAAGCCGATAGTTACAGCGAGTGCCTGGACTTACTAGAGCCTAAGCAAGTCATTGAAGCGATTCAGAAAGCATTACCGAACTAAAGGAACGGTCAATACTGCAATGCCGAACTTAGTGATACTGAATCTGTACGGGATCTTTTTGCTTAGAAGCCAAGATTTGATTTAAGCCATGCAAGCAGGCATCGTCAGGATAAATTCGTAACTCTTCTGGGAACTGCATCAAGCAAGCGCCACCACTGGTAGTGACAGCAGCCGTCAGCATCAAGCCCTTCATGCCATCATTAGATCCTGGTGCAGCAGGAGCAGACGCCCCTAACTTGGGATCACGCACACGATTAGCCATCAGATAAGGATTAATTTGGCTACGGAGCATCTTGATATCAATCGCATTATCAATACAGACATGCACATTGCGGGCAAAACGCATACGCGCGCCCGTAATATCCATTACCGCTTCAGACACAATACGCATGCCGCCTGAGAACTTATCGGGCGTCACATTGACCTTGGCAACCAAGAGCTCATCTTCTTTTAGCCAGGAACGATTCGGCTCATAGACTTCGCTATACAAGGTGACTTCGAGGGCTGCAGAGCCGTCATCGATAGTTGCAATCATCATGCGCCCACGTTGACCAGTCAGCATCCGTGCTGAAGTAATAATGCCGGCAATGAGCTGATCCTTGCCTTCTGTAACTTTAGATAATGGCTGACGAATAAAGTGTGAAGTCTCATCACGATAGGCATCAAACATATGGCCAGTTAAGCAAAGCCCTAAAGAAGTCTTCTCTTCTTGCAGACGTTTCTTCTCAGACCAGACAGGCTGGCGCACTAGCTCTGGGAGATGGCGGTCCTCTTCACCAGCCGCCTCAAATAAGCTCACCTGATGAATCGATGCCTCCGCTTGCTCAGCAGCCTCAATCGCTCTAGCCAAAGAGGCGAGCAAGGTAGAGCGGATGTCATATAAATTACCGCCAGCTGGAACGGAATCACGATACAAGCTATCAAAAGCGCCTGCACGCATGAGCGCTTCAATCGCGCGGCGATTGACTTGTCTACGATCCACTCGTGCGCAGAAATCAAATAAATCTTTAAATGGCCCGCCACTTTCACGCGCCTTAACGATGGATTCAATTGCCGCCTCACCGGTACCACGCACAGCGCCTAAGCCATAGCGAATGTGACTGATGGATGAATCTGGAGCTGCATCAGGTGCGCGCAATGGCGTGAACTCATAGACGCCGGTATTGATATCTGGTGAGAACACCCGAATGTTATTAACTAAGCAATCGTCATACAGAATTTTCACCTTATCGGTGTCATCCATTGCGAGTGATAAGTTGGCTGCCATAAATTCGGCTGGGTAATACGCTTTGAGCCAAGCAGTTTGATATGCCAAGAGTGCGTATGCAGCAGCATGGGACTTATTAAATCCGTAGCCAGCAAACCGCTCCATCAAGTCATAGATCTCATTTGCCTTTGACTCGGTAATGCCGCCCGCTTTTGCACCATCACTAAAGATCTTGCGATGTTGAGCCATTTCTTCAGGCTTTTTCTTACCCATCGCACGACGTAACATGTCGGCACCACCCAATGAGTAGCCGCCAATCATTTGCGCCATTTGCATTACCTGCTCTTGGTAAACCATGATGCCGTAGGTTTCTTGCAAAACGGGCTCGATACGGGGATCTGGGTACTCCACTTTTTGACGCCCATGCTTACGCTCAATAAAGTCCGGAATCAAATCCATAGGGCCCGGACGATACAAAGCCACTAAAGCAATAATGTCTTCAAAGCGGTCAGGCTTAGCTTCACGGAGCATGCCTTGCATGCCACGGCTTTCTAGCTGGAACACAGCAACGGTGTTAGCGCGCTTCAGAACATCAAAGGCTTTTTCATCATCGAGTGCAATCTCGCCAATATTCCAATCTCTGCGATCAGCGTGTAAGGCTTTAATCCAGCGCTCTGCTGCTGCCAAAATGGTTAGGGTGGTCAAGCCCAAGAAGTCGAACTTCACCAGGCCAATCGCCTCTACGTCATCTTTATCAAACTGACTGATGACGGAGCTACTGTCTTGATCTTTACTTTCTTGGGTGTAGAGCGGACAAAAATCAGTAAGGCGCCCTGGGGCAATTAATACGCCGCCCGCATGCATGCCGACGTTGCGAGTCATGCCCTCTAACTGTTGCGCCAAGGAAAGTAGTTGACGCACTTCATCTTCATTCTTTTCGCGCTCGGCTAATTGCTTCTCTTCTTTCTTCGCCATCTCAATGGTCATGTACTGACCTGGCTTATTCGGAATGAGTTTAGCGATGCCGTCTACGAAGTTATAGCCCTGCTCTAGCACACGCCCCACATCGCGAATGGCCGCCCGGGCAGCCATAGTTCCGAAGGTGGCAATCTGACTCACTGCGTCTTTACCGTACTTATCCTTTACGTACTGAATCACACGGTCGCGACCATGTTGGCAAAAGTCGATATCAAAGTCGGGCATCGATACCCGCTCTGGGTTAAGGAAGCGCTCAAAGAGTAAGTTGTAACGGAGTGGATCCAAATCGGTAATACCGAGTGAGTAGGCCACTAAAGAGCCGGCACCGGATCCGCGGCCTGGGCCTACAGGCACGCCATTATTTTTAGCCCAGTTAATAAAGTCCGCAACGATCAAGAAGTAACCCGGGAATCCCATTTGAGAAATCGTCTTGACTTCAAATACCAAACGCTCGTGATAGCGCTTCATTTCTGTTTCGCGCTCTTCGACATCCGGGAAATTACGCTCCATGTGGCGCTTCAAACCGACCTCGGATTGCTGCAACAAATAGTCTTCCAAAGTAATTCCGGGCGGTATTGGAAAATCTGGCAAGCGTGGTTGACCTAATACCAATGAGAGATTGCAACGCTTGGCAATTTCAACCGAGTTCGCTAGTGCGACTGGCAAATCAGCAAAGCGCTTCTCCATTTCCTCTTGGGTCAGGAAGTACTGCTCATCATTAAACTTTTTGGTTCGGCGTGGATTGCCGAGTAACTCCCCTTCAGCAATACAAACCCGAGCTTCATGCGCCGTAAAGTCGCTCTTTTGCATGAACTGCACTGGGTGGGTTGCAACCACCGGTAGATTTAGTTCACTGGCGAGATGGCAAGCAAGCTGGAGTTGTTTTTCATCTTGAGGATTACCGCTGCGCTGTACTTCGATATAAAAAGATTTCGGAAAGAGTTTTTCGTAGCGTCTGGCAACAATCTTGGCATGGTCTTCTTGCCCACCCAATAGCGCGATACCGACTTCACCCATGCGTGCGCCAGAAAGTGCAATCAAGCCATAAGAGAGTGTGCGCTTAGCTGCTTTATCTTCTGCTTTAGCGGCAGGCTCACTAAACCAAGCGGAATCGACTTCAGCACGACCACGGGATTGATTATCGAGAGATGCTCTACTAAGCAGCTCACATAAATTGAGGTAACCGGAATGGTTTTGCACCAAGAGTAACAAGCGGTGAGGCTGATCTGGATCCTGGGGGTTGCTCACCCAAACATCCGCTCCGGCAATCGGCTTGATCCCGCCAGAACGAGCGGCGGTATAGAACCGCACTAAACCAAATAAATTACTTAAATCCGTAATTGCTAACGCGCCCATCTCATCTTTGACGGCGGCAGCTACCGCATCGTCAATGCGCACGACTCCATCCGTAATCGAAAACTCGGAATGGACGCGAAGATGAACAAAACGGGGTGAAGCCATGAGATGATTTTAGCTGTGTCGACACCCAAAAACCTTCCATCCCCAGCCGGCGGCTATCGCGGGCGATTTGCCCCTTCCCCTACCGGGCCACTGCATGCCGGATCGCTGGTTGCCGCTCTCGGAAGCTGGCTAGATGCCCGTAAAAATGGGGGTAAATGGCTGCTCAGAATCGAAGATTTGGACACCCCGAGATGCATCCCCCAGGCAACCGAGCAAATTCAGGCTCAATTGCTCGCCTGCGGCCTTTCTTGGGATGAGGAGGTCATGCATCAATCCCAGCGCCAAGAGGCTTATCAAAGGGCTTTAGAGCGCTTAAATGGGCTTCAATGCCTGTATTCCTGCACTTGCTCAAGACAAACCATTGCCAATGCCCTAGCCAAGCTCGGAATAGAGATATCCCGCAACCAAGAAATTGTCTATCCCGGCACTTGCCGCCCTGCACACTTAATCAGCAATCCCACAGAATCTTTCGGGGAATTGCAGCGCGCTTGGCGGATTGCCCTTCCCCAAAATTGCCATATGGAATTTAGGGATTTAGCTTTGGGCTCTCAAAGCCAAAACCTCAATACAGAAGTAGGTGATTTTGTCCTACGCAGGAGTGATGGCTTATTTACCTATCAGCTAGCTGTAGTCGTTGATGATGCCGAGCAGAACATTACACACATCGTTCGTGGCAAAGATTTGCTGAGTAATACTGCAAGGCAAATTTATCTACAAGAAATATTGGGATATAAGCGGCCAGAATATCTTCATCTACCACTGGTGCTCGATGAGCATGGTGAAAAACTGAGCAAGCAAACTTTAGCAACACAAATTAATACGCAAGATGAGAAACACTCGCTGAGAGAGTTACGTAAAGCAGCAACACATTTGGGATTGCAGAATTTGCCGGATGGCGAGAATGTCACTATTGCAGAGTGGCTATTGGCAGCCACTCATGCATGGCGAAGTTAATTACTCAGTTAATTACTCAGTTAATTATTTTTTCTTAAAGCCGCCGAGTAAAGCACCAACAGCAGGTTTAGCAGGAGTAATACCCGCTTTCTTCTCTTCTGGCTTAGAGGGATCTACAGTGGAAGCAGCCGGTGCACTTGGCTCGTAAGGCTTATAGAAGAAAGGGTCAGACATTTTGACTGGTGCGCTGTAAGAGCTTCTAGAGCCACTGGAGCCGCCATAGCTACTAGATGAAGGACGACTTTGTGAAGGCGCACCTTCAGGCAAAGGCTGTACGTCCAACTTACGCTTCATTAACTTTTCGATATCGTCAAGCAAACGCTTTTCACTAGCATCCACTAAGGCAATCGCATCACCTTTGCTGCCAGCACGACCTGTTCGACCAATGCGGTGAATAAAGTCTTCTGCGTTGTAAGGCAGCTCGTGATTAATCACGCACGGCATATCGGGAATATCTAAACCACGTGCAGCAACATCGGTTGCTACTAATGCTTCGATTGCGCCAGACTTAAAGGCATCCAAAGTTAAAGTACGCTCGCCCTGACTCTTGTCACCATGAATCGCGCCCGCTTTAATACCGTCACGCTCTAAGGCACGAGATAGCTTTGCGCAACCCAAACGGCTATTAGTAAAGATGATGCATTGGCGTGATAAACCAGCACGGGTACGCGCTTCTAGTACTTTGACAATCGCGCGTTGCTTGTCGGCAGAGGAAACCATGTGCACTACTTGCTTCACCGTATCAGCCGCAGCATTTTGACGTGCCACCTCAACTGTTACTGGAGTACGCAAATAACTTTGTGCCAGTTTCTTAATTTCTGGTGAGAACGTTGCAGAGAACAACAATGTCTGTCTTTGCGCAGGAATCAGATCAATGATGCGCTGTAGGTCAGGCAAGAAACCCATATCGAGCATGCGATCGGCTTCATCCAAAACCAAAATCTCTACTTGAGAGAGATTGGCAACCTTAGAGCCAATGTGATCTAGTAAACGTCCTGGGGTGGCGATCAAGATCTCTACGCCATTACGCAGTATCGCGACTTGCTCTTTCATATCCACGCCACCATAGACAACGGCAGCCCGCAAATCAGTATGTTTGGAGTAGCTTGCCGCATTCTCGGCTACTTGCACTGCCAGCTCACGGGTCGGAGTGAGAACCAATGCACGGATTGGATGACGTGCTGGCGATGCGCTGTTACTCGCGTGACGCAAAATCTTTTGAATGATCGGCAATACAAAGGCGGCCGTCTTACCAGTACCAGTTTGTGCCGCACCCATCAAGTCACTGCCCGCCAATACATGCGGAATAGATTGAGCTTGAATCGGAGTAGGAATGGTGTAACCCTGTTCAAGAACCGCTTTTTGAATTTTCGGATCTAAACCAAAGTCAGCAAAAGTAATTGTTGCTGGAGGAGCAGTATCAGTAGCACCAGGGGTAGCGGTATCGCTCACCCCTGTAGATGAATTTATTTCAGTAGCAATATTTGTCAAGGTAACTTACAGGATGGCCGCAATGCCGGCCTTAGCGGTTTCAGCATCCTCGGTCGATTTAACGCCGGAAACGCCGACTGCGCCGATGGTAAAGCCATTTACATCGATATTGACCCCACCTTCCAACATGCCCGAAATATGTGGAGCAGATAAGAAAGAGGTGCGGCCGTTATTAATAATTTCTTCATAAACGCGACTCTCACGTTTACCCATTGCAGCTGTACGTGCTTTTTCTTGTGCAATGTATGCAGATACCGGAGCACAACCATCACGACGAATCAAGCCCAACATATGACCGCCGTCATCACAAACGGCAATCGTTACTGCCCAATTATTGGCAGCCGCATGCTTATTTGCTGCATCCAAAATCTTTTGAGCATCAGCTTGAGTGAGGTAAGGTTTAGTTGCGGTCATGTTTAATCTTTCTGTCTCGAATATGGTGTATTTGTTTCATGCACTTCTATATAAGTACTTGAATTATAAGGGGTGTAGCCAGATTGAACCTGAGGAATCTAGCTCCGCCCACCCTAATTTGCTCTAAGTTGCCCTAAGTACTTCTTATTTAAGGAACTCTTGGGCTGCAACGACTCCGCTGGCCTTCGGTTTGTAACCCATAGAACCCAGACTCATCTCTACCCCACTGAGGGCGGCCATCAAGCTCAATTCATTGCAATCGCCTAAATGGCCAATGCGGAATGCCTTGCCTTTGATCTTGCCTAAACCTGTTCCCAAGGAGAGGTTGAATTTCTCTAGTGCATGTTTACGCAATACGTCTGCATCCATACCTTCTGGCGTCGCAATACAAGTAAGTACTGGTGAGTAACAGTCTTTATCTTGACACTGAATTTCTAGACCCCATGCATTAACCGCTTCACGACAAGCAGCAGCTAAACGCTGATGACGTGCAAAGATCGTATCCAATCCTTCGGCCATCATCATGTCCATGGCTTCATGTAAACCGTACATCAAATTGGTGCTCGGCGTAGTTGGCCAGTAACCTGTTTTATTGGATTCAAGAATCTCATCCCAAGCCCAATACGCTTTTTGCATTTTGTTATTTTTACTAGCTTCAATTGCGCGTGGTGACAAAGCATTAAAGCCGATACCGGGCGGTAACATCAAGCCTTTTTGTGAGCCAGAGATAGTAACGTCCGCGCCCCACTTGTCATGCTCGTAATCAGCTGAACCCAAGCCAGATACACTGTCTACGAGCAATAAGGCTGGATGCTTTAAGGAATCAATTGCTTTACGAACCGCTGCAATATTGGAAGTAACGCCAGTTGAAGTTTCGTTATGCACTACGCAAACAGCTTTGATCTCATGACCAGTATCTTTACGTAAGCGCTCTTCAATCACAGATGCATCTACACCCCAACGCCAAGAATCTTGTCCGGATTTACCAACTACCTCAACATCCAAACCAAGACGCTTACCAAGTGCACGCCACAAGTTGGCGAATTGGCCAGTTTCATAGAACAACACTTTGTCACCAGGATTGAGAACGTTGACTAATGCACCTTCCCAAGCGCCAGTTCCGGATGCGGAATAAATAATGACGGGTTGATCAGTTTTGAAAATCTTTTTGATGCCATCTAATACCTTCAAACCGAATGCACCGAACTCTGGACCACGGTGATCGATAGTTTGATAGCTAATGGCGCGGAGTACGCGTGGAGGCACAGGACTTGGGCCAGGGATATGTAAAAAATGGCGTCCTGATGCGTGGTTATCAAGTTTCAACATGCTTTGTCTCACTTTTAAAGTGTTTATAGGTAGTTATTTCTGCTGCTAGTGTATGACAATTTTTGGGAAATTTCCATTTTGTATACAAATTATTTGAAATAATCCTCAGAATAAAGCCTAAATTAAGCATTTAAAGGCTGTATTTATGCTTTAAGATGGTTTATTCTTATTTTGTATACAAATTAAGAAGCTGAGAGCTTAACTAAAGGTTGATCCATGACGGTAGTAGAACAGCCAAATTCACAAAATTTGCATGAAGCGACTTTCGAGAAGCTGAGATCCCTCTTGGTCGAGGGCAAGATTGCCCCTGGCAGCAAATTGAATGAACGTGAATTGGCTGAGAGTCTCAACGTCTCCCGCACCCCCATTCGGGAGGCGATTCGCCGTTTGGCGGCTGAAGGCTTAGTAGAACTCATTGCCAATCGTGGCGCCATCGCCGTGCAACTCAGCCTTGCAGATGTATTAAATACCTTCGATGTCATTGCAGACCTCGAGGGGTTCTCCGGAGAATTGGCAGCCAACAATATTAGCGATGCCACTCTCTCTGAATTAGAAGCTCTCCAATATGAAATGATGGCCTCTTATGCACGCCGTGATTTATCCAGTTACTACAAACTCAATTTACGCATTCATCATCTGATTAATCAGGCAGCAAACAATCCTGTTTTATCAAAACTCTTTACCCAAGTGAATGCGCGCATTGAAGCACTACGCTTTCGCTCCAATCAAGATGGCGTCAAGTGGGAAAAGGCTGTGGAAGAACATCAAGAAATGCTCGATGCCCTTAAGGCGCGAGATAGTGTCCGCATGAGAAAAATTATGATCCAACACGTCAGAAATAAACGCGATGTCGTTGCTCAATTACTCCAATCAGAAGCCCTGTTAGAAGCTACCAAATCATGAACAAACCCTTAGATCTTAAAGAACTCATGTTTGATCAAGCGGCTTTAGCGGCACGTCTTCGCAAAGAGACTTCAGGTGAAGTAATGACCGATAGTGCCAGTCGTGGCCGCTATGCAACCGATGCCTCCATCTATCAAGCCATGCCTGTTGCAGTCTTTGTGCCGAAAACTGCTCAAGATATTGCAAATGCGATTCAGATAGCAGCAGAGATGGGTGTGCCAGTGCTACCCCGTGGCGGTGGCACAAGTCAGTGCGGTCAAACTACTGGCGCAGCACTAGTGATTGATAACACCAAATACTTCAGAAATGTTTTAGATCTCAATCTGGATAAGGGTTATGTTGAAGTTGAGCCAGGCATTGTGCTGGACCATCTCAATGGCTCGCTCAAGCAACATGGTCTTTGGTATCCAGTAGATGTTTCTACTGCTGGACAAGCCACGATTGGTGGTATGGCTGGTAATAACTCTTGCGGTAGCCGCTCAATTGCTTACGGCAATATGGTGCATAACGTTTTGGGAATTGATGCCTGGTTAGCAGATGGCAGAATTGCCAACTTCAGCGATTACGCAAGTAGCACCGGGGCCGCTAAGCAGTTGGGTGACTTTGTTAAAAATCTAGCCACCACCCTCCAACCAGAAATCGAGGCACGCTTTCCGAAGGTATTGCGACGTGTAGCTGGCTATAACCTCGATATCTTTCATCCACAGAGTGAGTTGCCTTACACAAAAGATGGCAGCGTCAATCTAGCCCACCTTCTAGTTGGTAGCGAAGGCACTCTTGGGTACTTTAAGTCACTCAAACTCAAGCTTGCGCCTTTGCCACAACATAAGGTGCTGGGTATTGTGAACTTCGCCAGCTTTTATAAAGCGATGGATAGCGCCCAACATATTGTGAAGCTCGGCCCTACTGCAGTTGAACTAGTCGATCGCACCATGATTGATTTAGCACGCAGCAACCCTAGCTTTAAGAAAACGATCGAGACCGCCTTAATTGATCACACAGCACAAACTCCAGAAGCCATCTTGTTGGTTGAGTTTTCTGGTGAGTCTCATGCACCATTGCTTGAGAAGCTCAAAGCACTACAAGAACTCATGAGTGACCTGGGCTTGCCTGGATCTGTTGTGCCGATGCCCGATGCTTCCCCACAAAAGAACTTATGGGAAGTGCGCAAAGCAGGCCTGAACATCATGATGAGCCTTAAGGGCGACGGTAAGCCGGTGAGCTTTATTGAAGACTGTGCTGTTCCGCTAGAAAGTTTGGCCGAATATACCCAAGCCTTAACAGATGTGTTTTCTAAATATGGCTCACGTGGCACTTGGTATGCTCATGCCTCTGTGGGCACATTGCATGTCCGGCCTATTTTGGATATGCGCAGAGATGGCGCTCAGAAGATGCGTGCGGTTGCTGAAGAAGCTTCTGCCTTGGTACGTAAGTACAAAGGGGCCTATAGCGGTGAGCATGGCGATGGCCTCTGTCGTGGCGAATGGATCTCTTGGCAGTTTGGCCCCAAGATCACTGAAGCCCTCGCAGAAATCAAATACGCTTTTGACCCTAAGGGATTATTTAATCCAGGCAAAATCATCAATCCACCCAAGATGGATGATGCGAGCAACTTTAGATTTCCACCAAGCTATAAAGTTATTCCATTGCAACCTGCATTAGATTGGTCTGCCTGGAACGTTCAGAACGATCCCATCACAGAAGCAACAACCGCACCTGGCACTGGCGGTGATCCCGCCATGGGCTTAGCTAAAGCAGTGGAGATGTGCAATAACAATGGCCACTGCCGCAAGTTTGATGCTGAAGTGATGTGCCCAAGCTACCGCGTAACGCGTGATGAGAAACACCTCACTCGCGGCAGAGCAAACACCTTGCGTCTAGCGCTTTCGAATCAACTCGATATCAAAGATGAAACGTCGCCACTCGGTAGCGATGCCATTAAAGAAGTGATGGAGTTGTGTGTGAGCTGTAAAGCTTGCCGTCGTGAGTGCCCTACTGGCGTGGATATGGCCAAGATGAAGATTGAGTTCTTATCTGCCTATAAGAAACGTGTTGGTCATTCATTACGAGATCTAGCAGTTGCCTATTTACCTAAATACGCAAATACAATTAGTGCCATTCCATTCTTGCCAGCATTACTCAACTTACGCAATCACATTAAACCTATTGCAACACTTCAAGAGTGGGTCATGGGGATTTCTGCACAAAGAAGCTTGCCGATTTGGAAGGGTAAAACTTTCTGGAATCAGAAAGCGGCAAACACTTATCAATACAGCCCAGAACAATTGGCTAGCAATACTGATGGTAAAGGTGTAGTTTTATTGGCAGACACCTTTAATGCCTACTTTGAAGATGAGAATCTCCAGGCAGCATTAAAAGTACTGAATGCTGCTGGCTATCGCGTGCATATTCCGCACAAGAGTCAAGCAAACAAAATAAAGCAAGCCAATGCTAATGAAAATAGTTGCTCTAAAGAATTTTGCTGTGGCAGAACCTATTTAGCTGCTGGTATGGTTGATAAAGCCAAGGAAACTCTTGGTGAATTGGTTGATCACCTCGCGCCCTACGCAGATAAGAACATTCCAATTATTGGTTTAGAGCCTTCTTGTCTCTTTACCTTAAAGGATGAGTCCTTAGTAATGGGTTTTGGCGATCGTGCTGTCAGTGTTTCTAAACAAGCGCAATTGCTCGAAGAGTTTTTGGCTAGCGAAGTACGAGCAGGCAAGCTCAAATTGAATCTCAAAGCAGCTGATAAGTCAGTATTGTTTCATGGTCACTGTCATCAGAAAGCATTTGCTGCAGTGACCCCTGCAATGGAATTACTCAAACTTATTCCGAATGCAGAGCCTAAGCTGATTGAGTCTTCTTGCTGCGGTATGGCCGGAAGCTTTGGCTATGAAGCCGAACATATTGAAGTATCCAAGCAAATGGCAGAAGCTAGTCTTTTGCCTAGCATTCGGAAATCACCAGATAGCTGGGTGGTTGCTGATGGCACCAGCTGCCGTCACCAAATTGCCGATGGCACCCAAAGAGAAGCTGTGCATATCGCCAAAATATTGGCGGCGCATCTATAAGAGCAAAAGAGGATGGGGCGGCGTATTTTTATTTAACGAATTACGCCGTAACCCACCATCAGCAAAGTTCCTGTCAGTAAGGCAGGAACCAATCGCTTGGTAGGTTTAGAGATCATCACGCCGATAGCTAAGGCACAAATCAGCGCTCGTATCCACAAGGGTACGGTTGCCATCAGGCCGAGTGGCATCACAATCAAGCGAATAGTTAAAGCGGCAACCATCGCATAAGTGACAGCAGCCAACCAGCGGAAGATCTCGCTATCTTGATTGATGCTTTGCGATAGCAGGACACCAATTGCGCGACAGAAGTAAGTACCCAGACAGGCGCCCACTAAAGCAATCCACAAACCCCAACCCGAGAGCGCGTTAGTCATGGTGTTGATCGTATCCATCATCCAACTACCCCAGTTTTCTTGCGCAAGAACTTGCGATCAATAAAGTAAGCCATGGTTCCGGAAACCAATCCCGCGGTTAATAGGCTGGTATCGCGATCTACTATAAAGAAGATGGGGCCAAAGATACATCCCAAGCAAATCGCAATACGATTAATCCAAGGCTTTACCTCGGTAAAGGTCAACAAGAAAAACAAGGGGTTAATAAAGACTAAACCTAGGGTCACAGCGGGTGGCACCATACCCGCCAAGTAAAAACCCAGAATGGTTCCCGGAATAGAGATCAACCAACACAACAATCCTAAGCCAACAAAATAACTCAGGCGATGCTTCACCTCAATCGCATGAAACTCGCGCATGGAGATAGCCCATGCCGTCATCGCTAATAGATGAACCGAAGCATAGAGACTACGATTGCGATCCTTTTGATGAAACTGCGGAAAGAGTGTCACCGTCATCGTAATGAAGCGCGTAGATGTGAGCGTGACTGCTAAAGCAATAGCCACAACTGATGAGCCGGTAATGGCCATCTCAAGCAAGACAACCTGCCCTGGTAATGCGAACATAAAGAAGGAAGTAAAGGTCGTAAACCAAACATCAAAGCCGTTGGTTTTACCCATTGCTCCGAAGCCCACCATGCCAGCAAAGAGCACCATCGCAGGAGCACCCGCTGCATCCCGAATACCAGACCAAAATGCATCGCTGGGACTTTTAAAGCGTTCTGCAGCCGACTCTTCTAGCGCGATTTCGCTAGGATCAATATAGGGCTGGTCTGCGGATGACATGACTTAATTGTAATCTTTGCAGGACTTCTAAGCCTTTAGGGCCCATTCAATATGCTCAGCTACTAGAGGATCAGCTTGGGCAAGCACCTCACTTAAAGCTGTGCGTATAGCTGACTTATCGCTATCTGCTACAGCAGCGCTTGCTAGCGCATTGCCTATTGCTACGGCTAAATTGCGACGCCAGCGGCTATAACCAATTCTACGAATAGCACTACCTTCATGGCGTTGGTCAAACTCAGCCTCAGTCCAGGACCACAGGTGTAAAAGTGATGCCTGCCCCAAGCCATGACGTCTTGCAAAATCTGGTAACTCTGTGCGTTTGGCAAATTTATTCCAAGGACAAATCAGTTGGCAATCATCGCAACCGTAGATACGATTACCCATGGCGCTTCTAAATTCAACTGGTATAGCTTCAGGATTTTCGATGGTGAGATAAGAGATACATCTACGTGCGTCTAATTGATATGGCGCAGTAATAGCTTGAGTAGGACAAATATCGATACAAGAGGTGCAGGTACCGCAATGCTCTTCAATCTCTTGATCCAATGGAAGTGGTACATCCACCAAGATCTCACCCAAGAAAAACGTTGAGCCAGACTCTCGATTCAGTAATAGTGTGTGTTTGCCACGCCAACCTAAACCCGCCTTACGTGCCAACTCAACCTCCATTAGCGGAGCCGAGTCCGTGAACACGCGATAACCCAATTTACCAATGCGCTCTTCAATGCGTTGGGCAAATTCTTGCAAGCGATTACGGAGTACCTTGTGATAATCGCGCCCTCTGGCGTATATCGAGACCACTGCTTGGGTTGGATCCTCTAGCCTTTGCCACTCAGTATCGAAATCAGTTTCGGGTGGGAGGTAGTTCATGGATACACAAATGACGCGCACTGTACCGGGTACCAAGAGCTCAGGATTGGAGCGTAATTCGGCATGACGTTGCATGTATTCCATATGGCCATGACGTCCCTCAGCCAGCCATTCCTGCAAACGTTCTGTTGCAGGCCCTAAATGGGTGTCGGTAATGCGTAAGCCACCAAATCCCAAGGATGCAGCCTGCTCCCCAAGCCAATCACGTAGATTGGACTCATCTAAAGGTTGAGGACTAGTAGATAAAGGCATATGGAATACAGAATGTAGCGCAATAATTGAATAAACTAGGGGAATGGCTCAAACACAGGCAACCACGGCAATTCCGCTCACTGCAATAGAACTCTATTGTAGGCAGGAAGCCGATACCGCTTCTCTTGCTAAGCAACTGGCGGCTCGTTTTGAGCAATTTCTGACTAAGCAGCCAGGTTCACACTTAAATATCTCCCTAGAGGGTGATCTTGGCGCCGGCAAAACAACCTTTGCAAGATACCTCATTCAAGCATTGGGTCATGAGGGCAAGGTAAAGAGTCCTACTTACACTTTGTGCGAACCCTATCCACTCAATTTAAAAGATCAAGCAATCACTGTTCACCACTTTGATTTGTATCGCATGCGTGATCCCCTGGAATGGCAAGAAGCGGGATTTGCAGAACATTTTGATTTTCCGGGTATTTGCTTAATCGAATGGCCAGAAAAAGCAGAAGGCACTTTGCCAAATTTTGATATTCAGATTCTGTTATCTGCAGGCACAGATGAGAATGAGCGCTCGATCACTATTAATGCCTTATCTATTCAAGGTAAAGCTGTAGTCGATGATATTCAAATCCCTCAGTAATGACTCAATAGTGAATGAGAAATAAAAAGATCAACCTCTCTAGAAGGCAGCATCTTAAGGCTTCCGCAAAGCTCTTGAGCTTTGCCCTTTTGCTTACTGAGATAGATATTGCTTGGGGTGCCAAGATCTTAGGTGTTCGTGTCTGGCCTTCTGAGGACTACACCCGCGTTACCTTGGAGTCCGATACACCACTGCCTATTACCCAACAGATTCTGACAAATCCAGATCGCTTAGTAGTTGACGTGCAAGGATTGGAGCTCAATCCCACTCTAAAAGATTTGGTAGCCAAGGTAAAGCCAAACGATCCCTACATCTCGCAAGTTCGGGTTGGCCAGTTTCAGCCAGGAGTTGTGCGTTTGGTATTTGACTTAAAAGAACCCATCAAGCCACAGCTCTTTACGCTTGATCCCATTGGTGAGTACAACTACCGCATGGTGTTTGACCTCTACCCTACTACGCCACCAGATCCATTAATGGCTTTAGTGAGAAGTAGCGCCAAGAAAGAAAGCGCTCTGGAAAAATCTAATGAAGAAGTCGATCTGATTGCGCAGTTCGCCACCAAGAAAGAAAAAGAGCTGGCTAAAACTCCAGCAGCACCAGTTGCACAAGCCATTCCAGACCCCAAGGAATTGCCAGCGCCCGCTAAGTACAAACGTTTGATCACGATTGCAATTGATCCTGGCCATGGTGGTGAAGATCCTGGTGCGATTGGTGCTGCAGGCTCACGAGAAAAGAATGTAGTGCTTGCAATTGCCAAGAGACTCAAAGACAAGATTGAAGGCGAGGCCTATATGCGCCCTTTCTTAACTAGAGATGGCGATTACTTTGTGCCACTGCATGTCAGAGTTCAAAAAGCCAGACGTGTTGAAGCCGATTTATTTGTATCCATTCATGCAGATGCCTTCATTGAAAGAAACGCCAAGGGAGCATCCGTATTTGCACTTTCTCAAATGGGAGCCAGTAGCACTGCTGCCAGATGGATGGCCAACAAAGAAAATGCTTCTGACCTGATTGGCGGCATCAATATCAAAACACAAGATCGTCAAGTTGCTAACCTACTCCTGGATATGTCGACTACGGCCCAGATCAAAGACTCACTACAAGTGGGCAACTCGATTCTGAAGCAAATTGGAGGATTTGCACCCCTACATAAGGGGAAGGTGGAGCAAGCCAGTTTTGCGGTTTTGAAGGCTCCAGATATTCCCTCAATCCTAGTTGAGACGGCTTTTATTAGCAACCCACAGGAAGAGGCCAGGTTGAATGATGATGGCTACCAAGATCGGATTGCAGAGGCGATTTTGAGGGGAATTAAGGACTATTTTTCTAAAAATCCACCGGTTGCCAGACGGATCAACTCCTAGGAACTTGTAAGTACAAGGGCTGAGGGGCAGACCCCACAAACCCAGGGAAGACCTACAAACTTCTTGCTATAATTTATGGCTTAACTGGGTCGGTAGCTCAGTCGGTAGAGCAGCGGACTTTTAATCCGTTGGTCGCGAGTTCGAATCTCGCCCGACCCACCAGTTATACAAAAGCCACCTTCGGGTGGCTTTTTCTTTTAGAGACGCAAGCAATCAAGAGCCCTTTTTTTAATACCCAAACGCTTTTCTGCTTTCATTGAGCATGAATAATGCAACTAGAAAAAGAGTGCATCCAAAAATACGTTTTAATCTAGGCGCCTCTAATTTATTTACCACTCTTGCCCCGAGCGGTGCAGCAAGAATGCTCGTAATAACAATGCACAATAAAGCGGGTACATACACATAGCCAAGAGAGTACTCAGGTAAAGATGAATTACCCCAACCTCCATAGATATAACCCAATGTAGATGATGCAGCGATTGGAAAACCTAAGCCCGAGGAATTTGCCATTGCATTATGGGGTTTGATATTGCACCAAATCATAAATGGGACCGTAATAAAAGCGCCGCCCGCACCTAATAGACTAGCGATCACGCCCGTCAACACACCAAAAGCAAAGAGCCCAAAGGCTCCAGGTAAACCTCGTGCAGCATGAGGGGACCTATTCAGAATCATTTGGGTGGATGAGTAAAGCATAAAAATGGAAAATCCTAGCGATAGCCAAGCTCCATTAATGACATCAAAAAATTTTCCGCCGCCAATTACAGCCCCCAAGACAAGACCAGGAGATAAGGAAATAACTAGTTTCCAGTTAATATTGCGACGTTTCTGATGAGCTATTACGGCCGAGGAAGTAGTAAATAACACGCTAGCCATACCTGTAGCAATTGCCATATGCATCAGAACATTTTCATTAAAGCCTAAACGGCCAAATATCAGAATCATTAGTGGAACTAAAATTACTCCACCCCCAATTCCCAGTAGGCCAGCTAAAAATCCAGATAGGCTTCCACCTAGCATCAACCAAGCTATATCACCGATTGACATGCCTCACCCCACAAAGAGTAACAAGAACTTCAGAGGATGGGGCATGTAAAGATTACTTCGCTAGAGCGGACTCAGAAAACTTAGCTACACTTAGTAACTTAGCATCACATCTATAGTTTCCAATAAGCTGAATGCCTAGTGGCAAACCATTCTTTGACTTACCAGCAGGAATCGTAATAGAAGGGGTTCCCAAAAAGCTCCAGAGGGCACAGAAGATTGGATCCCCAGTAGATGCCTGACTCTTAGGAGCCTCTCCACTTGCCGGGGCCATTAAAAATGCATCAAAGCTATCAAAGTAAGTGGCGATAGAATTACGTAGATTTTTTTGTAAGAACTTTGCGGCAACATAAGCAGGAGCGTTATGCTTTAGACCCCTTGTAACCAACCCTTGAATATGAACGCTAAGTGAATCATTCACATGCTCAGTATGATGCGCATGTATTTCTGCAGCCTCTGACTCCAAAATAAGATTCATTGCTTGGATCGCGTCCCAGTACTCTTGGGGCAAAGATAACTTCTGAACGATAGCGCCTGATTCTTCGAGTTTCTGGACAGCTAAATTTAATGCCTGCTTCTGATCATCAGACATCATATGGTCCAGCGGTGTCTCTAGCAATGCAATCTTTGGCTTGTCCAGCATAGGCAACTCTTTTGTTGCGCCAAAGACCAAATCTGGAATAACGATTAATTCAGGATCAGATGAATCACTATTTTTTAAATTATTAAAAGCAAAAGCCATATCGTCAACCGACCGCGTGAAAAACCCAATATGGTCTAGCGAGTAGGACAAGGCGTGAGCACCAAGCTTAGAAACTGCACCGTAACTCGCCTTATAACCAACTACCCCACAATATGCTGCCGGCCTAATAATTGAGCCTTGCGTTTGCGATCCCAGCGCTAATGGCACTATCCCTGCGCCAACCGATGCCGCTGAACCACTAGAGGATCCTCCAGGGGTATATTCAGCATTAACTGGATTTGTTGTTGGGCCTGGATTACGCCAAGCAAACTCGGTCGTTACTGATTTACCAAATATTACGCCGCCAAGACTGCGAATTTTTTTAACAATCGTAGCGTCTTCGGCGGGAGTCTTATCTTTATAAATGGGTGACCCATTAGTCGTTGGAAGATCAACAGTATTAATAATATCTTTAACGGCAATTGGAATTCCTGAGAGCGGGCCTGCCTTTATCTGCTTGGTCATAGAATCTAATGAGGCTCTTGAAACAAAGGCCTTAAGAACGGGCTCCACTTCATTTGCCCTATCAAAACAGGCCCGCAAAAAATCTATAGGCTTTAATTCATCGGCAGAAATTAAGTTACAAGCCTCAGTCAGTCCAATTGTATTTTTCATATGTTTTATTTATTCAAAGAAATGGGGCGTAAAAATACGCCCCAAGTGGATTAATAATAGCGATTACTTCAATTTCAAAGCGTTTTGAATATAGGTTTCGTTAATAAAGTTTTCAAAGACAGGTTGCTCTTTTAAATTACCTAAAGCAATTTGTGTATCCATTGAAATTTTGAGTGCCGCAGGAGTGATTTGAACGCTCTTAGGGAATACGTTTTCACTCATCATGCGAGTTACCGCATTTTCAACAACTTGAGGATCAAGCGTTGGAAACTCTTTTTTGGCAACCTCAATAGCTCCCTTGGGATCTTTAGCCATATAACGAAGCGCAACCTCCATACCGTTCACCATTCTCTGAGCTGATACTGGATCAACCGTCTTCATTGCAGTAATGGATGAGAAAGCGTAAGCACCATAAGTTTTCGGGAAGCCTAAAACAACCTTCATTCCTTTGATCGCCACTTGATCAAGGCCCGGCTCGTACAGCACCGCAACCTTTGCCTGACCACCCAATAGCGCCGCAGGTTCTGTGCCCAGAGGAACCTGGATCATATCGATATCTTTATCACTCATGCCATTTTCCTTAAGCAACTTAAGGAACAAAGAGGTGCTTGTCGTTGGCATTAAACCAGTAACAACTTTTTGGCCCTTGATGTCCTTAACATTCGTAAATTTCACATCAGGAGCTGTTGCAATCCATACAGCAGCGCCGTTAACAGCATTACTAATAATGCCAACATTGGCGCCCTTAGAAGCGGCAATAGCAGTCCATTCTGGACCATGAATTGAAAACTGCGAACTTCCTGAAAGTACCGAAGATAAAGCCGCGGTAGGAGATCCAGCGGTTTCTTTAATCACACTTAAGCCCTGGTCTTTAAAGAAGCCTTTATCAATTGCGACATAAAGGGGTAGATACAACATTGACTGAAATGCCTGAGAAATAGTGACTGTCTTTACTTCTGCGGTAGCGCTAAACGACATGCCAGCAATAGCTAATGCAGCAACTGTTACTTGTAGCTTTTTGTAAATCGATTTCATGAAAAACCTCCGTGAGATTAATAAAAAATTACATCCGAATTTGTGTGCGTCCAGAATCATTGCGCCATGGGAACAAGAAGCGCTCCAGCGAATCAATGCCGTGATACAGAAAGAAACCAACAATCATCAACATGAATAACCCAACCCAAACAGAATTGAGCTCATATAAGCTTGAGGCGTTGTAAATCATGTGTCCTAAACCAGCTTTTGATGAAATGAATTCACCCACAACTGCGCCAACTAATCCAAAGCCTACATTGATGCGAAAGTTGGAAACAATCGCCGGCATTGAAGAAGGGACAACCACTTGACGAAATATTTGTTTGCGGTCAGCGCCCATGGAATACAGCAATGATTGCAAATCCTTATCGGCTTCTTTAGTTGCCTGATGTGCTGCAATGAGAGCAATAATTGCTGTCATAGAGACAACCAATACGACCTTAGCACCCAGACCTGTTCCAAACCAAAGCAAAATAATGGGAGCTAATGCAATTTTTGGAACGCTATTAATAGCAACAATGAATGGCTCCACAATCTGGGAAACCCATTTTGAGTACCAAAGGAGTAACCCAATACTAGTACCAACAAGCGTACCAATCACAAAGCCCAATAAAGCCTCCCAAAGCGTATACCCCGTATCAATAAAGATGGAGTAATCCATCACGCTCGCAATGAATCTTTTCCATATCCCAAAAGGAGTTCCAACTAGAAATTCCGAGATGAATCCAAATTCCGCGAGGATTTGCCAAATAGCGAAAAAAATTACAACCGATAAAATCTGAATAAGTGACTTTCCAAAGCTTGTATCGAGCATTTGGCTCATTGTTTTCTTTTCGCGGCTCATGCCAATTCATCCTTTCTGGTTTGAATATCCAATTCAGAGCAAAGTAGATGAAAATATTCACCAAAATTTTTGTGTGATCTAGCTTCGATTGGAGATGAGCGCTCAATATCAATTTGATGCACATTTTTAACTACTGTAGGTCTACCGCTTAGCGCAACAACTCGCTTAGATAAGGCTACAGCCTCATCAATATCATGGGTAACTAAGATGACCGTCTTTTTAAACTTTGCTACAGCATCAAGCAGAACACTCTCAAGGTAGAGTCTAGTTTGATAATCCAGGGCCGAAAATGGCTCATCAAGCAATAGGATGTCGGGATCCATTAAAAGAGTACGGATCAGTGCAACGCGCTGACGCATCCCCCCCGAAAGAGTCTGAGGGTAGGATTTTTCAAAACCGGATAACCCAAAGGTGTTGAGGTAGTCCCTTGCCTTCTCAACCCCATTAGCATCATCCTCGCCCCGAACCCGCAATCCAAGCATGACATTCTCAAGAACCGTGCGCCATGGGAACAGAAGGTCTTTTTGCATCATGTAACCAACCTTACCTCTGAGGCTTTGAATTTTGCTGCCTCTATAGATCATATTTCCGTTATCAGCCTCGAGGAGCCCGGCAATGATATTAAAAATAGTTGACTTTCCACACCCACTCGGCCCAATGATGCTTAAAAAATCTTGCTCCATCACATCAAATGTAAGTCCATTAAGAACTGGAACTGGGCCATCTTTACTAGAAAATGACTTGCGTATTGAATCTAATGAAAGTTGCACTACAGGAATACTCACTATCAATCTCCATGAAATATTTTTATTGGGGTTGATACTTACATAAGCTCCCATCACTAGTGAATGTAGCTGCATTAATTTAGTGCGCAATCATCGATAAAAGTGCAGCATTCATCAATGTGGTGCGCACTATCAGTACACTACTTAGTTCAAATAAAAAAACTACCCTTAGGTAGTTTTTTTATTTGAATGATTAATAATTAAATTAAACGACTGACTAAAACTTTAAATATCTCTCCATTTTTATCCGTCAGTTCATCTAGTATTGTGTAGTGATTTTTTTCGGGGATGGTTTTAAAACTGCCCTCCGCCTCAGTTGAATTTCTATAGACAGAAAAATCAACCGACTGCCTTTGCATCTCTGGCAATTCAGAGCCACCTACAAAGATATCTAGGGGCTTGGAGGTATTTTGCTGAAGCAGAATTGGTGAATTCTTTAATGAAGTACCTTCATCCAGCGCTAGTTTTTCATTGATATAGCAATGTCTCATTGGCTCTAAATCGTAAATCCCACTAATTGCAGTGCCCCCTAGGACGCACTCTTCATCCTGAACCATTGATATGAGATGGGCACCCGCAGACCAGCCTATTAGCCATAGACCTTGAGGAACCATCTGATTCTTATTCATGTAAACGCCAATTGCTTTTAGGCCATCTCTTACATCCCGAACAATTTCATGCATATTGGCATAGGGCGCCAAACGATACCCGAGCATTGCCACGCTAAAACCCGCCTGAACCAATGGAGGAGCAACGAAAGTAAAGTCATCCTTAGACCGCATCTGCCAGAACCCGCCATGCAAAAATACGATAACGGGAGCATTGTCTCCCGCGGAGAAAAAATCGAAAGATTGAAATTTTGTATCCCCATAAGAAATATCACAATCCCCAGGTAGTTTTTCCTTGGCCGAGATACTAGACTGAACCCATGACCGCACGATCTCTGCGCTATTAGCAACGGCTAAAGAATTGTTGTAAGCCTTATCTAAATTCTCTTTGGAAAAATTTTTCCACATGCCCTACACTCCTAAGATAAATTCAATCACTTACTTATTGGTCCATTATGCCCACAATTTTTGAACGCGATACAGCCCGAGCCTTTTGTGTAGATGCTCCGATAGAGATACTCTCGACAAAATCAGGCCCGCTAAAAGATTTAACCTTTGGGGTAAAGGATATTTTTGACATCGCTAATATACCAACAGCATTTGGGAGTCCTGCCTGGCTGAACTCCCATCCCATTCCTACTGAGACGGCTACATTTATCTCAAGCCTTGTAGATGCTGGCGCGTCATTAGTTGGGAAGACTCATACTGACGAACTAACCTATAGCATTCTAGGAATGAATGCGCATTACGGTACACCCTTAAATACTGCCGCCCCCAACAGAGTTCCAGGAGGATCTTCTAGCGGATCAGCATCTGCAGTTGCTGCTAAGCTAGTTGACTTTGCTATAGGCTCAGATACTGGGGGTTCTGTTAGAGCTCCGGCTAGCTTCTGCGGTATATATGGTTTCCGCCCTACACATGGGCGTATTAGCCTTGAGAGAGCTCGTCCACTAGCAAAAAGTTTCGATACTTTAGGTTGGTTTGCACGAGATCCAGAAATCCTCTTAAAGGTGGGAGAAGTTCTTTTTAATGAAACTCGGGCAAGAAACGCCAGCGCATCCTACTTTTTCTTAAAAGAGGCATTTAACTTATTACCCCCCAGCCTTAGCAAACAGGCGCAAGAAGCTATCTCACTCCGACTGGGAAGAGCTCAAATTCCTACGGTTGAGATCGGCAACTGCGAGCTCAAAGATTGGGCAGAGACATTTAGAATTATTCAAGCTGGAGAAATCTGGGAACAGCATGGTAATTGGGCATCCGAACATCTCAGCGAGATGGGGCCTGGAGTAAAAGATCGCTTTGAGGCTGCGCGCTCCATCACTGAGGATCAAAAAATTAAAGCTCGCTCTGACCGAGAAAAAGTCACTACCAAGATGGCTCAACTGCTTTCTGAAAATACTTATCTAATACTTCCCACCGTTTTTGATATAGCGCCACGCTTGGACTCAAGCGCAAAAGAATTTGATGACTTTAGAAAAAATAGTTTTCAATTACTTTGTATCGCTGGCCTATGCGGCCTCCCACAAGTAACACTGCCCTTGCTTACCATTCAAGATGCACCATTTGGGGTATCCATCCTAGCCAAGCAAAATATGGACATGTCACTTTTAGGTGAAATCTATGCACCAACATGAAGAATAGTAATCGTTAATACCTATAAGATAGCCTTAGGATGCATACATTACTTAAAGGAATGGATGCATGAACTCAAAAAAATTCTCTAGGCGCGACACACTGGTACTCGGCCTCAAATCTAGTCTTGCTTTAGCGATGGGATCTATCGGCCTCAGCGCAAAAGCAGAAGAAAAGAAGTTATTGATTGGGTATTGGCCCATTGCAGCCGGCCTACCTTTTTATGCTGCCGTTGATCGTGGTCTCTTCAAACAAGCAGGAGTAAATGTAGAGGCCGTGAAGTTTGCAAGCCCAAATCAGGTAGTAGAAGCTATGATCGCTGGCAGGATTGATGGTTGCGCAAATGGGGTAGCCATTACAGCGCTTGCCTTAGCTGATGCTCAGTCACCCGGTTCAATCAAATTTACTTGCATGAACTACGCAAACGAAAAATATATCTTGGACCAGGTTATCGTTCCAATTAACTCCAGTATTAAGGGGATTTCTGAGCTTGCCGGGAAAAAAGTTGCCTGTGGTCCTGGAATCAATAATGTTACTCTCGCTAAAGCAGTTCTAGCAGGCGCGGGAGCGATCAATGCTCAAGTCATTGAGTTGCCTATTGCCCAAATCCTACCGGCCTTAGTAGCCGGTCAAATTGATGGGGCCTATGTACTAGAGCCAACTGCAGTCATTGGAAAACAACAAAAAATCTCACGCTCGATTGGCGCAGGAGTGGTATCAAAATATGTTTTGGGTGATAACCTTCCTTGGATAGGCGGCGCAGCTGCACTCACCTCTAAGACGCTAAAAGAAAAAGCGGACTTAATTAATGGATTTATTAAAGGGTATGCAGGGGGCGTTGAGTATGTTCGCAAAGAAGGTATGGCTGCCAATCAATATCTAAAAGGCTATACAGCGATTGACGGCGATTTAGCCAAAGAGGTGCCAATTAGCGGATACATCCAATATAACGAAGTGAAAGCTGCTGATGTAAAAGCATTGCAACGACTATTTGATGTATTTACCGAGCGTAAAGTTTTTGAAAAACCCATATCGGCACTAACACTTATCTACAAGCAGTCCTAATAATGAATTTGAATCATCGCAAGCACCTATTCATGGTGCTTCCCTTTATTGGGCCGGTCCTGCTTTATCTACTCTGGTCGCTAACACTCTCGGCGAAGTGGGTTTCACCAACGTTACTGCCTGCTCCGAATGCAACCTTTGAATACATGGGCCACCTATTTGTTACGGGGGCAATTTTTAAGGATCTTTGGGCGACTGTACTTCGCACTTTCTACGCATTTCTAATTGCCTGCGTAATCGGAGTTCCTCTTGGCGTCATTTTAGGTAGCTCAGTCCCAGCCTACAGAAGTGTTGAATTTTTAATTGATTTTTTCAGATCAACACCATCTTCGGCACTGATTCCGTTGTTTATGCTGATCTTTGGTATTACTGATATTAATAAAATTGCGATCGCCGCCTTTGCAGCCGTGCTTGTTATTCTCTTTAATAGCGCCTATGGCGTAATGAATGCCAAGAAAACCCGGGTTATGGCAGCCAAGACTATGGGCATTAGTAACTTCCATATTTTTAAAGACGTACTTCTAATGGAAAGCCTGCCTCAAACCTTTGTAGGGCTTAGGACTGGTGTATCCCTAGCGCTGGTTATAGTGATTGTTGCCGAGATGTTCATTGGGTCTGAAGCAGGTCTAGGGCACCGAATTATTGATGCTCAGCAAGTATTTAATATCAAAGATATGTATAGCTCAATACTTATTACCGGTGCACTTGGTTACGCGCTTAATTTAATCTTTATGGCAACTGAATCGAAGTTAGTTCACTGGAGCGGAAAAGCATGAGCCAAAACCCGCCACGCACGCACGTCACTATTCGGAACTTATGCAAAGAGTTTGGCGGCGCGACTCTTTACAAAGACTTTAACTTTGAAATTCCGTATGGAAAGATTATTTCTATATTTGGGCCAAATGGTTGCGGAAAATCTACTCTTATTAATATGATCGCAGGGCTAATGCCCTATGACTCTGGTCAGGTCTTGTTTGATGGAAAAGATTTAAAAGATACTAAGATTGGGTATGTCTTTCAAAACTACAGAGACGCTCTATTTCCATGGATGAGCTCCCGCGACAACATAGCCTATCCGCTAAGGCGCACTGGAATGAGCGAGGCTAAAGTAACTGCTCGCGTCAAGGAATTGGTTCAGCTATTTGAAATACGATTCAATCTGGATCTATACCCTTATGAGCTTTCTGGTGGACAACAGCAAACCATATCAATTATGCGAGCCTTAGCACCTAAGCCAGAGATACTCTTCCTAGATGAGCCATTCTCAGCCTTAGACTTTGAAATGACACTCTTCATCAGAGAAAAGCTGCAAGAGGCGAACATTACCACTGGTACAACAATGATGATCGTCTCTCATGATCTTGAAGATGCGGTCTTTCTAGCCGATGAGATTCTCCTTCTCACAAGAAGACCAACGGCGATTGCCTCTCTTTTATATTTTGATATGCCAAAACCACGCTTGCCTGAAGCAGTAAGCCATCCTGAGTTCATTCAGATCAAGTCAAAAGCCCTTGAAATCTTTCAAGCAGAAATGCGAAAATAAGCCTCATGAAAAGCAATCAAGCACTTATAGGAATATGGAAATTATTTTCCTACGAAGTAGAAATACAAGAAACGGGCGAGTTTTTTTATCCCCTAGGACAGAAACCAACTGGATTCATCTGCATCACTGAAAATAACCATGTCATGGTGACATTAACTGGTGAGGGTCGAAAGCCAGCCTCAAGCAGCGAAGATAGCGCGGAATTATTAAACAGCCTAGTATCCTACGCAGGCACCTACCGCATAGAAGGTAATGAATGGATCACGAGCGTTCAGGTTGCCTGGAAGCCTGATTGGGTGAATACAGAGCAAAGACGTCAATTTGAAATTCAAGATGACCGCCTTCGCGTTTTGACTACTTGGCGCATCATGCCCAATTGGGCAGATAAAGGTCTACAGCGCAGTATCTTAACCTTTGTTAAAACAGATTAACCCTCTCCCAAGTACTCGCTAATCATTTCCTCTGATTGCAGTAGATCTACTGCATTACCTTCTAGGGTAATTTTTCCAGAAGAAAATACGTATCCACGGTCAGCAATCTGCAATACGGTTTTCGCGAATTGATCTACCACCATCAGCCCCGTACCCTCACCTGCAATTTTTTGGATTGCCTGATAAACCTCAGCCACCAGCTTAGGGGCAAGACCTAAAGACGGCTCATCCAATAGGAGTAGGTCTGGTGCTGACATCATCGCCCTTCCAAACGCCAGCATTTGCTGTTCGCCTCCAGAAAGAGTTCCAGCGGGCTGGTTAAAACGCTCTCGCAAGCGCGGGAAAAGCGTCAGCATATCTTCAATTCTTTGCTTTCGAATAGAAGCAGATTTTGTATAACCGCCCAGCAATAAATTTTCCCCAACCGTTAGCTCTGGAAATACCTGTCTACCCTCTGGTACAAGCGCTAATCCAAGGGATACCCGTTGATGCCCAGGGATGCTGGATATATCCCTGCCCTTAAATCGAATACTTCCCCTGCTTGGGATCAAGCCCGACAATGCCTTCATTAAAGTGGATTTACCCGCTCCGTTTGCGCCGAGCAAGGCTAAGGTCTCATGATTTTTTGCAACGAGGTTAATATCTTTTAAAACAGATAAATTTCCATAGCCGGCTGATAAATTACTAATCTCCAATATCGCTTGTGGATCTATGTTGCTAGCCTTAGGAAAAACATGAAGCTTCGCCACCCCAAGATAGGCCTCGATTACTTGAGGCATCTCACGCACTTGCTCAGGCGCACCCTGCGCAATAACTTGGCCACTATCCAACACTACTATTTCATCGCAAGTGCCCATGACAAGCCTGACATCATGCTCCACAAGTAATACCCTAATACCTAGACCAGCAAGATGGCCAAGCAATTGACTCAAATCGTCTTTTTCTTTTGCAGACAAACCAGCGGCTGGCTCGTCTAATAAGATGAGGTCTGGATTACAAGCTAGCGCACGAGCAATCTCAACTAAACGGCGATCAACAAACGCCAACTCACTCGCATAGCAGTTTAACTCTTGCTTATATCCAACTAAATTGAGTAATTCATAAATAATGGAGTCATGATCAACTCCTTTTGGCAGGGCTATATATAAATTTTCATAGACTGTAAGTGAGCCAAATAATTGAGTCGCCTGAAATGTTCTTGCAATACCAAGGCCAGCCTGTTGATAAGTTGGATGTGACGATAAATTTTCATTCAAGCGACTCACATGACCACTTCCAGCTTGATAAAAACCACTAATTAAGTTCAGTAACGTGGTCTTTCCGGCACCATTTGGACCAATCAGGCCAACGATTTTTCCAGGCTCGATTGAAAAACTGACATCGCTAACGGCTTTTACTCCACCAAAACGAATAGAAAGATCTTCTATCTTTAATAAGCCATTTCGGAGGCCTGCTTTAAGCCATTGATCAATATTGCCATTTCCAATTGGTTTCTTCGGGTTTTTAGTGCCCGCTTTCGCCTCATAAAGAGAAGCAATTCCATTTGGGCGGATCCAAAGAATTAAAACTAACAATATTCCGAAGACTAGGATTCGATACTCCGCCAATCCCGACAAGACTTCCGGTAGGCCCGCAATAATGATGGCCCCAATAACTGGTCCAGTTAGAGTTCCCACTCCACCTAAGATGGTGAGTAGAAGAAATAAGATGGATTGGAATAAATTAAAATTTTCAGGGCTAATAAACCCTACCATTGGAGCAAAAAGCGCTCCAGCTAATCCAGTAATTCCAGCAGAAATTGCAAAAGCTAAACTACGAATTTGAACTGGATTTATCCCAATAGCGATCGCAGCTGCTTCAGCATCACTGGATGCCTTAAGTGATTTGCTAAATCGTGATTTAGTTAGGAGTAAATAAGCAAAACCGGTTAACACTGCTATTAGGATAATTAACCCAACATGCCAGCGGATATCAAATACAAATCCAAAAAGGCTGGGCTTATCGATATCCGAGATACCGTTAAACCCTCCGGTAATTGGCTCCGCTTCAATAATGATATTTTCTAATATCAGCCCAAATGCAATAGTCACCATTGCTAGATACGGACCCTTGACTCGTAATGCAGGCGCAGCCAAAATCAAACCCAGCACAAATGCCATCAACACGCCTACAGGCAAAGTCTGCCAAAAACTAAATCCATATTTAGTAGTGAGGATGGCTTCGGTATATGCCCCAATCGCAAAAAAGGCAGCGTGACCTATTGATATCTGTCCTGCAATACCAATCAGCAAGGCTAAGCCATAGCCAACCATTGAAAAAATACCTGCCATACCTAATATATAGAGCCAATATGTATTCGGAGAAAAAATAACTCCGAATATGCCCAATAAAATGAAGAGGGTAGCCGCTACTGCTGTTGAATTGATCCTCATACTTTATAAACCCCTTTTTTTCCAAAGAGGCCATTTGGTTTGAAGATCAGAATAATGATAAGTAAGCCAAAACCTAGAATTTCTCTAAATGCAGAAGGCAACTGGGCAGCAATAATGGACTCAAAGACGCCATAGCCAATTCCAGCCACTAGACAACCTGGGGCACTCAATATCCCACCAATAATTGCAGCAGCGAATGCCTTTAAACCAATGAGAGTACCCATGCTTGCAGAGACATTTAATTTTGGTGCAATTAACATCCCTGCCAGACCTGCCAGCGCCGTTGAAACTACGTACGCCAAAATAATTAATTTTTTAACGTTAATACCCTGAAGGATTGCGGCATCTCGGTTTTGAGCTGCCGCTAGTAATGCTCTACCAACAATGGTTTTTTTAGATAATAGCCACAGAATTATTGCAACACTGATTCCCACTGCGGGAATAATGAACTCAATAGGATAAATTCCAGCATTGAATAAACGAATAGGCTCAGAAATAGACGGCATAGGAATACTTCTAGGCTCCTGACCGAAAGTGAAGCGAACGATGTTTTCTAAAATAATTCCAAACGCAATCGTAGACAGCAGCCAGGAAACAGAATTATTTTGACAAAAAGGCCGAACGAAGAAACGCTCAACGATTATTCCGAGCAGCCCAGACATCAGCAGAACCAGCGGAACGGCAATTAAGATGTCAATGCCTAGACGTGTATGCACTTCATAAAACATGACTGCGCCAAACATGAGTGTGGCACCAAGAGAAAAATTAACGGTATTTGAAACTACAAAGGTGATGTGATACCCAAGTGCTAGTAGTCCGTAAATACTCCCCGTTGCTAAGCCTGCAATTAATACATCTAAAGAAATCATAATTTAAGGATAGTAACGGGGGGTAAAGAAATTAATTGACCGGTACTGCAACGTTACCTACAAAATGAACCCATATGTAGTCACGATCTGTGAGCGCATCTTGGCTTTCAGCTGAGAAAGGCTTCTTATAAGTCTTGATGAGCCCCTTGTACTCAGGGATTTCATAAAATGCCTCGCGAATTTTTTCACCGTTAGTTGATCCAGCTTTATTAATAGCTAAAGCTGTCAACATAGTCGCATCATATGCATTAGCCGTACCTACCGGCGCTACGATATCATTAACTCCCTTAATCTCAGGATAGCGCTTTTTCAACTCAGCAATCACTTTTTCGCCAACCGGACTTTGCTTGCCAAAGAAGCTGTAAGTCTGAACGAAAACAACGTCTTTGTAGCGAGGGCCCGCTAATTCATCAAAACGGCCACCCGAGATGCCCCAATGTGAAACTACTGGAACATTCCAATTCATGCGCTCTAAAGATTTCATTACTTGCGCAGCTACTCCAGTATTGCCAACCAAAATGATAGAGTCAGCACCGGCATTTTTAAGGCGCGTCAGCTGAGCAGTAGTATCAATATCATTAGTATTGTATTTTTCTTGGCCCGCAAGCGTAATATTTAAGGCGGCAGCGGCCTTTTCTAAGCCCTTCATATTTGAATCGCCCCATGGGTTATTCACCAACATAGATCCAGGATGCTTTGACTTGAATTTATCTTGTGCATATTTAAGCATTCCATAATCTACACGCTCATCAACTGCCGATACCCTAAACATATAGTTAGGATTTTTATTGTTGTTAGTGATGCCTGTGCCTGCTGCCCATACGCCCATATATGGAGTTTTTAATTCAGACATCACGTTAATTAAGGACATAGATACTGGTGTATCGATTCCACCAAACACTACAGCAACCTTCTCCTTCTCAATCAACTCCCTTGCGGCTAATTGGCCTTTGGCTGGATTTGATTCGTCATCACGTCTTACCAATACTAATTTCTTACCACCCAGTACGCCGCCTTTTGCATTAATTTCATCAATCGCCACCGTCATTCCTCGGGTAATGGATTCTCCAGATAATGCGGAGTCTCCAGATAAGGCGGCTACAAGGCCGATTTTGACTTGCTCTTGCGCACTAACAGGAGCTGATAGAAACATCAAAGGAAGAAGCAAAGATCCTAAATATTGAGTTGGAGTGAGTTTCATGTATTTACCTTTTAAGCAAAAGTGAAGTTAAGTTAAATGTGATGTGGATGATGAATTTCTACTGCATTTCTTGTAAAACTACGTCGTCCATTCTTAAGTCCGAACAAAGGGATGGCTAACTCAGCAATGGCTTGCGAAGAAGATGTGCAATCGAGCACTACTAAATTTGCTGGATGATTTACTTCAATACCGTAGTTAGAAAGACGCATTAGTTGAGCGGACCTCGTAGTCACCATATCTAGGCAGTCGTGGAAATTTGGCTCGCTGACATGGGCAATATTTGCATATAGATTCGCCATTCGAATTAATGAGCAATCCCCAAAAGGGGTAAAGGGATTTAGGACGTTATTCGTAGAAAGACTGCAATTGACTCCATGTTCTAACATTTCATGGACACGGACCACACCTCGATTATGGTTACACGTATGGTCTCGCCCCATCAAGTAAAGATCAGTTGAAGGCAATACAGTTACCGCCACCCCAGAATCAGAAAGCATTCCAATGACTTCACCCAAGTGCTCAGATGGGAGATAGGTCAGCTTGGTTACATGCCCAATAGCTACGCGTCCGCCATAGTTAAATTCTTTAGTTTTTTGACATACGTATTCAACGTCTAAATAGTCAGCGTTATTTCCAAAATCTAGATGCATGTCGATATCCGCATCGAAATCCTTAGCAATCCGGAATACACGATCGATTTGCTCTTTTGAATCTGCGTCCGTATAGGGTGCGGCACCTACTACTCTAGCGCCCATTTTCATAGACTCAACCATTAGTTCTTCAGTGCCAAGATTATTAGTCAACCCTTCTTGCGGGAATACGCACACCTCAACATCAATAGCCCATTTATATTTTTCAATGGCAGCAAACACACCCTCAAGTCCCCGTAGACCAATAACCGGATCAACTTCAACATGGGTACGCATATGCATCGTACCGTGTGAAATCGATTTCTCTAGAGTCTTGCAAGCACGCTCGAAGACATCATCCTGAGTAAACAACTTCTTTTGAAGTGCAACCTGGCTTATAGCCTCTTCAATAGTTCCTTTAGAGCTATGACAGCGTGACAATATGCATGACTTATCAAGATGAATATGGGATTCACAGAATGGCGGGATAACTAAGCGCCCACCCAAATCCAGAATTTCATGGGCTTCGGAAAGGCTCTTTTCAATAGCAACAATCATTCCTTGGTTGATGCCGATATCTACCGTCTCTGTACGCCCGTTAATTCGAGCATTTTTTAATATTAATTCCATGGCATTCATTAAGTTGAGGCTGAAAACGAAAGTTCACTACAAGCGGAAGAACCGTCAGATTAAGAAATCCGCGTGGAATTAAATTTAGACCCAAGGAAGAGGTCGAAGATTAGTCATTGCACTAAATTAGTGCGAATAAATTTTGATAGCCTTTAAATAGTGCAGTGGCAGCACCGAATTGACTTAATTCAAGAAAAATTAGCAAGATGTAGATTTAAAGAAACCATCTATTAATCGCACATTCAATCGCACGCTCATTTTTTGGTCGGATAGGCTATTGATTTATGTGGGGTTTTGAAGACCCGCGACTTCTTTTAATCCGTTGGTCGCGAGTTCGAATCTCGCCCGACACACCAGTTATACGAAGGGATCACAGCAATGTGGTCCCTTTTCTTTTGGTTGTTTGGAATGTGTCGGTAACTTATGGCGGCAATAAGCAATCTGTTGGACCGCTGTAGACTGGGATGACAGACGACCAAAGAAAAAACCACCCGAAGGTGGCTTTAGTATTTCTTGCTTGCCTAGGGCAGTATCAAAAAAGGCCTGAGATTCTTTACAAATATTTATTTAACTTGCAGTTTTAAACCACAAAGCTGTCAATGTCGCCTATACGGTGCACTAGTAAAAGATTGCTTTTTCTCAAGATGTCTAAATGTAATACGGCCTTTACTCAAGTCATAGGGAGAGACCTCCAAAGAAACCTTATCTCCTGCCAATATACGGATGTGATTTTTTTTCATTCTTCCCGCTGTATAGGCAATAAGCTTATGGCCATTATCCAAAGTAATTCGATAACGAGAATCTGGCAGAATTTCATCAACAAGACCTTCCATTTCCAGCAAGGCTTCTTTTGCCATTTAACATCCTTTATAAAAATAAAAAGCCCAGTCATGCTGGGCTTTGGACCAGGCAAATAATTTCCGCCTGGCATTTGCATCTGATTTAAACAGGTTGAATATTGGATGCTAACTTGCCTTTAGGGCCAGTAGTAATATCAAAAGTCACCTTTTGACCTTCAGCTAAAGACTTAAATCCGCTGCTATTGATTGCTGAAAAATGGGCAAATAAATCTTCGCCACCGAGTTCAGGGGTAATAAAGCCGAAGCCTTTAGCGTCGTTAAACCATTTCACAATTCCGTTTGCCATATCTGACTATTCCTTAAAAAATATAAAAGGGACAAAGCCCCAAATGAGGCGAAAGTCAAGAATGGCGGGGGAGATGCTAAGAAGAACTATCGCAGAACTGCGGTATTAATTACTAGTACAACAACACTATTAGCTTGAAAATCGCTATATGTATTTTACTCTACTTTTGTCATAAAAGATTACTTACTAACAAATTACCTCTAAAACAGCCATAGGTGCAGGTAAAAGCGCTTTGGCTATCTATTAGTCGCAAGTTCAAATACTGCCCGACCCACCTGTTATATAAAATCCCCCGAACTTACGTTCCGGGGATTTTTCCGTTGCCTAGGCGAAATACAGGTCACCCCAGGTGACTATGGGCTTTCCATTGGAGCGAAGTAAGTTAGTTCACCAAAGCAATTCCAGGCGGCTTCCACTCCCCCTCACCTGGCGGCAATATAGATGGAGGACTCTCTTTTGGCCAGTAAAGACGCATAACCATATAAATTGGACCGTTGGGTGCTGGCAGCCAATTTGCTTCTTTTGATTTACCTGGTGATTTATTTTGAATGTAGATCGTTACCGATGCATCAGCATTCTTCTTCAACCCTGGCAGCATTGGAGAATTAATTAGATAGCGATTGATTGGATTTTCGATTAAGAGTTGCGTCTTGCCATCGTAGATCGTGATGGACCAAAAGGCATTCACCGGTGGAAGTTGACCCTTTACAAAGGTGAACGTGTAACTGTGCTTGCTGCCATCAAGCATTTCTCCTTGGCTATCCATGCGAGTTAATGGATACATGGCTTCAACTGAATCGTTTGCGTAGATGCCGGCTTTTGCAACAGCAGCGCGTTTTAACCAATCTCCATTGAAGAAAGTACGATCCCCACCAGCTAGGCCGCCCACTCTCCACCCATTAAAGTCTTTACCTCCATTTGCAGCCATTTTTTCAATCTTCTCCTCACCTTCCTTCATGGCTAAAAGGATTGCAGCTTTGTGTTCGGCCGAGAGATCTTTGAACTCAAACTTTCTGCCGGGTCCGATACCAATGCTTGCCAATTTTTCCCGGATGGCATTTTCCTCGGGGCCGGCTGGTGCGTACTGAAGGGCAAAGCTTAGATATGCGAAGAAATTGGTTTTCACCATCTCTTTATTGATCTTAGGAAAATCAATTGCTGGGGCAGCGACTGGAGTAGGCTGTTTGAGATAAGCCGAAAGCGGTTGCGCTTTATACCCACTTTGCACCTTAACTACATTGGGCATATCAGCCGCATTGAAAAGTTGAGTGCGATAGATTGCTGCAGAAAATTGGGTTGATGAACGAAAGACTTTTTTAATACCCTTAGGTGTTTCGCCCTGCCAATCAGGCCCAACTACCATATAGTCGCCAGCCTCATTGCCAGTAGCGCGGCTACCGATATAACCATAATTAAACGTATTACCATCGCATAACATCACTGCGTAATAACGCTTTTTATCTACTGCAGGCACCGATAACACCATTGGCTCTGATCTCAAATCCATAAACACAATCGAATAAGGAGTATCGCTATTGGGCGAGACTACTGTCGTATCTTTATAGGTAAAGACACGCGCCTCATTATTGATTTCATTAAAGGGAGCTTTGAACTGCCCTGAGTCACGATCAATCGCGTAGTCATACATGACTGCATAGTTCATGACGATCGGAAGTCCGTAGATGAATCCTTCTTCTGCAATCGCCTTTGTCTCTTCAAGGCTTGGTACTGGAATGCCCGCTACGGCATCTTTCTTTTCCGTTTGAGAAACGGCATCGTTCTTATTGCTGCATCCAACACTCATTACTGCCACGATGGCCGCAATGATTAATCCGATAAAAGCTGAAATGTGGCGATTTTTCATGGTGCCATCCCTCTTTTTTCTCAAGCAATTCGATATTGATACCACTGCACATATGCAGCATCACCCACCCTCATCACGGGGTGGGCAGACGCAGAACAAACCTAAACCACTACCGCCGGTCAATAACGCGCTATTTTTTGGCGCTGGCGCCAGCGTTGTACTGGTAGTTGCCCTCAAGCTGGTCGAGAACGATGGTGTTAGGCGGGTTGGAATCAGCATTCGACGTCAGAGTCATGTCCTTATCCAACTTGCGCGATCTAAATTTCCATCCCTCCGGCAAGGTTAGGCGGTTGCCAAGAGTTGGCAGGCTTTCGATGGTGTTCTTGGGATCAATCTTCAAGGACAAACTGAACATGGTATACACAGCGCCCTCTGGGGTGATCAGCTCATACACTGTTTCGCCTGCATTGAAGAAAAAGGTATTGGTTCGCTTAGACACCAGCGCCTTATAAGCAGGCAGGGTTCCAGTGACGGCCTTGCTCAGGTCAGGGGTTTCGAAGAGGCCGAGTACGCGCAAGGGGATCGTGGAGATCACTCTCTCCTTGCAGCCATCCCAGGCCGTCCCGGTAATGCTGTTCGCTACGAGACGGCGCGGACCATTAAAGAGGACTCCATCGCTCCCGTATTTCTTTTTCAATTCATCTGCATTCAGCGCGCGGAAGCGTGCGTCCATCACATCGTTGGGTGCCTCAAGGTCCTTGCCAAGAGAATTGTAGTAGTAGCCGATCCCGCTGCCGTTGGCCTGGCGGTTCATGAATAGTATTTCGTAGAATGCCTTACCGCGCCAGTTTTCAATCTTGATTGGACAGGGATCCGTCAGACCAACTTTTTGGTCGGCTAAGGCCGGTGTCATGCCAACAAGCAATATGAGCGTTAGCGCAGCTACTTTTATAGTTATATCTGTAATTATCTTCATTTAGCTCTCCCGTAAGAAGGTGATATAGCGCTCGAGATGATGAGTACATATTACTCAAAATCATAAATAATTCTACCTAAGTCGCGTAGATTTATCTATCAAATCAAAAATTACTGCAAGTCTACGATTTAAGTCAAAACCAGAGTAAACCAAGACCTGTTCTTATTCCAGCCCGCCTAGTTGATCAGCAGTACATCAATCACTACACGCCGATTCTAGAGGTCAGACTTAGGCTTGCAGGTGAGCGACTGGCTCAACTACTCAATAAAACTTTTTAATAGTAATTGAAGCTTCAGAAAAACTATTCACAAATACCCGTCAAGAGTAAGCTGCCAGAGAAGAAACCAAAAGGTTTTTGCTTCCCCTTTACAAATTCATCAATATTCAAATAATCTACAAAGACCCCACTTTTACTGGCTGCCTTTTGGACCCAAAGTACTTTAAATGCATTTTTCTCGCTGCCGGACGCAAGCACCTTAGGATTTTTTAGAGCGTCCATTACATCGCCAAAAACCTCGCCCGTTTTCTTCATCACAGTAAATTTCTGCCCTATTCTTGAGTTATTTTGCAAAATCTCTAAAGAACCATCATTCTTAATATGAGCATCGCTCATCACTTCGCATTGGTAAATTTTGGAATCAGCCAAGACTTGCAATGGAGAGGTCAATATGATTACGGAAAGTATATTGAATAAGTAATTCATAGTTTTATCTCTTTGTAATAAGTTCGAAAAAAATCTTTAGATCCACTAATTTCTTTTAATCATTCAGCCATACAAAAACCTTCACTACTCATCCCAAGGAAATCTAGCGCGGGACAGCTCCTCCATGATTTCTCGTTTACTGCGACCGACCCTTCTAGAATGATTGGAGGCTTGCAGACCTTCACTCCCATGATTCGATGGTGTTCCTGATTGCTCCCGCCCCAACTCCTCTGGTGTAGAGGATTCACTCTTAAGGTCTTCCTTCTTGGCAGGCTCTATATTGGAATGATTAGTTATCACTTAGTACAGGGATTAATTTAAAAATCGATCAAGTTAATTCAGAGATTTCAATCAAGTTCTGATCTGGGTCTCGGACATATACGGAGTTAATTTTCTGTGTAGCGCCAGTACGAATCACCGGACCCTCAATGATGGGCCAGGCTTCGACTTTAAGCTTTTCAATCACTTGCTGTAGTGGGCAATCAGCAATAAAACAAAGATCTAAGGAGCCTGGAGTAGGAATGTCGGCCTTAGGCTCGAATTCCTTACCTTTGATATGTAGGTTGATCTTTTGATTGCCGAACTTAAAGGCTTTACGTTCAACAGGCGGAGTGCCCCCAATAAAAGATTCCAGCCTCATTCCAAGAACCCGGGTATAAAAATCCACACACTCGGCCTCCCTTGCGGTGGTGAGAACTAAGTGATCTAAATGGTCAATCATGCTTATCTTCTGATCTAGACTTTATTGAGCGCGGCGTAATTCATCAACATAATCTGGCTCAGGATGCAATGCGCTGGTAGTGCCGGCCTTTGCCACCTGCCCAGGAACCTCATGCCCCACAATCTTTGGTAGCTCTCTTGCCAGTTGTATTAACTTGGGAATATTCATGCCGGTGTCATAACCCATCGCATCAAGCATATGGATCGCATCCTCACTAGATATATTGCCGCTAGCTCCAGGCGCGTATGGGCATCCGCCCAGGCCACCTAGCGAACCATCAAAGCGAACAATGCCAGACTGTACTGCAGCTAAGACATTGGCTAAGCCCATGCCTCTGGTGTTGTGGAAGTGCAATGTCAGTTGTAGATTTGAGAATTGCTTCTGCAATGAGTCGCACATTCTCTTTACTTGATCAGGATTTGCCATGCCTGTGGTGTCGCAGATTGTTACACCTCTTACACCGAGGTCTGCAAAACGTTTTGTAAATCCTTCAACTACCGCCTGAGAAACCTCCCCTTCCATGGGGCAGCCAAAACTGGTGGATAAGGAAACATTAATAGGCGTTCTGCCATCAACATACTTAATTACTTCAGCCAATCCAGCAAAGCTCTTTTCTCGACCCATTCTTAGGTTCGCTAAGTTGTGAGTCTCTGAAGTCGACATCACGAGATTAAATTCATCAGCCTTCGATTCCAAAGCGCGCTCGGCACCTCTTAAATTGGGGACTAAGACGGTGCACTCCACTCCAGGTACGCGCTTAATACGTCCCATCACTTCCTCGGCATCGCGTAGCATCGGAATAGCCTTAGGCGAAGTAAATGAGGTCACCTCAATTTTGGCAAAGCCACACTCACTGAGCGTATCAACCAGCTTTACCTTATCGTCCGTTGGTACAAAGTTAGGCTCAATCTGAAAGCCATCCCGCATTACGACGTCATTGAAATAAATTCTGGTCATGGTTTTATCTTTATTTAGTAAATGCAATGCCGCGCTCTTTTAAAGAGGCGACCTGATCATCACTCAAACCAATGCTTTTGAGTATTTCATCGGTGTTCTGCCCAATATCTGGGGCAAGAGTCTTAATGGATCCCGGCGTACGCGATAACTTCGGAATCACACCCGGCACATCCAACTTCGTGCCATCTTGCATCTGAATTGTTTGTATATTTTCACGGGCTTTGTAGTGTGGATCGCTTGCGATATCAGCAACGGTATAAATTTTTCCAGCTGGTACAGATACAGAATCTAGCGCCTCCAATGCTTTGGCAGTACTCACTGTTTTAGCCCACTCACCTATAGCTTGATCAAGCTCAGCCACTCGTTTGACGCGACCATCATTGGTTTCCAGCTGGGGGTCATTACCTAAATCTTCGCGCCCAATCACTGTCATCAGGCGCTTGAAGATGCTATCGCCATTGCCGGCAACCAATACATAGCCACCATCAGCGCACTGGTAGGCGTTGGTTGGGGCAATACCAGGTAAGGCGCTACCAGCCGCTTGGCGCACCTCACCAAATGCGCTGTATTCAGGCAAAAGGCTTTCCATACAATTAAAGACTGCTTCATACAATGCAATATCAATAATCTGACCCTTGCCACTGTTATGACGCTCTTGAAGAGCTAGCAAGATACCAATCACACCATGCAAAGACGCTAAAGTGTCGCCGATGCTGATACCAACCCGCACCGGTACTCTGCCAGGTTCAGCAGTGAGATGTCGCAAACCGCCCATAGCTTCTGCAACCACACCAAATCCTGGCTTATCTCTGTATGGACCTGTCTGACCATAACCACTGATACGAAGAACAATTAATTTGGGATTAAGTTGAAGTAATTTTTCTGGATCAAGACCCCAGCCCTCCAATGTTCCAGGGCGAAAGTTTTCGATTAATACATCCGCCTCTTTTACCAGTGTCCTGACAATATCTTGAGCTTCCGCTTTTCTTAAATCCAGGGAAAGTGATTTCTTATTGCGTGACTGCACTTGCCACCAGACTGAAGTGCCATCTTTAAGAAGGCGCCACTTGCGCAATGCATCGCCCTCTTTGGGTGGTTCGATCTTGATAACATCAGCACCAAAATCAGCCAAGGTCTTAGCGGCAAATGGTCCAGCAATGAGTTGCCCCATCTCTACGACTTTTAACTTTGATAATGGCTCCATCAAATCCCCTGAAATATGCTTTTATGCCCTAAGTGGGTACTTTAAATCAATCAGCAATTGATCTAATAAAAGTCCATTTTCTTAGCCTAAAACACAGCTCTTTTTATGGTGGGGGTGACTCAATCTTTCCAGGTGGGATGTTTTTGCATCACTGAATCGAATAATTCAGATTCAAGCTGCTGATTGAGCCATTTTTTGACTGCGGGTATAGGGAGTTGCTCAAACCTTTTGGGATCCACCATTGAGAACTGCCTAATGAAAGGGAAGATGGCCACATCCACCCAAGTTAATCTGCTCCCCATGAGGTATTGGAAGTTTTGCAGCGCCTGCTCCATAGGAACCAACATGACTTGCAATGCTTCATCGAGAACTGCTTCTGGATCTAGCTCTGGGAATCGATTGGGGTATTTGTATTGATCCAATAGAGTCTTAAATGGGCCATCATTTTTTTCTATCCAAGCTTTGGCGACAGACCCATCTACATCCATCCACCCATGGGGGTCAGACTGTTGCAATGCCCAGTGAAGAATATCCAGACTTTGATCTATTACGAGATCATCCATCCGTAAAACGGGGACGGTTCCCTTGGGAGAGAGTTGCAACATTGATTGCGGTTTATTGCGCAACTCAATCTCTCGGTGTTCAACCTGAATACCCGCATACTTCAATGCCATGCGGGCTCTCATGGCATATGGGCATCTTCGATAAGAATATAAAGTGGGCGTCATGCAAGCACTTTACTCCCAGCAACTAATATGTCACTCGTTGCCAGCCACTTGGACAGGCTTGTGTCTGTGGATAGTACAGTCCATTTTCAGGGCAATAGGCAGCAGTTTGCGGTTGCGGAGGATAAACATATTGTGGTGTGTAATAAACGCGCGGAGGCCTGTAGTACGCATTGGCAACAGCCACTCCAGCCACAGCACCAACCGCAAAAGGCGCCCAACCGCCATATCCACCGTGCCACCTACCACCATGAGCGCTGGCTGAGCTAGCCATTCCCGCAAGCATGACACCTGTAAGCAAGCATATTAGTAACTTTTTCATATAGACCCCTATTCATAAAGGCTTTAAGGCCTTTCTTACATAACGGATCAACTTTCAGGTGGGTTGACGCTATCAAATTAAATACTTTCATAAGTATTAATAGGCAGGTCTTAAGGGAGTTTTTTCTTCCTACAAGCATCAGAGCAGTATTTAACTGATTCCCAATTTTTAGCCCAGGATTTTCTCCAAGTCATTTCTTTTTTGCAGACAACACAAATCTTACTTGGGAGAGCGCTTTTGTTTCCCTTAAACGTTGTCTTCATGAGTATTTTTATAGCGTGTCGAGCTGATTCAGAATCTTTTGGGCATGCAGCACAATTTCTTTTTGATCCTCATCACTAATTCTTTTGAGATTTGCCGTCATTAACTTAGTGCGTGGGCTAGATTCAAATTGAGCGCGATGTTTGATCAAGAAGTTCCAATACAAATTCGTTATGGGGCATGCCTCTTCTCCATAACGTACCTCAGGTTTGTATTTACATGAGCCGCAATAATTGCTCATGCGTTTGATATATGCCCCGCTGGCTATATAGGGCTTACTTGTAAACCGTCCGCCATTGGCAAATAAGGCCATCCCAGCAGTATTAGGCAACTCAACCCACTCAATCGCATCCACATAAATTGCCAGATACCACTCACACACTTCCTGAGGCAGTATTTCTGCAAGAAGAGCAAAGTTACCAGTCACCATTAAACGCTGAATATGGTGCGCATAACCATATTGCAATGTTTGGCCAATAGCATCTTGCATACAGGCCATTTTGGTCTGCCCAGTCCAATACCATTTTGGTAATGAGCGCTGATGTTGATAGAAGTTATCCTGCGCCATTTTTGGCATATCCAGGTAATACATGCCTCGGACAAATTCACGCCAGCCTAATATTTGCCGAATGAAGCCCTCGATTGTTGATAGATCTAAAGCATACTTTTTCCATGCAATGATGACCGCATCAATCACCTCGCGAGGATTTACTAGCTTTAGGTTTAATGCGCTCGACAAAATAGAGTGCCATCCAAAGGGGGTATCAGTCCACATAGCATCTTGATACACACCAAAATTTCTGAGGCGGTATTCGACAAAATACTCAAGAGCTTGGAGAGCCTGGTTTCTGGTAACAGGCCAGTTAAATGACTCCAGAGATCCAGGATGATCTGGGTAAGTCTTTGCAACGAATGCCAATACTTCTTTGGTAATCACATCCACTTCAAACGCCGCAGGAGCATCGATGATGCCAGGCCCCTTTTTCGGATAGGGCTTGCGATTATCTTGATCGAAGTTCCACTGACCACCCTCGGGGTTACCTTCAGCGTCTATCAACACATGGTGCTTCTTACGCATTAGGCGGTAAAAGTACTCCAGCCTGAGTTCTTTCTTATTTGCCGTCCACTCCACAAACTCTTGGCGCGAGCAATAGAAATGCTCATCCTCAAGCATCTCCAGCTCAATATTGAGCTCTTTTGCTAACGCCTCAATCACCTGCTTGAGACGCCATTCGCCGGGTTCGATACAAACTAAATGCTTTACCTTCTTTTGCAGAATATGCTCTTTGAGAACCTCGACAATAGGCAGAGGCGAGCCTTGAACGTAAGTCAGCGGGTATTCCAGCTTTTTCAGCTCAACTGCAAAGTGACGCATTGCCGAGAGAAATAAAGCAATTTTGGCTTTGTGTGACCAAACATACTGAGCCTCATTGGCCGACTCAATCATGATGATTTCATCTGCTTGAGGATCAAAGCCTCGTAATGCAGCGCTTTGCAAATCGAGCTGATCTCCTAAAATCAGAACTAAGCGCTTAGGCTCCGCGGTTTGCTGCTTCATTTATTTTTGTATTGAGTGGGGCAATAGGCTCGAGTCACATCTTCATTGCGTAAAGCACTATGTTTTGTGGCTCGTCCAGTTACCCGCTTGCGCCAAAGCTCAAAGGAGCTGCGTTTCAGCTCTTTACGCATAATGGCTATGACCTGGGGCTCACCCAGGCCGAAGGTTTTCTCAATCGCATCAAATGGCGTGCGATCCTCCCAAGCCATTTCAATAAGGCGAGATAAATCGGGTTCTGCGAGGGTCTTGGGGGCTGGTTTTGGCACTCTGCAAGTTTAAGACTTATTCAATAAACTAGCTTGAGCTCATGATTGGAAAAATTCGTCAAAAACTGATTTCTCAAGAGATTCCGGCCATACAAAAGCCGGCGGCAATCATTTGCCCTATCTGTGATCGACCCATCCCAGATTCCCAGAAGGATGCCCACCACCTCATCCCCAAATCTAAGGGCGGGAAGACAACCGAATACCTTCATCGCATTTGCCATAAGCAAATACATGCCTTGTTTACCGAATCTGAGTTAGCCCAGCAATATCATCATGCCCAGATCCTAAGAGAACATCCGGAGATGAAGAAATTTATTCAATGGGTCAAAGACAAGCCCAATTCTTTTTATGAAAAAACTCGTAAGAGCGCACGCTTGAAAGACTCTTATTAAGTATTCACTTTGCCCTATTTAAGTGCATTGAAGAGTTTAATTGACCTATTAGCGACTCAAGAACCTTTTTTAAAGGGCATTAAAGAGAGATCAATCTAAACCCCTCTTTGGTGCATGAGTTTTTGAACTTGTGCAAACCTAAATATCATTCTAATGATTGAAACTTAAGATACGTCATGCGTATAAAAATTACAAAAAGCTTGGTATTGCCGGCCCAAGTACTCGAGACCGAAAGCATCCCTGAAGCCCTGTTTCCTGAGGGAGATTATCTTGCCAACCTTACTCCCGATGGAAAGATTGAAGTGATCAATACACGGAAAATAAAAGCCCTTTTTTCCTTCTCGCAATTTAGAGAAAGAATCTCACTAGGTGAATTTATTGTGATGGAGGCTTAAGCTCGGATATCAGTGCGCCCAATCCAGGCTCACTACTACCGCGGTCATTGCAGCAACGGATTCAAATGCTTTTGAATTAACACCACTGATATCAATATCCTCCCAGTTGAACTCCATGGAGAAGTGGGCGGACTCGACGATAAGCTCATAACTAGTAGACGCCTTATTGCCCTCGCCCCCCTTTGGCTCATCACTTACAGGAACGCGTAAGGATTCGATGGCAGCAACTAATGTACTCGCCTCATTACCCGTTAACTCCCGGGTGCGCAGTACATCGTCCGTACGCTTAATAGAAATCTTGGAGACATCATCAATCGTCACCTCATATTGGTTAAGACCTAAATCTTCCCACACAGTTAATTCCAAAGCAATCGGATATGTTTTCATCAATCTACCTCGTCAACATGGGGTTCGTCAAAATGCGTCTTGGGAGGCCGAAGCTTTACTGCCAGCTGAGTCCATTTACTTTGATGGATTCGGTAATCGCAATGCTCAGCGTGATTCTCTAGTAAGCCAAAAATGATGGTGGTTGGGATTTTGCAATGAAGACAGCGGTAAGCATGTTGATGCTCTTCAATCTTCTCCTGGGGATAGTCGATATAAAACAGCTTCATTTGAGCCCCCTTTTTTCATACCTAGGTCAAGTTAATAAAACCATCTTACACCTGAGCTTTAATAAAGTGGGACTCATTTCAGGGCTAAACCTAACCCTCAAGCTCACCCTCCCATTTAGAGATCACGGCCGTTGCCAAGCCATTACCCAATACATTGGTTGCTGAACGCGCCATATCTAAGAAGTGATCTACCCCAAGGATCAATAGGACGCCCGCTTCTGGCAAGTTAAATTGGGATAGGGTTGCAGCAATAACCACTAATGAGGCTCGCGGTACACCAGCTATCCCCTTTGAGGTGATCATTAACACTAGCAACATTAAGAGCTGCTGACTGAGCTCCATCTCAATACCGTATACCTGCGCAATAAAGATTGCAGCAAACGTGCAATACATCATCGACCCATCTAAGTTAAAGGAATATCCCACCGGCAAAACAAAAGAAGCAATTTTGTTTTTACAGCCAAAGCGCTCTACTCTTTCCAGAGTCATTGGATAGGCCGCCTCTGAACTCGCAGTCGTAAACGCAAGTAAAGCAGGTTCACGTAACATCTTCACCAAAGTCCAAGTGCGATTTTTTAATACTAAGGAGCTAATCAGAATAATGACAATCCATAAGGTGAAGATGGCAGCATAAAAACTGAGCATGAATTTCCCATAGGTCATCAATATGCTGACGCCATTCTCAGCAATGACCGCAGACACTGCCGAGAAGACAGCGATAGGAGCCATTTTCATCACTGCAGTCGTAATCTTGAGCATGATGTGGGAGAGCATATCCAAATTACGAATGAACTCATCTGCTCTAGCCCCCATGCCTGCTGCGCCAACGCCAAAGAAAACAGCAAAAACCACAATCTGCAAGATCTCGTTTTTAGCCATCGCATCAAAGATACTGATCGGAAAAATATGTCTCACAAAATCTGGAAAATTTAAGCTGGCTTTATTTAATCCTGTATTAGCTGCAATCTCTGGCAGAGTTAATTCCACACCAATACCTGGTTGCAAAATGTTGACCATTACCAAGCCAAGCAATAAAGAAACCAGCGACATGGAAATAAACCAAGAGAATGTTTTTAAACCCACTCTACCGATAGTCGAGGCATCACCCATTTTCGCGATGCCAACAACCAAGGTAGCAAATACCAAGGGGGCAATGATCATCTTGATCAAACGCAAAAAGACATCCGTCAAGATTGAGATGTAAAGAACATACTGATCAGGGAGCGAAGTTCCTGCGCCGTACAAGTTGACGAGATAGCCAACCAAGACACCCAAGACCATTGCCCCCAGAATAAAGTTGGTTAGCTTTTTAGAATTCATGGATGGCCTAATAAATGAGGGAACAGGAAGATTCTAACCATCTTTAAGCTCCTCAGGGTGTCAACTTAGAATGAAGAAACCTGTATCCGTCGATAATCATCAACTAAACATACTTTAGAGAAAATAAATATGCTCCCTTGTATTGAATTGGAAACCAACCCGAATCCAACAGCCGCTGTGATCTGGTTGCATGGCCTTGGAGCCGATGGCAATGATTTTGTACCCATCATCCCCGAATTAAACCTAGCGGGATGCCCAGGGATTCGCTTTGTGTTTCCCAGCGCCCCAAGCATGCCCGTCACCGTCAATGGCGGCTACGTCATGCCAGCCTGGTATGACATCATTGGCAGAAACCTGATGGATCAGGAAGATGCTGCAGGCATTCAAAAATCAGCAGCGGCGATTGTTCAGTTAATCGAAAAAGAAGCTGAGCGCGGGATTGCCTATGACAAGATTGTTTTGGCTGGCTTTTCTCAAGGGTGTGCAATGGCCTTGCATATTGGCTTACGTTTTCCACACAGACTTGCCGGCATTATTGCCCTGTCAGGCTACCTACCCTTAGCAATGACTGCCAATATTGAAAAGCATGCGGCCAATGCCAAGACGCCGATCTTTATGGCACATGGCACTTATGATCCCGTGGTTGCCCTTGATCGCGCCCAAGCATCGCATGCTTTGCTAGAGCAAATGGGATTCCAAGTTGACTGGAATGAGTACCCTATGGAGCACTCCGTTAATCATGAAGAGCTCGTGGATATCTCGCGCTTCTTACACGAAGTATTAGCGACTAAATAAGTCCATCCGCTATTAACTTAATGCTGGCAATCAGTAAAAAGAATCTCACTGTTCGGTAATACCATTTCATTGAGATTCTTTTAGCTAAGTAAAAGCCAAAGTAGACACCTACTGGTGCGCAAGGTAACAAGATGATTGAGGTTGCTAATTGCTTGTAATTTAATAGATCTAAATAGGCATAAGGCCCCAGCTTCCCAAAATTCATGACCGTGAAGAAGACTCCTAAGGTCGAGGTGTAAACCATTGGCAAGAGCTTTTCTCTGAGCATGTACACCGTAATCGGTGGCCCACCAATATGTGCAACAAAGGAAGTAAAGCCAGACGTCAACCCCATGGCTCGCCCAAGCCAGGGATAGGACTTTGTCTCCTTAGCCTCTATGCGAGACATAGCAAGATTCTGAATCAAAAAGAGGAGGGTAAAAATGCCAATCGACAGCGTCAATACTTGAGGCGTGATGGCAGTAAAGAAAATCATTCCCAATAGAAGGCCTGCTATGGCTGGCGGAATAACAATCTTCAGAATGTCCCAGTTCGCATTCTGAATGTATCGACGCAAGCCCACTAAATCAATCACAATTAAGAGCGGCAACATAATTGCTAAAGCTTCATTAATTGGAGCCTGGCTAGCCATCAAAGGTAGTGAGAGGGTACCAAGCCCGGCACCAAAGCCGCTTTTAGATATACCTAGAATGGTGACGCTGATGACCGCACATACAAAAAAAGCAAGTGAGTGTGCGTGAAAAGATTGCACGAGGGAGGCAAAGAGTAAATCAAGCATCCAGCGATCTTACCAAGCTATGAATAGGTAGGCAGCGGCCACGGCCATAAAGCCTGTGGCTAGCCATCCGAAAATCCTCATGCTCAAAGAGGCGACATGAGCCCCCATCACTGACTGTTTTGATGACAAAACCATAATGGCTACCATGAGTGGTACAGCGACAATCCCATTGATTACCGCACTCCAAAACAAGGCTTTCATGGGGCTAATGGGTGAGTATTGAATCGCTAGAGCAATTAACACGCTTAAGGCGATGATGGCGTAAAACTTGCTTGCTTGAGCAGCGCTATCTTCCAAGCTAGAGCGCCAGCCAAATACTTCTGACAAAGCATAGGCAGCCGAACCAGTAAGAACGGGTACACCCATCAGCCCGACGCCCAAGATCCCTAGTGCAAAAAGTAAAAAAGTAAATTCTCCCGCGAGAGGCCTTAGTGCTGATGCAGCTTGAGCAGCAGTATTGATATCGCGTATGCCTGCAGCATGAAGAGTGACTGCTGTAGCGAGAATAATGCAGTACGCAGCCACATTGGAGTACAGCATACCGCTCCATGTATCCCAATGAATTCTTCTGAGCTCTGCAGTGACCACCTCGGGATTTTTCTGCTCAAGCAGACTGGGCTGACCATGCAAGTTCATGTCCTCTACTTCCTGGGAGGATTGCCAAAAAAATAAATAGGGGCTGATAGTAGTGCCAAAGATTCCAACTACTACTGCAGCCGAATCTGCACTCCAGGTCAACTGAGGGAAGAAGGTACTCCAGATCACATCACCCCAAGGAATATGCACCGTAAAAAGGACGGCGCCATATGCCAGTAGGGAAAGTGATAACCACTTCAAAAAGAAAACATAGTGGCGATAAGGAATCAGTATCTGCAAAACCAAAGTCAACAATACAAAGATACCGGTCATGATGTGCCAATTAACACCCGTAACCAACTGTGCCACCTCACCCATCGCGGCAATATCTGCAGCGATATTGAGAACATTGGCAATCAATAGCAGCAACACTAGAGCAACCAATACAACCGGCGGAAAAGCCAACTTCATATTGGCGGATAAACCACGACCAGTCACCCTACCGATACGAGCGCATAAGACTTGAATTGTCGACATCAAAGGATATGCAAAGGGCATTGTCCAAAGCATATTTAAACCAAATTGCGCACCCGCTTGAGAATAAGTGACGATCCCACTTGGATCATCATCCGCTACACCCGTCACCAATCCCGGACCTACTCGAGATAAAGGATGCTGCTTAATGCGGACCCAGATTTCCGAGAGATTCATATGGGTTGCGGTGAAAATATCATCCTTTGAGTGTAGTCTTTAATAGAGAGCTCAGGAGGATCCACTCAAAAGAAAAGGGCTCATATAGAGCCCTTACGCTGATTGATTTAACTCTCAAAGTTTCTTACTAAAACTATATTGAGCAAATGCTTGCTCGGCCACATTAAACCACTGCGCCTCCATGTTTCTAAATGCACGGTAGTCCTCAAAAATCTTTTTGAATTGCGGATTCTTGGCAGACTCCTCTGCATACGTTTCTTGGCTTGCTTTAAAGCACGCATCTAGGATAGAAGTGTTGAACTTGCGAAGTACGGCGCCGTTTTGCAGGAGGCGTTGTAATGCAGGCGGATTGAGCGCATCGTACTTTGCGCACATATCGGTATGGGCTTCGAAACAAGCTGCCTCCCATGCTGCCTGATAGGCAGGCGGCAAAGAATCCCACTGCTTTTTATTTACCAAGAAAGAAAGTCCGGCCGCACCCTCCCAGAAAGCTGGGTAATAGTAATTCTTGGCAACCTTTGCCAGGCCTAGCTTTTCATCGTCATAGGGTCCAACAAATTCAGCAGCATCAATCGTGCCTTTTTCTAAAGCCGAATAAATCTCACCGGCCGGAAGCTGTTGTGGCACTACACCGAGTTTTGCAAGCACCTGCCCTGCAAATCCAGCGATACGGAATTTCAGGCCCTTCAGGTCTTCTGGTGATTTAATTTCTTTTCGAAACCAGCCACCCATTTGCGTACCAGTTTGACCGCCTAAGAAATTCACAATGTTGTAACTGGCATAGAGTTCACGCATTAACTTCATACCATTGCCATACAGCATCCAAGCGGATTGTTGGCGTGCGGTCAAACCAAATGGTGCAGCGGTATCGAATATGAAAGCACTGTTTTTACCAAGGTAGTAATAACTTGCCGTATGTCCACACTCTACGGTGCCATTTTGTACAGCATCCAATACCTGAAGCGCTGGAACCACTTCACCAGCTGCAAATACCTTAACGTTAAATTTTCCGTCAGTAGCTTTACGCAAAGCGTTAGCAAATACTTCAGGCGTACCAAATAAAGTATCTAATGATTTAGGGAAGCTCGAAACCAAACGCCAATTCAGAGTTGGCAAGCTTTGTGCAAGCGATGGCGCTGCTAAGGCCGCAGCTCCAGCACCAATTGTGGCTTTCTTTAAAAATGAACGTCTTTGCATTTCCGTCACCCCTTTTAAAAATAATGAAGTTTTATATTGATACTATTTTTAGAGTCCGTATTGATTGTCTTGCTTTATTTTCCACCAACCGTCATTGAGCCCAGTAAGATTGATCCCGTCTCTTTAGTGCCACGAATGAGGGTATCACTGCCAATTAACTGAATATCCATCAGCATATCGCGTAGATTACCAGCGATAGTAACCTCTTCAACAGGGTATTGAATAACTCCATTCTCAACCCAGTAACCAAATGCGCCTCGTGAATAATCACCCGTCACGTAATTGACACCCTGCCCCATTAATTCTGTCACCAATAAACCTGTGCCCATTTCTTTCAATAGTGCAGGTAAGCCACCCTTAGGCGTTTTCTTACTTTGTAAAGTCAGGTGATGCGATCCACCAGCATTACCGGTGGTTTTCATACCCAACTTGCGCGCAGAATAAGTCGATAAAAAATAGCCTTCGAGTATTCCTTTATCTACAACTGTTCTAGCAGAAGTTTTTACGCCCTCCTCATCAAATGGTGCACTACCCGTCATTGACTTTAGATGCGGATCTTCAAACAAGCTGATATGTTTTGGCAACACTTGCTTACCCAGGCTATCGAGTAGAAAGCTGGAGCGGCGATACAAAGCGCCGCCTGAAACAGCTTGTACCAGGCCCCCCAATAAACCCGCAGCGAGCGGCGCCTCAAAGATCACCGGGCAACGTCGAGTTGTCAAAGATCTAGCCTTGAGTCTTGACAAGGCTCTCTGAGCCGCATACGTTCCGATTGCAGCAGGATCGGCCAACTCCTCAGGAATACGGGAGCTAGAGTACCAATCGTCACGTTGCATGTGAGCCTTCTTGCCACCTTCGCTAGCGATTGGCGCACAAGAAATATAGTGACGAGAAAAAGGATAGCCGCCCATAAATCCATGTGACGTTCCCATCATGAAATGCGCATGGTGCGCGGATACCGATGCGCCATCACTATTTTGAATTTGTTTGCTCACTGAAAATGCCGCACCCTCAGCACTACGTGCTATTTCTACGGCAGCAGCTGCATCAATATTCCATGGATGAAACAAATCTAAATCCAACGGATTTTTTTCTAAGAGCTCAGCCTCAGCAGGACCCGCACATAAATCCTCTGCCGTGTGTTGTGCGATGTGATAGGCAGCATCTACTGTTGCCTTTAATGATGCTTTAGAGAAATCGCTAGTGCTGGCGTTACCGCGGTGATGACCCAAAAATACGGTGACCCCCACTTGCTTATCCAGACTTTGCTCGATAGTCTCGACCTCACCCTTGCGAACGGTAACGGAGAGGCCCTGACCCTCTGAAATCTCCGCTACGGCATCTGAGGCGCCCCTTCTTTTGGCCTCTTTAAGCATGAAATCGATGATTTCTTGAAACTGGTTGGATGTGTATGTAAACATACCCTAATAATAGCTAGAATAGAAACATGAAGCATACAGAAGCCCTGAAACGAAACAGCCCTAACGAGGTCAAAATTGGCCTCATATCCATCTCGGATCGCGCCAGTAAGGGCGTCTATCAGGATGAAGGCATCCCTGCCCTACAAACCTGGCTTATTAAGGCCATGAGCAATCCCTGTGTTTTTCATGAACGGCTCATTGCCGATGAGTCTGAAAGCATCACCGAGACGATTGTTGAACTAGTAGATGAGCTAGGCTGCGATCTAGTGCTCACCACAGGCGGTACTGGCCCCTCTAGAAGAGATGTCACCCCTGAGGCTACCCGTGAAGCCGGCACTCGTGAGATGCCTGGTTTTGGCGAACAAATGCGGCAGATTAGCTTAAGTTTTGTACCGACTGCCATTCTCTCTAGACAGACAGCCGTCCTCAGAGAAATTGATAGTCATGCCGCCCTGGTCATTAACCTGCCCGGACAACCTAAGGCAATTGCAGAAACGCTTGAAGGCCTCAAGGATGAAAACGGTAAATCGATTGTTCCTGGCATCTTTGCAGCAGTGCCTTACTGCATTGATTTAATTGGCGGCCCGTATATCGAAACTGACGAAACCGTCATTAAAGTCTTTAGACCAAAAAGTGCTCTTAAGAAAACCGGGGCTTGATTCGCTAACCATCAATAAAAAGGTCCGCATTGCGGACCTTTTCTTTTGTCACTCCCATCAAGGCATCCGCCAAATCACTGAGGTAAAGGCACAATAAACTTCTCGCGGTAATACTTCAGCTCTTCGATAGACTCTTCTATATCTGCTAATGCTGTATGCGCCTGGTTCTTTGTGAAGCCTTTCACCAACTCAGGATGCCAACGTTTACAGAGCTCTTTCAAAGTAGAAACATCAATATTTCGATAATGAAAGTAAGCCTCTAACTTTGGCATGTACTTCGCCATAAAGCGTCTGTCTTGCCCAATCGTATTGCCACACATTGGAGCAATACCAGCCTTAATATATTTTTTCAAAAAGGCAATGCATTCCGCCTCCGCTGTTGCCTCATTTAGAGTGGATGCCTTCACTTTATCGATCAAACCAGATCGCCCATGCGTACCTTTATTCCAGGCATCCATTGCATCCAAAACGGCATCCTCCTGATGTACTACCCAGACTGGGGCTGTGGCAATAGTATTGAGGTGGGCGTCCGTCACGATGATGGCAATTTCCAGAATCCGTTCGGTTTCCGGGTTTAGGCCTGACATCTCCATATCCACCCAAATCAGGTGTTCATTCGCTGGCGCTGCCTTGGATGCTGGTGTGGCTGTAGTGTTAGTTTGCTCGCTCATATCTATAATGATCTCATGACATTCACAATTGTTTTTCTAATTGCCTTTATTGCTAGCTTTGGCTTACGCCATTGGCTCTCCCAACGTCAAATTCGCTATGTGGCACAGCATCGCAATGCCGTCCCCGCAGATTTCGCTGAAAAAGTGACTTTAGCTGAACATCAAAAAGCAGCTGACTACACCATCGCTAAATTACGCCTTGGTATTTTAGAGAATGGGGTCAGCGCTATCATTTTAATTGGCTTCACCCTATTAGGTGGCCTACAGATTCTGAACCTAGCATTACTGCAATTTTTGGGCGAAGGCATTGCTCAACAAATTACCCTGCTGGTTTCCATCGTGATCATTTCTGGCGTGATTGATATGCCTTTCTCTTGGTACAAGCAGTTCCATTTAGAGGAACGCTTTGGCTTTAACCGCATGGGTAAAAAACTATTCTTCACGGATATGATTAAAGGAATGGCAGTAGGCGGCGCCATTGGTATTCCATTACTTTGGGTCATCCTGACCTTAATGTCTAAGGCTGGTGATTTATGGTGGCTTTGGGCATGGGCAGTATTGACAGCATTTAGCTTGCTCATGCAGTGGATCTTCCCCACTTTTATCGCACCCCTCTTCAATAAGTTTCAAGCCTTAGAGGATGGGCCTTTAAAAACACAGATTGAAGCACTACTAAAACGCTGCGACTTTGCGAGCCAGGGCCTATTTGTGATGGATGGCAGTAAACGTAGCGCTCACGGCAATGCATTCTTTGCCGGCATGGGTAAAGCCAAGCGCATCGTATTTTTTGACACCTTGATTGAAAAGCTTAATCCGGGCGAGGTAGAGGCGGTTCTCGCACATGAGCTTGGCCATTTCAAATGCAAACATATTCGTAAACGTCTCTTGGTCTCATTCGCTCTCAGTTTTGCGATGTTTGCTCTATTGGGTTGGATCAGCACCAAAGTCTGGTTCTACACTGACTTAGGCGTGATGCCTAGCCTCAATGGTTATAACGGTGGCCTTGCATTGGCACTCTTTATGCTGGTCTCTCCTGTATTTAGTTTTTTCTTCACACCACTTTCTAGCCTAGCCTCTCGTAAGCATGAGTACGAAGCGGACGGATTTGCTGCCGAGAAATCTTCTGCAAAAGATTTAATCGCGGCACTAGTGAAGTTGTATCAAGATAACGCCTCAACCCTCACGCCTGATCCGATCTATACCGCTTTTTATAGCTCACATCCGCCTGCGCCCTTGCGCATTGCTAACTTACAGCGATTTAGCTCATAAGGATGGAGCAATTTCATGCGCTACTCATTGCCTCCTACGGAAGGCATTATTTAGCGCAGCGTTTAATTGCAGATGCTGCTGGTCAAGAATCACCTGATGGCCCATTAATACAAGTCAGCACACCAGCCAAGCAACATATTGGAGCCGTTGGTGACCGAATGTTGCTTGAAATGACTTCAGCTGATCAAGCGCGCATTATCCAAATTGAGCCACGAGAAAATCTCCTCTATCGTTCGGATGCTTTTAAGAGCAAGCTGATTGCATCGAATGTGGATCAAATCTTGGTAGTACTTGCTACTCAACCTGCTTTCTCGCCAGACTTATTGGGAAGAGCGGTAGTAGCTGCAGAGGCCAATCAAATTGGTCTACATATTTTGCTCAACAAATGTGACCTTAAAGATAATCTTGAGCATGCTCGTAAAATCATCGCGCCCTATGCTCGCATGGGTTACCAAGTTAGCGAAGTTTCAGCCAAATTTGATCCAGCCTCAATCGATTCCTTGCAGTCTGCTCTACAGGGCAAGGTCTCTGTCTTTGTAGGCCAATCAGGCATGGGCAAGTCCAGCCTATTAAATGCCTGGATACCGAATGCTGCCGCACTGACCCAAGAATATTCTGTGCGCTTAGATACCGGGAAACACACTACTACTGCATGCCGTTATTTTGAATTGCCTGAGGCTTGGGGCAGAGATGCGACAGGTAAGCTTGGTGCCCTGATTGATTCTCCGGGATTCCAAGAGTTTGGTTTGGCACACATGTCAGTAAGTGAATTGCAACATGCATTTAGAGAATTTAAAGACTTGCTAGGTAAGTGCCGCTTTCATAACTGCGCACATTTGACTGAGCCAGATTGCGCAGTAAGAGAAGCGGTAGATAGAAATGAAATAGCACCAGAAAGACTAGCGCTATTTAGACAGCTCCACTCGGATTCAAAAACAGCTGATGTACAAATTCAGGGAATTAGCCAAGCCAAAGAGCGATGGTCAGCATTAGCAACAAAGCCATCCAAGCGATAACGAGACGCCATACCAATCCGACTGCAGAGCGCATGGTTCGTTCGGTAGGTTCAAGACCTACTTCATAAATAACTGGTTCACCTGCTTCAGCCATACGTAATGCCTCATCACTATCAGGCTCACTCATTGGCTCACCAAGACGTACGCCCAATGCACCACTGCCAGCTGCCAAAATTACTGCAGACAAAGAGTCTGACCACTTTTGCGTGAGATAACGCCAGCCATATACAGCACCTTCGAAGTTGCCAACAATAGCAAAGCCCATCGCGGTAATACGCGCAGGGACCCAATCCAATACGTAGAAGAAATGACGAGCAGATTCGCTGAGGTTAAAGTCGCCACGTTCTGACCAGCGTTGAGAAGCAATATCAGCCAAGCGGTAAAGCACAACACCTGCTGGGCCCATTGGCATCATGAACCAGAACAGCACGCCAAACACATGATGGTGTGAACCAATAATGGCTCGCTCCAGCGCCAAAGAAATCACTTCTGTCTCTGAAAGATTGGAAGTGTCTAATTCAGGGCCATACCACTCACCCAAGGCTGCACGCGCAGCAGGTAAGTCATGCGCTTCAATTGCTTCATGCACGGCAGTAAAAGAATGACTGAACTGACGAAAACCAAAAAACAAATAAGCGATGACGATATTCCAAAGAAAGCCTAGGATTGGATAAGTCACCATGCAAGTGACATACACAATGAAGACTAAAAAAGTTGGCAGTATGAAGGCCACCAAGCAGGCCATGCGAGCACCGATAGGGCTTGCACCGTCTTCAGTCTTGCCACCGAACTCAGCGGCGACCCAGTCTAACCAGCGAGCACATACACGCGCAATCCAATGGCTTGAAGTCACTGGGCGGTATTGCTCAGCAATAAGGGCAAAGAGAATAGAAAAGAAAGTCATACTTTTAATAAATGATAAAGGTTACGCAACATTCCCGCAGTAGCACCCCAAATAAAGCGGTTCTCATAAGGCATTGAATAAAAACGTCGTCCACCCTGCTCACTTTGCCACAATCTGACTTGATGATTAGCGGGATCCAACAAAAAACTCAGAGGCACCTCAAAGACATCGGCCACCTCAAACTCATCTAAGACATATTCTGCCTGAGCTTGGACCAATCCTACTACTGGCGTAACGCTATAGCCAGAAACCGTTAAATACTGTGGCAAATGACCAATGATCTCCACTCGCTCAGGATCTAATCCGATTTCTTCCTGGCTCTCACGCAAAGCGGTGTCATTTGGGCTTTGATCTTCGGGATCCATGCGACCCCCTGGAAAGCTAATTTGCCCCGCATGATCGCGTAAATGATTGGTTCTTTGCGTCAGTAATACTGACAAGCCATCCTCCTTCAATAGAAGCGGAATGAGCACTGCAGCTTTAGTAACTTTTCCAACAGCTTGCCGCTTAGCAATAATGTCAGCTGCAATCACATGACGATTTTCATCCGTAATCTCAGGCTCCCATGGAGGAGGTGATTTGAGCCTAGCCCTTAAACCTGCCGGCTCCAAAAATTCTGTTGCTACCTTTTTTTCAGCTGTGCACACCGTATGAATCGGAATTGCTTGCGCATCAAATCCTGGAGGCGCAGCAACATTGATTGCATTATCTTCAGGTGTTGAGTTCTTGGACATATTCATATTCTAAGGCAACAAAAAAGGCGACCGAGGCCGCCTTTTTAAATCAAGCCAGCATTAATTATGCGGCTGGAGTTACTACTGCTACTTTACGCGCAGGAAGCTTCTCTTTAATACGTGCAGACTTACCTGAACGATCACGCAAGTAGTACAACTTGGCACGACGTACATCACCGCGACGCTTCACTTCAATGCTAGCGATCAATGGTGAGTAAGTTTGGAATGTACGCTCTACACCTTCGCCAGATGAAATCTTACGAACGATAAAGCTGGAATTGAGTCCGCGATTGCGCTTTGCAATCACAACACCTTCAAACGCCTGAGTACGCTTACGCGCACCTTCAACAACGTTCACGCCAACAACAACTGTATCGCCAGGAGCAAAGCTTGGCAAAACCTTGTTAGCACTTAAGCGAGCAATTTCTTCTTGCTCAATTTTTTCAATTAAATTCATTTTTAATCCTTAAACATCGTATTAGCGTTTAATCCCGAGACCTAAATCAACGGACCTAATAGAGGATGCAGTTAAAACAATTTCACTAAACCAAAAACTAAACCACCTATTCACCACTGCACACTACTGAAAGTATTTACAGAGAGCGAAGAAATTGTTCATCTTCTCGGGTTAGCAACCCTTTGGCTCTAGCCGATTCAATTAAGTCCGGCCTTAACCTGAACGTCAGCTCTAAAGACTTCTGCCGACGCCAATCCGCTATTTTAGCGTGATGTCCGCCCAAAAGCACGTCCGGGACGGATAAATTTGCATATATTTCGGGGCGGGTGTAGTGCGGATAGTCCAAAAGACCGTTCATAAAGCTATCCTGGGTGGCAGATTCGCCATCTCCAAGCGCCCCTGGAATCAATCTAATCACCGCATCCATCATCGCCATGGCGGGGATTTCACCCCCAGAAAGCACAAAATCACCTATAGAAAGCTGTAAATCGACGTTTCGATCGACAAAACGCTGGTCTACAGCCTCATATCTACCGCAAATAAAGCTTAAATTTCCGTAATTGAGGATATCTGTCGCTATCTTCTGAGAAAAACACTCACCTTGGGGTGCCAATAGGCAAATTGGGCCGCTTTTGAGGCCTGCCGCCTGATGGGATGCCTTAATTCCGGCAACTGTGTCTTCCAAAGGCTTAGCCATCATCACCATTCCGGGGCCGCCACCATAAGCGCGGTCATCCACTGTTTTACGGGGGTCTGCGCAAAAGTCCCGAGGATTCCAAAGGTGGACGCTGGCCAAAGATTTTTCACATGCACGCCCAGTAATGCCCCACTGCGTTAAAGCAGAAAACATTTCAGGGAACAAGGTGACAACATCAAAGCGCATATCGGTAATTATTTTTGAAATTAATCTTAGCGTTCTTATTGCCAGTCAGACTGCCAATCAAGAGTAATCGTTTTATTTGGCAAGTCGACGTTTTGCACTACTTCTTTGACAAAGGGAACTAAGTACTTGGCTGTCTTGGATTCTGCATCGCCGACAGCAATAACGCCATGAGCGCCATTCTCGGTGACATCAATCACCTCACCAAGCACTTCGCCTTGCAAATTGACTGCATTGCAGCCAATCAGATCAACCCAATAATAGGAATCACTATCTGCCTTTGGAAACGCATCGCGTGCCACCAAGATACGAGAACCTTTTAATGCGAGCGCCTGATCACGATCAGTGATCCCATCCAGAGTAAGCACCACATTACCGCTATGCATCTTGGCGCATTTCACTTTGTATTGCGTCAAAGAAGCTTGCTCTAGCGACGCAGAAACGCCCGCTTCCCTACGAGGGATCAGAGACAACCAAATAGATTTAGAAGAGAGAAGTGCTACAGGCTCTGATGAGTGAGGTCTTACCTTCACTTGACCTTGTAAACCTTGCGCCTCAGATATGGCACCAAGTTCAATTAAATCATTCAGGGAAGGCGTACTCATTTGTAAGACACCTTATTTTCCCGGAATAGAACTACTAGAAATTCTGTCACTAAAAGCCTCATCACATCGATGAAGCTTTTAGTAATCGAATATTAAACAGCTGGATTGTTTTTGATTAAACGAACTACTGTTGGGGAAATCTGTGCGCCAACACCAGTCCAATAAGTCAGACGATCTTGAGCAATACGCATTGCTTGCTCAGTTGCCGCTGCTTGTGGGTTGAAGTAACCGATACGCTCGATAAAATTCGAGTCGCGACGGTTGCGTTTATCAGTAGCAACAATGCTGTAAAAAGGGCGCTTCTTAGAACCGCCGCGTGCCAGTCGAATGACGACCATACTTATTCCTTAAAATCTAAAATGAAAACAGGTTGATTACAACCCAATGAAATTTCTACAAAAAATCTTGGGCTCCAGCTCACCAAATAAAGATACGGTAGAGCGGAAAACCTCATATTCTAGACGAAAACCCCTACTTCTTCCACCTATTTAAGCATCTAAGACAGTAGAATAGAATGTCTACTTAGATAAAATATATATTAAAAACAATAACTTAGGTAAATATGGTCCTTAAATCCAGACTTTTAGACTCCCTCAGAAAGCCATCAAAAGGGTTCTTTCTGGCACTTTCTTGCCTAAGCCTTGGACTTTTCGGTGGCTGTGCAAACGTCATCCCTCCTTGCGGGGCAAAAATCAGCCCACCGAGCAGCGAACTCAAAAATACCAAATGGGAGCTTACCCGTTGGAACTTGCCCCCCAATAGCAACGGAGAAGTGCGCGTCCGCCAAATTCCACAAGGCGATGCCAGCAACCCCATTCAAATCATTTTTGATTCCAGCGGGCAACGTCTGAGTGGCTCAACAGGATGTAATCGGTTTACCGCAAGCCTTGATGAAGATGCGCGCGGGTTTTCTCTTAAGCAAATTGCTAGCACCAAGATGGCTTGCAGCCCACAGCGCATGGAATTGGAAAATGATTTCCTCTATGAGTTAAATGACTATCGCAGCATTGTGCGCAATGGCGATCAATTACTGATGATCGGCACCGATCGTGAAGTACTCAGCTTTACTCAAAAACCAAACAACAATAAATAAGCTTCACATTATTCATTAGCAATATCACTGAAAGATTCATGAAAAAATCCAAACTTCTTTTTTGCGCACTCGGGTTACTCCTTCCGGGCAGCGGCCTCAATTGTTTTTATCTACAAGGACTTAAATCTTTTTGGGCGTGGGTTCAGTTATTTGCCTTGATAGGTGGCGCAGCAGGCTGGGTCATCTTGAAAGATGCTCACTTTCATTCGGCGCCAGGATGGGTACTCGTTACTTTTGGCTTTATGGCTATTGAAGCAAGCTGGTTAACCACTATTGCCTTTGGTCTTCGCTTAGATGAGAAGTGGGATGCCCAATTTAATCCCGGCATTGAAGATCACCGACGCAGCCGCTCTGGCTGGCTCGAGATACTGACCGTGATTTTCTCTTTGGTATTGGGTGCTGGTGTGATGATGACTTTTTTAGCAGTCTCATTTGAGCAATTCTTCATCTCTCAAATCCATGAAGCAAAAAAGCTATCTCAATAATTGCAGATAGCTTTCAATTTGCAAGAGCCGCTCTTAAGAGCGGTTTTTTTATTCTCTTTTGCGCCCCTTTAGAACTGCTCTACTTCTAAGGCGTTGGTGGAGTGACCGCTTTCAACAATCGACGTTGCTAGAGCTTGTGCTTGAGGCATGAGATTCTCAGCAAAGAAACGGGTTGTAGCAATCTTCGCATCATAGAATTTTGGATCGCCATCGCGTAGACGCTCAGAAGCTAAGAGCGCCCTCGCCATTTGCCAGCCGCCTAATACCAAGCCAGATAAGCGTAAGTAAGCAAAGCTACCGGCATAGACAGCCTTAATGTCCGTCTTTGCATTCGCAACAATGTATGCAACTGCTTGTTCGAAGGCCGCGCGCGCCAAAGTGAGTTGCTTGAGAACCGCTTTAGCATCAGCACTTCCACTGGCAGCTAAATCTTTTTCAGTAGCGGCAATTCTTTGGGAAAGCTCTTTTGCAATAGCGCCACCATCACGTACTGTTTTTCTACCGACCAAGTCATTCGCCTGAATCGCAGTAGTCCCTTCGTAAATCGTCAAGATACGCGCGTCACGGTAATACTGTGCTGCTCCGGTTTCTTCAATGAAGCCCATACCGCCATGGACTTGAACACCTAAGCTTGCCACTTCAATTGACATCTCTGTAGAGAATCCCTTAACAATCGGCACCAAGAATTCATAGATGGCTTGATTGGCTTTGCGTGCTGCCTCGTCAGGAGCAGCATGCTGTGCATCATAGGCAGAAGCCGCGTAATAAGCTAAAGCACGTGATGCCTCTGTGTATGCGCGCATAGTCATGAGCATGCGCTTTACATCAGGTTGATGAATAATTGCAACAGGGCCCGGTGAACCGGTTAGGTCACGGCTCTGTACTCGATCCTTTGCATATTGAACTGCCTTTTGATAGGCACGCTCAGCTACCGCTACGCCTTGCATGCCTACTGCAAAGCGAGCGGCATTCATCATCACAAACATGTATTCGAGACCGCGATTTTCTTCGCCAACCAAATAACCGATTGCACCACCGTGGTCACCAAATTGCAGAACAGCTGTTGGACTCGCTTTAATACCTAATTTATGCTCAATCGAAACGCAATGCACATCATTACGTTCACCTAGTGAACCATCTTTATTCACCATAAACTTCGGCACTACAAATAATGAAATGCCCTTCACCCCCTCTGGTGCGTCCGGTGTTCTGGCTAGCACCAAATGGATAATGTTCTTAGCCATATCGTGCTCACCATAGGTGATATAAATTTTGGTACCAAAAATCTTGTAAGTGCCATCGCCCTCAGGAACAGCACGTGAGCGAACCATCGCCAGATCAGAGCCAGCTTGTGGCTCAGTCAAATTCATAGTTCCAGTCCACTCACCAGAGATCATCTTCGGAACATATTGCTCCTGAAGCTCTGGGCTAGCAGCAGTTAATAGAGCCTCAATAGCGCCATCGGTAAGTAATGGGCAGAGTGCAAAAGAAAGATTGGCCGCATTCACCATCTCTAGACAAGCAGTGGAGATCAATTTTGGTAAACCTTGGCCGCCAAACTCTGCCGGATGAATTACACCCTGCCATCCTGCAGCAGCGTATTGCTCAAAAGCTTGTTTGAAGCCAGGTGTAGTTGTCACTACACCATCTTTTAAGGAACTTGGGTTTTGATCACCGGCCCAGTTAAGTGGGGCTACTACATCTTGATTAAATTTGGCCGACTCTTCCAAGATCGCAGGCGCTAAATCTACATCTGCACCCGCATCAGCATAAGTAGGATAAGCTACGACATCCGAAAGCCCAGCTAATTCATTCATTACAAACAGCATGTCTTTCACTGGGGCTACGTATGGCATTACAACTCCTCTTTATACAGTTTGATACTTAATTAATCTTTAACTTCAATCTTCAACTCAACCAAGTGCTTTTGTTAACTCCGGCACAGCAGTATTCAAATCCGCCACTAGACCATAGTCAGCAACACCAAATATTGGCGCCTCCGGATCTTTGTTGATTGCTACGATCACTTTGGAGTCTTTCATTCCAGCCAAATGCTGGATGGCACCAGAGATACCAACAGCGATGTAAAGCTGAGGAGCAACAATCTTGCCGGTCTGACCCACTTGATAATCATTGGGAACGTAACCCGCATCCACCGCAGCACGGGATGCACCCAAAGCAGCGCCGAGCTTGTCAGCCAAAGGTGCAATGAGCTCCTGATACTTTTCACCAGAACCCAAACCGCGACCACCAGAAACAATAATCTTGGCGGCAGTCAATTCTGGACGATCAGATTTAGTCAGCTCACGACCAACAAAGGAGGATTTGCCAGCAGATTCAGCGGCAGCTTGTTTCTCAACTGCTGCAGAACCACCAGTAGCGGCAACTGGATCAAAACCAGTAGTACGCACAGTAATCACTTTGATTGGGTCGGTGGATTGCACGGTTGCAATCGCATTGCCCGCATAAATTGGACGCTCGAAAGTATCCGCAGAGATGACTTTAGTAATGTCAGACAATTGAGCCACATCTAACTTAGCAGCAACGCGTGGCAATACATTCTTGCCATTAGCAGTTGCAGGAGCGAGGATATGACTGTAGCCATTCACATTGGAGAGGATCTGGGCAGCTAAAGGTTCAGCTAATTGATCAGCCAAATTAGCGGCATCAATTTGAATGACTTTGCGCACGCCAGCAATTTGAGCTGCGGCAGCTGCGGCTGCATCTGCACCGCTACCAGCAACGAGCACATCCACTTCGGGAGAGCACTGCAAAGCAGCTGCTACAGCATTAAGGGTTGCCGCCTTTAATGATTGATTGTCGTGTTCAGCAATAACAAGTGCGGCCATTTAGATCACCTTCGCTTCATTTTTGAGTTTTTCTACAAGGGCTGCCACATCAGCAACCATCACGCCAGCAGAGCGCTTTGGGGGCTCTTCTACTTTAAGTGTTTTCAGACGTGGGGCAATATCGACACCCAATTCTTCAGGCTTCACGATATCAATTATTTTTTTCTTAGCCTTCATGATGTTCGGCAAAGTGACATAGCGCGGTTCATTCAAGCGCAGGTCAGTGGTAATCACTGCCGGCAAAGATAGCGCAATCGTCTCTAAGCCGCCATCGACTTCACGAGTCACAGTGGCTTTGCCGTCTGCAACCACCACTTTGGACGCAAAGGTAGCTTGAGGGATATCCAACAAGCTTGCCAACATCTGACCGGTTTGATTGCTGTCATCGTCAATTGCTTGCTTACCGAGAATGATGATTTGCGCTTGCTCTTTATCAGAGAGCGCCTTGAGAATCTTTGCCACCGCTAAAGGTTGTAGCTCTGCATCTGTCTCAACCAGTATGGCTCGATCGGCACCAATCGCTAAAGCAGTACGGAGGGTTTCTTGACACTGGGTTTCACCGGCACTCACCACTACCACCTCAGTGGCTACACCCGCCTCTTTTAAACGTACCGCTTCCTCTACTGCGATTTCATCAAAGGGATTCATACTCATTTTGACGTTTGCTAAATCAACCCCAGAGTTGTCTGATTTCACCCGAATTTTGACGTTGTAATCAACAACGCGTTTTACAGCTACTAAGACTTTCATCCCTCAAACCTCTCTAATATATATAAATCGAGGATAAACCCTCAATAAAAAGCACGATCGTTTTATTTTACCTGAATATTTGCTAAATTAAACATCAATTGCAGTTGCTGAACCCGCTTGTTTACGGAGCTCAAACTTCTGAATCTTGCCGGTCGAGGTCTTCGGAAGCTCACAAAACACAATGGCTCTAGGAACCTTAAAGCCTGCTAAATGCTGTTTACAGTGGGCAATAATCTCCTCGGCAGTCACTGCTGAGCCAGGTTTAATCTCCAAGAAGGCGCAGGGCGTTTCACCCCATTTGGGATCAGGCTTAGCAACCACTGCAGCAGCGTTAATAGCCGGGTGTCGATAGAGCACATCCTCAACCTCTACAGAGGAAATATTTTCACCTCCAGAAATAATGATGTCTTTGCTGCGGTCCTTCATCTTCACATAGCCATCTGGATTCATTACCGCCAAATCACCCGAGTGGAACCAGCCACCTTCAAATGCCTCTTGGGTTGCTTTTTCGTTCTTTAGATATCCCTTCATGGCGATATTGCCCTTGAACATTATTTCACCCATGGTTTCACCATCTGCTGGAACGGCCTGCATGGTTTCCGGATCAAGAACAGCAATTGCCTGTTGCATGTGATAACGCACACCTTGACGTGCATTTAGGCGGGCACGCTCACCGATATCAACATCATTCCACTCGTCTTGTTTAACGCACACAGCTGCCGGCCCATAGGTTTCAGTCAAACCATAGACGTGCGTTAAATCAAATCCTAACTTTTCCATACCCTCAATAATCGATGCAGGTGGTGCAGCGCCCGCGATCAAGCCTTTGACTCCTGTAGGCACTCCCACCTTCAGCTCATCCGGTGCGTTGACTAATAGGTTATGCACGATAGGTGCCGCACAGTAGTGCGTCACACCATGTTCTTTAATTGCCGCAAAAATATGTTGCGCATCAACCCGACGCAAGCAGACGTTGACACCAGCGCGAGCGGCGATAGTCCATGGGAAGCACCAACCATTGCAATGGAACATTGGCAAAGTCCAGAGATAGATGGGATGCTTATTAATATCCCAGTCCAGCACATTGGAAACGGCATTAATTGCAGCGCCACGATGGTGATACACCACACCCTTAGGGTTACCAGTAGTTCCCGATGTGTAGTTCAAGCAAATCGCTTGCCACTCATCTGCGGGAACTTGCCACGCAAAATTTGGATCCCCTTCGGAGAGTAATTTCTCATAAGTGAGTTTGCCTAACTTCTCGCCAGGAACATCGAACTCTTTTTCTTCAACATCCACCACCAAGAAATCACGACCAGAATCTTTCTTGGCAATCTCAAGCGCTTTTTTCATCACCCCTGAAAATTCAGGATCAACAATGACTACCTTTGCTTCGCCATGATTCAACATAAAAGCCACTGTCTCTGCGTCTAAACGAGTATTAAGAGCATTCAAAACTGCACCCGCCATCGGAATACCAAAGTGGGCTTCTACCATTGGAGGTGTGTTGGGCAACATCACCGCTACGGTGTCACCCAAACCAATACCATGCCTTTGTAAGGCGCTAGCCAAGCGACGGCAACGCTCATAGGTTTGCGCCCAGGTCTGACGCAATTTCCCATGAATAACGGCAGTTTTATTGGGGTAAATTTCTGCTGAGCGCTCTAAAAATAAGAGCGGTGTAATTGGGGTGTAGTTGGCTGGATTGCGAGCCAAACCTTGTTCATAAATATTTGCCATCTTCAGCTTTCGATTTCTGTTTTACTAAATTTTTTATTAAATATCTGCTAGCGCTTTAATATGGGCCACCACACTGCGACCCAAAGCAGAGAGGTTATAACCACCCTCTAGGCAACTCACAATGCGTCCTTGCGCATACTCATTAGCAATCTCTTTTAAACGTTTGGTAATCCAGACATAGTCATCCTCAACCAAGCCCATCTGACCTAAATCATCCTCGCGATGGGCATCAAACCCTGCTGAAATAATCACGAGCTCAGGCTCAAAATTACGCAAAGCTGGCAACCATTGCTCTTCCACAATGGAGCGCACCACATCGCCCCGAGTCGCAGCAGGCAAAGGTACGTTGACCATATTGTTCGCATGATCAAGGCCACTGTAGGGATAAAAAGGATGTTGAAAAAAGCTACACATCAAGACATTAGGGTCATTGAAAAAAGCAGCTTCAGTACCGTTGCCATGATGGACATCAAAATCAACGATGGCGACACGTTCAATGCCGTATGTTTCCATTGCATATCGCGCAGCAATCGCCACGTTATCAAATAAACAAAATCCCATAGAACGCGTTGGTTCTGCATGATGCCCTGGCGGTCTTACGGCACAAAATACATTCTCAACCTCACCCTTCATCACAGCATCTACACCTGCAATAGCAGCGCCTGCTGCCCTGAGTGATGCTCTATAAGTATGGGGATTCATAATAGTGTCACCATCGAGCATGAAGTACCCACTCTCTGGGGCGCGATCACGGACAAAAGAAACGTGGTCAGGACTATGGACCAATTCCAATTGGTCCTCAGTGGCCAAAGGTGCATCTAAATGATGTAAAAATTGATCAACACCGCTGCGAATCAGTTGATCATTGATCGCCTGAATTCTCTCCGGACACTCTGGATGATGGCTTCCCATCTCATGTTTCAGAAAGTCCGGATGAGTTATGTATCCTGTTGTCATTACTCGAAATCCTCAATAGCAAATTTGTAATTTTTATAATCTAATTAAACGTGCTCAACATTCGAAAATCCAATACCAATACCAATACCTTAGGCATGAACTTTCACGTCTCCTATCTACTTCTTGCTCTTGCGCTAGCGGGTTGCTCAAGCGCACCCACACAACTAACCCAATCGCAACAGTCCATCGTAAACCAGACTGATGATGCCGCTACCGAGGCGCGCTTTAGCCAGAACCTCAACGAACTCCTAACCCAGGTCTCCCAAAACCAAGAAATCCCACTCCCAGCCCTAGAAATGGGCTTTCTAGATGCTAAAACGGTTCCCTCAATTCGGAAATTGGTATTACCCCCATCGGGTACATTTAAGAAGAATTGGCTGGCTTATCGCAAACGCTTTATTGAGCCCGTACGCCTTAAGGCTGGCAGGGTCTTTTGGGATCAAAATCAAGCTTTTTTGAGCCAAGTTGAGCAAGAGTCAGGGGTACCAGCTGAGATTATTGTGGCCATTATTGGCATCGAGACCATCTATGGGCGCCAAACTGGTAATTTCAGGGTGAAAGACGTTCTATCTACCCTCGCCTTTAGTTACCCAGATACCCCTAATAAACCAGCACGTGAGCAACTCTTCAAGGACCAACTCAAAGAACTCATTCTGATGTGCTGGACTGGGGCGGGTGGCAAGCCGCCCTCCAAAAATAGTAGTCAAGGTATCAATAGCGCACGCTTTAATGCCTGCCTAAATCAGAATAGCTCTTATGCTGGCGCCATCGGTCTGCCCCAGTTCATGCCCAGCAGTATTCGCAGCTTTGCAGTCGATGGTGACGGCGATGGTCAAATTGATTTAAAGCAAAGCCCTAAAGACGCTATTGCGAGTGTTGCTAACTTCATGAAAAAACATGGCTGGCAACCCGGTATGCCGATTTCATTTCCAGTTCAAGAAAGTGGCATCAGTGCTGCCAAAGCATTGGCTGATGGTGAACCGCAGTTGAAATTTACTGTACAAGAGCTCATTGAAAAAGGAATATTGACTCAACAACAAGGTGATCTACAAAGTGGTGGTGTAGAGCCGCAAAGCAAAGCTTTCATTGTTGACCTACCGTATCCAGATAAAGATGGCGTAGACCAAGTGCAATATTTTGTTGGCTTAAATAATTTTCTGACAATAGTGCAATACAACCGCAGTTATTTCTATGCGCAAAGTGTTGCTGAGTTTGCCCAAGCCTTAGGATATAAAAACCAAAGTGTTGTGCCAGTAGAAAACCCAAGCAAAGCTGGCGGCTCAAAGGCGGCTTCTGAAAAGTCTAAACCCAAGAAATCCAGCGCTAAGAAAAAAGTAAAGTCTTAAGCCGGAAAAACACCAGTAGATAGATAGCGGTCACCACGGTCGCAGACAATAAAGACGATCGTGGCATTTTCAACTTGACGGGCAATGCGCAAAGCCACTACCAAGGCACCTCCAGCAGAAATACCGCAGAAAATACCCTCTTCTGCTGCCAAGCGACGGGCCATCTCCTCTGCATCCGCTTGCGAAACATACTCAATCAGATCTACCTTATCGCCTTGATAAATCTTGGGCAGGTACTCGGGTGCCCACTTCCGAATACCAGGGATCTGTGAGCCCTCTTCTGGTTGTGCACCAATAATCTGAATCGCAGGATTCATGGACTTCAGATAAGTGGAGACTCCCGTAATGGTTCCAGTGGTACCCATGGCGGATATGAAATGGGTAATCTGCCCATCAGTATCTCGCCAAATTTCTGGTCCAGTAGTTTCTATATGTGCTCTCGGATTGTCAGGGTTGGCAAACTGATCAAGTAATCTGCCGCGACCTTCTCTTTGCAGTTGCAAGGCATAATCTCTAGCAAATTCCATACCGCCAGAGGCTGCGGTCAATATTAATTCAGCACCATAAGCCGCCATACTTTGACGACGTTCAATACTTTGATTTTCTGGCATGACTAAAATCATTTTGTAGCCAAGCATCGCTGCGGTCATTGCTAAAGCAATGCCCGTATTACCGCTGGTTGCCTCAATCAATGTATCGCCAGGTTTAATCTCACCGCGCTCTTGTGCGCGTGAGATCATCGACAGCGCAGGTCGGTCCTTCACCGACCCGGCTGGATTATTTCCTTCCAACTTACCCAAGATCACATTATTGCGATTCTCGTTTTCTAAACCAGGAATACGCTGCAAACGAACTAAAGGCGTATTGCCAACAGTCTGCGAAATGGTAAGGTAGGAAGGTTTGCTCATAAAGCCATTTTAGCCATAAGCCGCCTTACACTCGGAAGGGTTTAATTTCTGCGACCCGATCCCGAACGCTCCTGCTGATTGCGAGGACTAGCTTGATTACGCGAATGGCGTCGGCCAGATGCTCCGCCCTCTTTCTTCGTGCGGCCATTAGGCTCCCGAAAGGAGCTGGGGGCTTCAATGGTTAAACCGTTATCCACCATTTTTTCGACTGATTTCATACCAATGCCACGCACCCGCTTCTGCAGATCATTGGCATCCTGAAAATGGCCACCGTCCAAACGTTCAGCAATAATGGTTTTTGCCTTAGCAGGGCCAATACCCTTAATGCTCTCAAGCTCCGTTTGAGTGGCAGTATTGACATTAATAGGTGAAGCGTAAGCCGCCCCAGAACCCAATACTAGTACAGTTAATGTTAGAGCTACAGCTCCAACTAAAGTCTGAACTTTACTCAAAGTTAAATTTTTTATCATCTTCTCTCCTGTAGTAAATAAAAAATCCACGGACACAAAGTGCGCGTGGATCGTTTACAACGAAGAGAAACTACTTTTGTTGACTGACTTACAAGGGGTTAGCCAGAAAACCAGCATTAGCCTCCAACCACTCGATATATTTTCCTACACCCTGCTCAACACTGAGGAAGGGCTCTGTATAGCCCGCAGCCCTCAACTTAGACAAATCAGCTTGAGTAAAGCATTGATATTTGCCTTTGAGTGCATCCGGAAATGGAATGTACTCAATGGCTTTTTCTTTGACTAGCTCTTGTAGAGTTGCAGGCGCCGCTTTATCTAACTTACGCATAGAGTTAGCTACGGCATGCGCTACATCATTAAAAGGCTGTGCGCGACCGCTACCTAAATTGAAGATGCCACTGATTTCTGGATGATCCAGGAAGAAGAGGTTTACTTTAACTACATCCTCAACAGATACAAAGTCGCGACTTTGCTCACCAGGTGCATAACCACCGTACTCACCAAACAGCTTTACATGACCATTAGCTTTGTATTGGTGATATTGATGAAAGGCAACTGAAGCCATACGACCTTTATGTGACTCACGAGGGCCATAAACATTAAAGTAACGAAAGCCAACAACCTGCGCTGTATTTGCTTTTTCAGCAAAGCGCTTACGCATGACTTGATCAAATAAGAACTTAGAGTAGCCATAAATATTAAGAGGCTTCTCATGCTCACGACTTTCTACAAATACGTCTGAGCCTCCATAAGTTGCAGCAGAAGAAGCATAGAGGAGTTGTACTTTTTGCTCAGTACAGATATCCAATAAATCCATGGTGTAGCGATAGTTATTCGCCATCATGAAAATACCATCAGTCTCCATGGTGTCAGAGCAAGCACCCTCATGAAATACTGCCTTAACCTTACCAAAACGACCACTTCTAAATGCCTCTAGAAACTCATCCTTATCGAGGTAATCAATGATGTCCAAATCGGCGAGATTGCGATACTTATCGGCAGGACGAAGATCGTCCACTGCAATGATATTTTTCTCGCCACGCGCATTGAGCGCTTGAACAATATTGGCGCCAATAAATCCAGCTGCGCCGGTTACGATAATAGTCACTGTAATTCCTCTGAAGTAACGGTTGCAGTTCCCAGCTTACCAACAACGATGCCACCTGCACGATTTGCAAGTGCCATGGCTTTTTCTAAAGGCCACTTCGCAGCTAAGGCTACAGCCAATGTTGCAATCACAGTATCGCCAGCACCAGAGACATCAAAAACTTCACGCGCCTGCGCTTTAACATGGCTCACCCCGGATTCGGTATACAGGCTCATTCCATCCTCGGAACGCGTTAGGAGCAAGGCTTGTAAGTCAAGAGACTTTCTAAGGTCTTGAGCCCTCTTAGTCAAATCTTCTTCACTTGTCCACTGACCAACCACTTGACGTAATTCACTACGGTTGGGCGTTAAAACAGTGGCGCCACGATACTTCTCATAGTCTTCACCCTTAGGATCAACCAAGATCATTTTGTTTTGCGCTCTAGCCTGCTCAATCATATGAGCTACTTGGCCCAATGCGCCTTTGCCGTAATCAGAAAGTATGACTACGTCAGCAGCACCAACGAGCTTTTCAAAACGCTCTAATTTATGAGCAAGCGCTTTTGCACTGGGGGTTTCTTCGAAGTCCAAGCGAATGAGTTGTTGCTGACGAGCAATTACACGGAGTTTCACAATAGTAGGAACGTCTGCATCAATTTCTAATTGACTATCCACGCCACCGGCTTTTAATAGCTCAACTACACGCTTACCGGGTTCGTCATTACCAACAATACCGAGAATAGTTGCTTTAGCGTCTAGTGCGGCTACGTTACGAGCCACATTAGCAGCACCGCCTAGACGCTCATCAATCTTGCCCACCTGCACCACCGGCACAGGCGCCTCAGGAGAAATACGATTAGTATCGCCAAACCAATAGCGATCGAGCATGACATCACCCACGACTAGGAGACGGGCTTTAGAAAACTGTTCGCGGTTTGCTTTTTCCATTTGCGTCTACTTTAATTATGTCTACCAATACCATAGTACTCAATACCTAATTCTTGCATAGAAGCTGGCTCGTATAGGTTACGACCATCAAAGATTACTGGGCGCTTGAGCTTTTGTAGCACTTGATCAAAGTCTGGGCTTCTAAAGGCCTTCCACTCGGTCACAATCACCAGGGCATCGGCAGCATCTAATGCACTCATCGGGTCATCGACCATCGACACTTGTTTGAGCCCTGCTGGGTTATCTTTAAAGTCTACATCTAAGCAATGCTTAGCTTCTGGCATCGATACGGGATCATGAGCTACTACTTGTGCACCACGCTTAACGAGTTCTTGGATGATCACACGACTAGGCGCCTCGCGCATATCGTCAGTGTTCGGTTTGAAGGCTAGGCCCCATAGAGCAAACTTCATACCCTTGAGATCGCCGCCAAAACGCTTTTCGATCTTTTCAACCAAGATGTACTTTTGGAGTTCATTGACTGCTTCTACAGCATCAAGGATCTTCAGATCCCGACCATGCTCTTTAGCGGTTTTGGATAGTGCTGATACGTCTTTTGGAAAGCAAGAGCCGCCATAGCCGGTACCGGAATATAAAAAGCCATAGCCGATGCGTGAGTCTGAACCAATGCCTTGGCGAACATGTTCAATATCAGCACCAACCAAGTCAGCCAAGTTGGCTAACTCATTCATAAAGGAGATACGGGTTGCTAACATCGCATTAGCGGCGTATTTAGTGAGCTCAGCACTTTTGACATCCATGTAATAAGTGCGCTCATGGTTGCGGTTAAATGGGGCATAGAGCTTGCGCATTTGCTCTTTAGCGCGCATTCCTGCTGGAGTATTTTCGGTGCCGATCACAATGCGGTCCGGACGCATAAAGTCCTCCACTGCCGCACCTTCTTTGAGGAACTCGGGGTTAGAGACTACAGAACAGAGCTCTGGAGATAAATTTCTTTTTTCTAACTCTTCAGTGATTGCCGCACCTACCTTATCAGCAGTGCCCACTGGGACAGTCGACTTATCGACGATGACTTTAGGCGCGGTCATGTGACGACCAATATTACGAGCTGCTGCAACCACATACTGTAGGTCAGCTGAGCCATCTTCATCTGGTGGGGTGCCTACTGCAATGAACTGAATTTCACCATGAGCAACTGAGGCAGCAATATCCGTAGAGAACTGTAAACGACCTGCAGCGCGATTGCGCTCAATCATCTCTTTAAGGCCAGGCTCATAAATGGGCACGCCACCAGAGTTGAGAATCTCAATCTTTTTGGAATCAACGTCAACACAAAAGACGTTATTGCCTTGCTCAGCTAGGCATGCGCCCGTTACTAGACCTACGTAACCGCTGCCGATGATGGTGACTTTCAATTGACCTCCGTTAAATTTTTATCTGAATACATCATTACATATTGAAATCATGACGGTTTAATTAATTTACATTGAAGGGCCGCTTGGTGCGGCACCTTCACTACGTCTTGGAGAGTATGCTTCCCAATGATTACAGCCAGGACATTGCCAATAAAATCTTCTCGCTCTAAAGCCACAATTACCACAAGTGTAGCGAGCCAAGCTAGTGGTACGTTGACGCAAGAGATTCAAAATCGATTCAAGTTCCAAGAGCCTCTCTGGACTGGCAACACCCTCCTCCAATGCAAGGCGAGTTTCAGCCATCTTCGACAAAGCAATCAAAGTTGGTGAATGCTGCATTACGTCAGATAGCATTGCATTGGCCGCCTGAGGCCCCCGAATTTTCATAAGATGCTTATGAACAATATCTAACAATTCACCGCTAGCTTGAGTTTTAAGCAACTCACAGAGGCGATCTAAACCTTCGCTCTCCTTACCGATTGCTGCATGCGCAAGCATCCAGCGATCTGCTAATAAATGCATATATGCGGGATGCGCGCTAGCGATTAAGCTCCAGGCCTCAATTGCTTGCGTAGGCCGTTCCATCGCAACTAAATAGTCACCTTGCAAAATTAAAGCACGGGCATGATTTGGCACAGCCTGTAAAGCACGTTGTATCGATTGTTCAGCTTCAGCCAAATCTTTGCGTCGCAACGCTTCTTGAGCAAGCTCGCAGTGAAATTGGGCGATCTCAGTATGGTGTGATTTACCTTGCAAACCTTCAAGCTCACTTGCAGCAATGATGGCTTTTTTCCAATCATGCTCAATTTGGTACATCTCGAGCAAACTTTCTTTTGCGGGCTCGGCATATTTACCATCACCCACACGATTTAATGAGGCCTCTGCTCGGTCGAGTAATCCTGCGCGCAAAAAATCACGGCCCAACTCATATGCAGCATGGTCACGATCACGTGGCTTTAGATCATCACGATTTGCTAAGTGCTGATGCACCCGAATTGCACGCTCAGTCTCACCACGACGACGGAACAAATTTCCTAAGGAAAAATGGAGTTCAATAGTCTCTGGATCTAGCTGTGCAATTTTGACTAGCGTTTCAATCGCCTGATCAGGCTGCTCATTGAGCAACAGACTTAAGCCTTTAAAAGTCGAACGCTGCTGACGCATGCGTTCACGCTCGTCCATACGGTTCTCAAGGCGCAAATCCCAACGCGCAGCAAGCCAACCGATGCCAAACATCACTGGAAGTAGCAATAGCCAGGCGGTAGCAATCTGAATCATGCTGTGCAGAAATTAAATAAAAAAATGGCCCGAATGGACCACTGAGGTTGAGCCTGAATCTTAGGCACCAGAACCCTCTTTGGGGCCCGCCTGCTTCAACGGCTTGTAATCTACTCGCTCGCGCAACTCTTTGCCAGGCTTAAAGTGCGGAACACGTTTTTCTGGAATCAATACTTTCTCACCAGACTTTGGATTGCGACCAGTGCGTGCAGGACGATGGTGAAGTACAAAACTTCCCACGCCGCGCAACTCGATACGCTTGCCCTCAGCCAAAGCATGAGTCATTGTGTCCAGCAAAGTTTTTACCGCCAACTCCACGTCCCTAGGCAAAAGCTGCGGAAACTGTTCCGCGAGGCTCTCCACTAGTTCGGAGCGGGTAATTGCTTGTTGCTCTTGATCGGTCATGATCTATCAATAAAAAAACGCCGCTTCCCTCATGGAAAGCGGCGAATTTGATTTAGCCTTGATTGTCCAATTTTGCTTTTAACAAAGCGCCCAAATTGGTTGTGCCAGACTGCGCATCACCTTGGAGCTTGCTCATTGCATCTTGTTGATCAGAACTGTCTTTTGCTTTGATTGAAAGATTGATAACACGTGACTTACGATCAATGTTGATAATCATTGCAGTTACGCTGTCGCCTTCTTTCAATACATTGCGTGCATCTTCAACACGATCTGTTGAGATCTCAGAAGCACGTAAGTAAGCTTCAACTTCATCAGCCAAGTGAATTGTTGCACCCTTAGCATCAACCGCTTTCACAGTACCAGTAACGAGGCTACCCTTGTCGCTGACAGATGTGTAGTTATTGAATGGGTCGCCAGACAATTGCTTAATACCGAGAGAGATACGCTCTTTCTCAACATCAATTGCCAATACAGTGGCTTCAACTTCATCACCTTTTTTGTATTTCTTAACAGCTTCTTCGCCTGGCTCATTCCATGAAAGGTCTGAGAGGTGAACTAAACCGTCGATACCGCCAGGCAAGCCAATGAACACGCCAAAGTCAGTAATAGACTTGATTGCGCCAGTTAACTTATCGCCTTTTTGTTGGGCACGTGAGAACTCTTCCCATGGATTAGCTTTGCACTGCTTGATGCCCAAGCTAATACGACGCTTGTCTTCATCAATATCCAGAACCATTACTTCAACTTCGGTTCCTAATGCAGTAGCTTTGCTTGGAGCAACGTTCTTGTTAGTCCAGTCCATTTCAGAAACGTGTACCAAACCTTCGATACCAGATTCGATTTCAACGAATGCGCCGTAATCAGTCAGGTTAGTTACTTTGCCGAATAAACGGGTGTTTGGTGGGTAACGACGAGCGATACCAACCCATGGATCATCACCAAGTTGTTTCACGCCAAGTGAAACACGGTTCTTCTCTTGATCAAACTTCAAAATCTTCGCGGTAACTTCTTGACCAACAGTCAACATCTCGCTCGGGTGACGCACGCGACGCCATGCCAAGTCAGTGATGTGCAAGAGGCCATCGATACCACCGAGGTCAACGAACGCGCCGTAATCAGTGATGTTCTTAACGAGGCCAGTAACCACTGCACCTTCTTTAAGGTTAGACATCAACTTAGCACGCTCTTCACCTTGGCTAGCTTCAACCACTGCACGACGTGACAACACTACGTTGTTACGTTTACGGTCAAGCTTGATAACCTTGAACTCCATCGTCTTACCTTCGTAAGGGCTGGTGTCTTTGATTGGACGTGTATCAACGAGTGATCCAGGCAAGAATGCGCGGATACCGTTAACCATTACAGTCAAGCCGCCTTTAACCTTACCAGTAACAGTACCGGTAACGATCTCAGCTTGCTCGAGCGCTTTTTCCAAGTTCATCCATGATGCCAAGCGTTTTGCTTTATCACGGGAAAGGATGGTGTCGCCATAGCCGTTCTCAAGAGCGTCAATAGCAACGGAAACGAAATCGCCAGGAGCTACTTCAATCTCGCCAGCGTCGTTATGGAATTCTTCAACAGGAATAAACGCTTCAGACTTTAAGCCAGCGTTAACAACGACGAAGTTATGGTCGATGCGGAGAACTTCAGCCGAAATAACTTGGCCGGTCTTCATATTCGATCGGGTTAATGATTCTTCAAATAGTTCTGCAAATGATTCAGACATGTGTATTCACTTTGTGCCGCCAGAAGGCCTGACGGGTTAGGTTAAAAAAGTCTTCAAGAAACACGCTAATGAAAAGTCGCGTTGTGGAGTTTCTTAAGACACCAAAAACTACTGCGTACAGCCTACTACATACAAACTAGGCGATTGTCGATTGATACCAATCTAAAACCGTCTTAACTGCTTGATCTATAGATAAATCTGATGTTTCAAGCACTTTTGCACCATCTGCAACTAACAAGGGTGCGGTACCTCGACTACTGTCTCTGGCATCGCGCTCCTGCAAATCTTGCAGCAAGTCCTCAAGTTTAGCAGGAATTCCCTTAGCTATCAATTGCTTATAGCGACGTTCGGCTCTGGCAGCAGCTGTTGCAGTCAAGAAAACCTTCAAAACTGCATCTGGGAATATGACGCTGGCCATATCCCTGCCATCGGCCACTAAGCCTGGGGATTGGCGAAAACTGCGCTGCAGACCCACTAAAGCAGCCCTAACCTCGGGGTGAACTGCCAAAGCGGAGGCCCTTAAGCCAATGTTTTCCGTACGGATAGCATCAGTCACATCCTCGCCATTGAGGAAAATTTGACTATTTTTAAATGAAATCAATAACTTAGGAACTAAAAGGCCCAATTCTGAGCCATTTTTGACGTCAATTGCCTGTTTTTCACTGGCTAGAGCAACCAAGCGATAGAGAGCGCCGCTATCTAAATAATGAAAGCCTAGCTTTTCCGCAACCAATGAGGCAACCGTCCCTTTACCAGAAGCGGTAGGTCCGTCAATTGCGATGACTGGTGGAAGACTCATAAATGGGATTTGGCTTAGCTAACTACTTTCGCAAATTCTGCGAAATAGGTCGGGAATGTTTTCGCTACACAATTCGGATCGTTGATCTTTAGTGCATTTGGACCAAATGCAGCGAGCGAAAAACACATTGCCATACGATGGTCATCGTAAGTATCAATACCTTCACTTGGTGATTTCCAGTCACTTTGTGAAGCAGGAGCTTGAACTACGATGTAATCCGCACCCTCTTCTACGATTGCGCCAACCTTCTTTAATTCTTTTGCCATTGCCGCAATACGATCCGTTTCTTTGACGCGCCAGCTAGCAATATTATTTAAGCGCGTTGGACCTTCGGCAAATAATGCAGCAACTGCAAGCGTCATTGCAGCATCCGGAATTTCTGTGCAATCAATCGTGATGCCATTGAGTTTGCCGTTAGCATTTTTCACACCAGCTACTTCAATCCAATCTTCGCCGGCTGTAATGTTTGCACCCATGAGCGCAAGCGCATCAGCGAATGCCACATCTCCTTGAATACTGTCATTGCCTACACCTAGAACTCGCACCGGGCCGCCGCCTATGGCGCCAAGGGCCAAGAAGTACGAAGCTGAAGAAGCATCACCCTCTACAGATAGTTGGCCTGGACTTTTGTACACAGCATCTGATGTTTTTGCCGGAATGATGAACGATTGCATATCAGGGCAAGCAACGGTGACGCCAAATCGTGCCATCAACTTCAAAGTGATATCGATGTATGGACGAGAAATGAGTTCGCCAATCACTTCAATACGTACTGGTTCATTTGCCACCAAGGGCAAAGCCATCAGCAAGGCTGTTAAGAACTGGCTCGATACATCGCCGCGTACTTTCACAACATCTTTAATCTGAATATCTGCCGCCAAGATTTTGATTGGTGGATAACCTTCTTGTAATTCGTAATCAATTTTCGCGCCCACTTGACGTAGACCATCGACCAAATCCCGAATTGGTCTTTCATGCATGCGAGCAACACCAGATAAGCGGTAATTACCACCTTGCATAGCTAAAGCTGCAGTGAGCGGACGAATCGCAGTGCCAGCATTACCCATAAAGAGGTCTGCATCCTGCACAGGGAACTTGCCACCACAACCCTCAACAACGCAAACCTTGTCAGCCATATCTGTGACAGATAAGCCTAGCTGACGCAAAGCATTACGCATCACCTGAGTATCGTCGGCATCCAACAAATTCTTAAGAGTAGTTGTGCCAGTTGATAAAGCTGCTAATAGCAATGCGCGATTAGAGATGCTTTTGGAGCCAGGCAACACAATCGAGCCTTGCGCTCGCTTAAAAGGTCCAATACTGATATCTGGCAAACCACTCATTAAAGGACGTCCAAGTCTTGACGTGCTTTGCTCGCCTTATTAAATAATTTTTCCAAACCTGCGCCATCGCTTTCTGCAACGAGCTTGCGCATATGGTTGACGATCAACAGGTATTGATCCAATTCCTTCAGGATGGCGGTGCGATTGCCGAGGCAAATATCACGCCACATTTCTGGGCTAGAAGCTGCAATGCGAGTGAAATCTTTAAATCCGGCGCCAACATGACTCAACTTTTGATCAGCATCTTCCGAGTTCACCACGCTTGCCATTAAGGCATAAGACAGGAGGTGGGGGAGATGAGAAACAGCCGCATAAATTGCATCATGCTGCACGACACCAATCTTCTTCACATCAGAGCCAACAGACTCCCAAAAGCCAGTGATCAAAGCAGTATCTTCAGGAGAGTTTTCTTGCAACGGGCAAATAATGGTTTGCTTGCCCTGGAATAAATCCGCTTTAGCAGCACTTGCTCCATGCTGAGCGCCACCAGCAATTGGATGCGCTGGCACAAATTGACAAGCCTTCTTGCCCAGCACTTCTTTTGCCGCCAGAATGACATCACCCTTAGTACTACCGGCATCGGTAATCATGGTGCGAGGCTCAAGATGCGGCTCCATCACTTCGAATGCGGCGCGCATTTGCGCTACTGGCACACAAAGCACAATCACATCAGATTGTTTTGCTGCCTCAACTAAATCCACTACACCATCAATCGCACCCATCTTTTGCGCTTGATCTAAATTTTCTTTACTACGGCCTACGCCCAATACTTTAGTTACTACGCCTGCTTTTTTTAAAGCTAAGCCAAGTGAGGCGCCAATCAAACCAACACCAACGATGGTGACGGTACCGTAATTACTTGCAGGATTAATGATGGTCATTTAAGAATATCTTTTAAGGCAGCAATAAAAGCCGCATTTTCTTCTGGCAAGCCAATGGAAATACGTAACCATTGCGGTAAGCCATAGTTACCAACAGGTCGAACAATAATGCCGCGCTTGAGTAACTCCAAATTGATGCGGGCACCGGCCTGGTCATCATCACCCACTTTAACCAATACAAAGTTTCCCGCGGAAGGTAAATACCGCAGACCCAACTGATCAAATGCCTTGGTTAACTGTTCGTAACCAGCCTGATTAAGTTCAAATCCTTGTTGCAAAAATGCTTTATCTTGAAATGCTGCAATCGCCGCTGCTTGCGCAAGGCTATTCACATTAAATGGCTGACGGATACGATTCAGTAAATCGGTTAAGTGCGGCTGAGCTACACCGTAACCAATACGCAAGCCAGCCAAGCCGTAAGCTTTTGAGAAGCTGCGCGACAAAATCATATTGGGAAAACGCTTCACCCAAGCAATCGCATCGTAGCGCTGCTCCGGAGTGAGGTATTCGTTATAAGCTTCATCAAGCACTACCACCACATTGGATGGAACTGCCATCAAAAAATCTTCAATCTCTTTGGCGGCTAAGTAGCTACCAGTTGGATTATTTGGGTTGGCTACAAACACGAGTTTTGCTTTATCGCCCGACGTTTTAACTACTGACAACATTGCAGGCAGGTCATGGCCATAAATATCGGTTGCGGCAACCTCAACAGCTTTAGCGCCAACAGCCTGTGTAGCTAAAGGATAAACAGCAAAAGCATGTTTTGAGAAAATCACTTCGTCGCCAGCTTGTGCAACAGCACGCGCAGCTAATTCCAAAATATCGTTACTGCCATTACCTAAAGTAATCCAATCGGTTGGCACACCCAATCGATCAGCGAGGACATTTTTGAGCTCAAATCCGTTGGAATCTGGGTAGCGACCCAAATCACTCGCAGCCTTAAGCATGGCATCTTGTGCAGACTTAGGCATGCCCAATGGATTTTCATTAGAGGCCAGCTTCACAATCTTGTTTTCATCCAAACCGTACTCGCGCGCAACTTCACTAATAGGTCGCCCACCTACATAAGGGGCAATCGCATGAATATGTTTTAGACCAATCTTAGAAGTCATTTGGATTTACTAATGTTGTAGTTAACTGCGGATGCTTCTGATTAAGCTGAATGTGGATAAGAGCCAAGGTTCTTATAAAAAGCAGCAACACCCTTCAGCTCTTCAAGCGCCTTCACAACCTTCTCATCATCCGCATGACCAGCAATATCAATATAGAAGTGATACTCCCAAGTACCTTTTCGCGCAGGACGAGACTCAAAACGATTCATCGAAACACCATGTTTAGCCAAAGGTGCTAGCAAACGATGAACAGCACCAGGCTGGTTATCGACAGAGAGAACGAGAGAAGTTTGATCTTTTCCGGTTGACTGACATGCATAGTTACCAACCACGACAAAACGCGTACGGTTGTGTGGGTCATCCTGAATCTGTGCAGCTACCGCTTGTAGGCCATATGCTTCTTGAGCAGGATCGCCAGCAATTGCAGCCAAAGTAGGATCGGCAGCAGCCATACGAGCTGCTTCTGCATTGCTACTGACGGCTTGGCGCTTTAATTGCGGTGCATGTACGCTTAACCATTGCTGACATTGCGCCAGCGCTTGAGCATGAGCGCAGACAGTTGTTACGCCATCCAAGTTACCACTCTTAGTGAGTAGGTGATGGCGAATTGGCAACACTACTTCACCACTAATGCGCATAGAAGAGTCGAGCAATAAATCTAAAGTGCGTGAGATAGCACCTTCGCTAGAGTTTTCAACAGGCACAACGCCAAATTGCGCCGCGCCCTTCTCTACCGACCTAAAGACTTCATCTAAGCTTGCGCAAGGCAAGCCAGCAATCGAGTGGCCAAAATACGTTTGAGCCGCTTGCTCAGAAAATGTTCCCACTGGGCCAAGATAAGCAATTGTTTGGCGAGCTTCTAGAGCTCTGCATGCAGACATCACTTCACGCCAAATGGCAGCAATGCCGTCTGGAAGCAGAGGGCCTTTATTAATTTCTTGTAGGCGAGCAACCACTTGGCGCTCACGCTCAGGACGAAATACTGGTGATGAGAAACCACCTTTGACATGGCCAACTTCCTGCGCAGCTTTTGCACGTTGAGTCAGCAAATCTAAAATTTGCGCATCCAATGCGTCAATTTTTTCCCGCAAGGGAGCTAAGCGCTTTTCTTCAGTACTCATTAAGCCCGCCTTTCAAAATCACGCATAAATTCAATTAAGGCTTTTACGCCCTCAATGGGCATGGCGTTATAGATGCTGGCACGCATACCGCCAGCAGCTTTATGGCCACGCAAGGCAACCAAACCAGCCGCATTCGATTGCGCCAAAAACTCTGCGTTCAGGCTCTCATCTTTTAAGAAGAAAGTCACGTTCATACGTGAGCGATATTCTTTTGAGACACGATTTTCATACAAACTGCTTTGATCCAAGAAGCTATAGAGCAAATCCGCTTTTTCTTGATTACGCTTTTCGATGGCTTTCACACCACCTTGCTTGAGTAGCCACTTAAATCCTAAGCCAGCCAAATAGATCGAGAATGTCGGCGGCGTATTAATCATGGATTGGGTATTAGCCTGTACAGACCAATCCCAAATCGTTGGGGTGATAGACATGCTCTTGCCTAACAAATCCTTACGCACAATCACAATCGTGACACCAGATGGGCCAATATTCTTTTGCGCGCCACCAAACCAAACAGCGCATTGATTCACGTCCATCTCTTTAGAAAGGATGTTGCTAGAAATATCTGCAACTAAGGGAATATCACCAACATCCGGCACATCCGGAAACTCAACACCGCCAATAGTTTCATTGGCGCAGTAAAGAACATAAGCAGCATCACTTGATAACTTCCAAGTTGATCTTGCGGGAATCGTATTGAATTTTTCTGCGGCTGAAGAGGCAACTAAATTTGCAGTGCCGTACTTCTGCGCCTCTTTATAAGATTTTTCTGACCATACGCCAGTAACAATGTAATCCGCCTTTGGTCCATTCTTGGCTAAAGGCATGAGGTTCATTGGGATAGCAGCGTTTTGACCTAAGCCGCCACCTTGCAAAAGCAAGATCTCATAAGTATCGGGAATATTCATCAACGTACGAAGATCTTGAATCACCTCTTCATACACTTCCATGAACTCTTTACTGCGATGACTAATCTCCATCACGCTAGTTCCGAGTCCACGCCAATTGAGCATTTCATCGGCAGCCTGCTTCAACACCTCTTCTGGCAAAGTAGCAGGCCCCGCAGCGAAATTGAATATGCGGCGGTCAAAAGTCATGGTGTGCTCTAGTCTAGAGGTGACGCTTAAGCGTCACCTGCCGTATCGTCATTAGAGTCGGTTGCTGGATCTGCAGATACATCACCTTCTTCTGCGTCATCAGCTTCGCCATCTGAATCGCTTTCAGCAATACGCTGCAAGCCAGATAAACGCGTACCTTCATCTACGTTAATCAAAGTAACACCTTGAGTAGCGCGACCCATCTCACGAATTTCAGAAACACGCGTGCGGACCAAGATGCCACCAGTAGTGATCAACATAATTTGATCTTCTGGAGATACCAATGCAGCCGCTACTACCTTACCGTTACGCTCCGAAGTCTGAATAGCAATCATGCCCTTCGTGCCGCGACCATGACGTGTGTATTCAGCGATTGGCGTACGCTTACCGTAACCATTCTCTGTAGCTGTCAATACACTACTTGGAATTGCAATGCCGTCTGCATCAACCACAGCCGCTTCAGCACCTTCTGCAGCTTCTGCTGGAGCAACCAACATAGCGATCACTTGATGACCTTCGCCTAAGTTCATGCCGCGCACACCGCGTGCGGTACGACCCATTGGACGAACATCATTCTCGTCAAAGCGCACTGCTTTACCAGCGTCAGAGAACAACATAACATCGTGCTGACCATCAGTAATCGCTGCGCCAACTAAGAAGTCATTTTCATTCAAGTCAACCGCAATAATGCCGGCCTTACGTGGGTTAGAGAAGTCAGACAAGCGCGTCTTCTTCACAGTGCCCAAGCTAGTAGCCATAAAGACGTAATGATCATCCTGGTAGCCCTTGATCGGCAGAATCACAGTGATCTTCTCGCCTTCAATCAGCGGGAACATATTGACGATTGGCTTGCCACGAGAGGTGCGACTACCTTGCGGCACTTCCCAAACTTTGAGCCAATACATCCGACCGCGATCGGAGAAGCACAAAATAATGTCATGGGTGTTCGCAACGAAGAGTGTATCAATCCAATCTTCATTCTTAGTGGCTGCAGCTTGCTTGCCGCGACCACCACGTTTTTGGGCGCGATATTCACTCAGAGGTTGACTCTTCATGTAACCAGTATTTGAAAGAGTCACCACCATATCTTGCGGCGTAATCAAATCTTCTGTGAAGAGTTCGGTTGCATTCATTTCAATAAATGAACGACGACCTGTATCACCACCAGCAATACCAAATTCAGATTGAACTTCTTTCAACTCAGACTCAATCACTTGAGTAACGCGCTCTGGTTTCGCTAACAAATCTAGTAAGTCAGAAATCTCTGCCATTACTTCTTTATATTCGTTGACGATCTTGTCTTGCTCAAGACCAGTCAAGCGTTGTAAACGCATTTGCAAAATTTCTTGTGCTTGACTATCTGACAAACGATACAAGCCAGTAGTTTGCATGCCGTACTCAGGCAACAATCCTTCTGGACGATAAGCGTTGCGGCCGCCTGGGGTATCGGTCTCAGCACGCGCCAACATCTCGCGCACCATCGATGAATCCCAAGCTTTGCCCATCAACTCTTGCTTAGCAATCACTGGGTTCGCAGCAGCTTTAATAATCGCAATGAACTCATCGATGTTTGCTAATGCAACAGCCAAACCTTCTAAGACGTGACCACGATCGCGTGCTTTACGTAATTCAAAAATCGTACGACGTGTGACAACTTCACGACGATGCTGCAAGAAGTACTCAAGCATTTGCTTCAAGTTCAACAAGCGTGGTTGGTTATCCACCAATGCCACCATGTTCATACCGAAGTTATCTTGTAACTGAGTGCTCTTATACAAATTATTGAGAACAACTTCAGGCACTTCGCCGCGCTTCAATTCAATCACAACGCGCATGCCGGATTTATCTGACTCATCACGTAAATCAGAAATGCCTTCTACTTTTTTCTCATTCACCAACTCAGCGATGCGCTCGAGTAAGTTCTTTTTATTTACTTGGTATGGCAACTCATCAACGATGATGGCTTGACGCGCGCCCTTATCCAAATCTTCAAAGTGGGTTTTGGCACGCATAACAACACGGCCACGACCAGTGCGATAACCCTCGCGAACACCTTGAACGCCATAAATGATGCCGGCGGTCGGGAAATCCGGGGCTGGAATGATCTCTATGAGCTCATCAATCGTGCATTCTGGGTTGTGCAGCACGTGCAAACAGGCTGAAACCACCTCATCCAGGTTATGCGGCGGGATATTGGTCGCCATACCTACAGCAATGCCAGAACTGCCATTTATGAGCAAATTAGGCACTTTGGCAGGCAGAATCAGGGGTTCCTTCTCGCTACCGTCGTAATTTGGCCCAAAATCGACCGTTTCCTTGTCCAAATCGGCCAAAAGCTCATGAGCTATCTTGCGCAGGCGGATCTCGGTATATCGCATTGCAGCAGCGTTATCGCCGTCTACGGAGCCAAAGTTACCCTGCCCGTCAACCAGCATATAGCGCAGAGAGAAATCCTGGGCCATCCGAACGATCGTGTCATACACCGCAGAATCACCGTGCGGATGGTATTTACCGATTACATCGCCAACTATACGGGCAGATTTTTTGTAAGCTCGGTTCCAATCGTTGTTTAATTCATACATAGCGAATAAGACCCGGCGGTGAACCGGTTTGAGGCCGTCACGCACGTCTGGCAGGGCTCTGCCGACGATGACGCTCATTGCGTAGTCCAAATAGGACCGCCGCATTTCGTCTTCGAGGGATATTGGTAGTGTTTCTTTAGCGGCTTGTTCCATCTAGAAATAATATCATTTTGATGACAGGTAGGCCCTATGCTAAGATTCTGTCAGTTTGTACGAAATTGAGATGTGTCGCTTTGCAGTTTTTGCATCAAGGTAGGGCGAATTACATTTAAGTTTGACTTTAATTAAAAAAGAGATTTTTGAGGACTAAAAATGAACAAAACCCTAAGAGTGTTGCTCGCTTCTGTTATTACTGTTTCTGCTACTGCAGCAATGGCTTCTGATAACTGGCAAAACGGCGATGGCGCCCTAAACTGGAAAAACGGCGATGGCACATTGTGCTGGCGCGATAACAACTGGACTCCTGCTACTGCAGCTAAAGGTTGTGATGGTGCGTTGACTGCTGCTGCTGCTGCTACTGGCGTTAGCCAAAGCAAAATCACTTTGCAAGCTGACACACTTTATGACTTCAACAAGTCTGACTTGAAACCAGAAGGTAAAGCTACTTTGGACAAGATCGCTGCTGATTTGAGCAAGATCAAGTTAGAAGTAATCATCGCTGTTGGTAACACTGACAGCGTTGGTACAGATGCATACAACATGGCCCTCGGTCAGCGTCGTGCGCAATCTGTTAAGACATACCTTGTAAGCAAGGGTGTTGACGGTAGCCGTATCTACACAGAATCTAAAGGCAAGAGCAATCCAGTTGCATCAAACGCAACTGCTGAAGGCCGCGCTAAGAACCGCCGTACTGACATCGAAGTTGTTGGTACAGCAGCTAAGTAATTCACTTTACTTGTAAAAAAGCCCGCTTCTAGCGGGCTTTTTTATTTCCGCTATATTCATAGACTTCTTCAATAGCCTCACCATTAGCCCATTTATATGAACGTCGACCAGTCAGAAATCGCCAAATTTAGCGCCCTAGCCCATCGTTGGTGGGATCCTAATAGCGAATTCAAACCCCTGCATGCCATCAACCCACTGCGCCTGAACTGGATTAAGTCCTTTGTTAGCTTGGAAGGTAAGAAGGTGGTTGATATTGGTTGCGGTGGTGGCATCTTGGCAGAATCCATGTCCCAATCAGGCGCAGATACTACGGGCATCGATTTATCTGAAAAAGCTCTCAAAGTAGCTGAATTGCATGCATTGGAAGTGGGTGCAAACCTTACTTATCGCTCCATCTCCGCAGAAGCGCTCGCCGATGAGCAACCTGAACAGTATGACCTAGTGACCTGCATGGAGATGCTTGAACACGTGCCGGACCCAGCGTCAGTGGTGCGCGCTTGCGCCAAACTTTGTAAGCCTGGTGGCACGTTATTTTTTAGCACCCTCAACCGCAGTCCTAAATCCTACTTATTTGCCATTATTGGTGCTGAATACATTCTGAAGTTACTTCCTAGAGGTACTCACGAATACGCTAAATTCATCAAACCTTCTGAGCTTGTTGCCTTTACACGTCATGCGGGTTTAGAGATGCTGGGCATGAAAGGCCTTAGCTACAACCCACTCACTCAGGTCTATAGCCTGAATGATGATGTCGATGTGAATTACATGATTGCCGTCAGAAAGTAATGCAATAGTGAGCACTCTTTCGAGCCCTTACGCCGGAATCTTTTTTGATTTAGATGGCACCTTAGCTGATACCGCACCTGATTTAGTAGCGGCAACTAATCAATTGCTAGTTGCACGCAATCTTGCGCCTAAGCCTTATGAATTTCTGCGCCCCTATGCATCGGCTGGTGCTCGCGGATTACTCGAAGGCGCCTTTGGCATTAGCCCCGATCATGCGGATTTCGCTCTATTGCGCGATGAATTTTTCAGTAATTATGAAAAAGCATTGCTGGTAGAGAGTAAATTATTCGATGACATGATCCATTTACTCGATCAAATGGATCAAGCCAAGCTCCCCTGGGGCATTGTTACGAATAAAAGTGAGCGCTTTACCAACCCTCTTACTGAATTAATGGGTTTGCGCCAACGAGCCATTTCTACCGTTTCTGGTGATACAACGCCGTATTCAAAACCCCATCCTGAGCCGATCTTGCACGCCGCCAGAATAGCTAAAGTAGATCCTACAAAATCACTTTATGTAGGCGATGACATTAGAGATGTTCTAGCAGGCAAAGCAGCGGGAATGAAGACTGTCGCAGCCGCTTATGGCTACTGTGGCTGTAAAGAGCCTCCAGAGGCTTGGGGGGCCGATTACATCGTCAATAAGCCTCTCGAGCTACTGCAAATCATCTTTCCCAATAGGGAATAAAAGATATTCAACAATTTAAAGCTACCGGCTTTAAAATAGGCAGTACCAATGCATGCAATCTGGGACCGACATGGTTTCGACGTGGGTTACAAAGCATCAAGGGCATACCGAGGACCCGTTATCTCGTAAATCAATGGGAATGTTTTAACTGCAAACGACGAACGTTTCGCACTAGCCGCTTAATTGCGGTTGCCCCTGAACTGATTCTCTCTTGGGTCAGCTAGCGCAAGCTAGATCAGGGTCATTTACAAGAGATAAGATCATTTCATGTCACAGGGAATGATTCGAAAACTTAGTGAATCGTCAGCGTGGAACGTGTCAATCTGTGCCTAGCTGGCTAAATTAAATGATATGACTAAGTATGTAGAACTTGTTGTGGAGGATTTGCGGACGCGGGTTCGATTCCCGCCGGTTCCACCATTTTTAAGTCTGTAACAGTCCAACGCCACCCACTAGGGTGGCGTTTTTCTTTGTATATAAAGGGCTGTACGCCCATTGTGGTCTTTCTAGATTTCGCGGTATCCAAATACCCTGGGGGTATTATTGGGGGTATCGGAGCAAAATCGAACAGGGTCAAAAACATGGTTGGGGGTATTTCTGGAAAGCTTACGGATAAAGGGATCAAGAGCTTCGTCAACCGCTCAGCCCCAGGCAGCAAGCTTGCAGATGGCCGAGGCCTTTATTTACTTATCACCCAGACCCAAACTGCTATTTGGCGAATTAAATATCGCATCGAAGGCAAAGAAAAAAGTTATTCCATAGGCGGGTATCCACAAAATAGCTTGGCACAAGCAAGACTAGAGCTAAACGAGGTCAAAGCCTGTCTTACCAAAGGTCAGGATCCGGTAATCGCTAGGCGTCTTAATAGAGCCAATGCCGCATCTCAAAGTGACAGCACCTTCAAGGCTGTAGCTGAAGAATGGTTCGCCATGAAAGAGAAAGAATGGAGTGCAACCCACTTCACGAAATCCAAGAGGGCTTTTGAGCGGGATGTTTATAAATCTCTAGGGGCGCTGCCTATTGAAAGCATTACTCCGTCGGTTATTGCCAAGGCAATTGAGACCATCAACAAAAGAGATGTTCTAGAAACAGCCACAAGAATTTTGCAGCATCTCAATGGCGTCTTTCGTTATGCGCAAGCAAAAGGCTTATGTGAAATTAATTCTGCTGCGCCCGTGAAAGAAATTCTTCCTCGAAAGAAAACAAATGGTCGCATGCCCGCATTGCTAGATTGGAATTCTTTAGGCGCCCTATTACGCGCAGCAGAAGCTGCGCGTCTTTCACCATCAGTGAGAGCAGCTCATCGCCTTCTCGCATTTAGTGCAACGCGTATTAGTAACGTTGTGCAGGCTGAGTGGAAAGAGTTTGATCTTGATGCAGATATTCCGATCTGGGTAATTCCTCGCGCCAAGATGAAAGATCACACACGTATTGGCGATCATCGAATTCCTTTGAGTCCGCAAATTACTGCAGAGTTGAAACAATGGGGGAAACTTTTTGGAAGAAAAGGTTATGTATTTCCATCGCCGACAGGCAATCAATTTATTAGTCGTGAGAGTCTTGAGAAAGCCTATCGGGTAACTCTCAATATGTCAGGTAAGCATGCGCCACACGGCTGGCGTAGCGCCTTCTCTACCTTAGCTAGAGATAATGGGTTTGAGCAAGATGTTGTTGAGTTAGCACTCGATCATGCTCATGGGAATGAGGTTGTAAGGGCCTATGACCGTGGCGAACGATTTACTCAGAGGGTTGGGCTATATAAGTGGTGGGGCGAGAAACTAACTCATGCACAGAATGGGGCTGAGGTTATTGAGCTACAGAAGAAGGTTGCATAATGAAATCTTCAATTAGCTTTGCGGCTTCTCTGGTGAACTTTCCACTTTTATAGAAAGAGAGCGGGTGCCCTCTAAAACTTCAATAGTTTTGGTCCGAATTGCCTGCTGCTCTTCCTCTAATTTTCCATGCGCAAGCGGTGAATAAGTGGCGTTCTTAATATGCACTTTATCAAATTTATAACCGAGGGATTTTCCCATTGCACTCAAAAGCTCTACAAGCAAATCAATCCTTCTCATACCCCACTGTTCTGCTGAGATACTTTTATCACCAAGCAGATCTAGATATTCTTTCCACTTAGAAATTACTTCTCGCTCGCTATCTATCTTGCTTGAAAACTCTAGATCAATTCTATTGAGAGCTTCTACATGGGCATTTGAAACGGTATAAGCGCGGGTTGCCATCAGCGTTTTAAATATCGCTAATTTCCTACCCCGCTCCTCTTTTTTATCATCCAAATATCTAGTAATCTGAACTGCAATTATTGGGCCAGATAAAGTAGCGAGAATTATTAAACCGTCAGCAATAGTCATTGAAATGCCTTTATATATTTGCAATTTTTTTATATATTAACTTTACTTCCGCTAAGTTATCACCTCAAAGGTCTAAAAATGAGTAAATGGTCTCAATCCGTTAAAAAAGATGATGAAGTTTATGTTCTTCATCACACACCTCAGCTTATGGGAAATGGTAAATTTGCATCTAAGCTAATTATTGCAAGGCACTACCCAGATAGCATTGAAGAATTTCAAGTCCCACTTATTGGAAACCCAGAATTTGAAACGGAAATTGAAGCGGCTGAGCTTGGACTCAAAGCTGGAAAAGAGTGGGTGAGAGACTTGGGCTAACCTAAAAATGTCTAAATTGAGGAGGGGGTAATAATTAAGCAACTCTCTCGAAATGAGGCACATCCACAAACCCTTTGAAATTCCCACCCCATCTATTCTTGGGACCAAGGCTTTCCCAGTATTCGCCCACAGTGCGAATGAGCTCTTTATCCCAGACTAGCTTTCCATTCCAGAAGAAATTCAGGTCTATAGCGCAGCGTCTCAAATGATTGCTATTCATGGTCTTAGATCTACCGCTTTTGAAGTAGATCTCCTGCTGCTCCGGGGAGCGCCAAAGCTCTCCCCCTGTTACAACCCATCCTTCAGCCGTTGCAAACTGGATGAGGCGGCCAACATCAATTAAGAATGCCGCTTGCTCTGCAACTAAACCACTCATGCCTTCTCTTCCCTTTTATTTGGGCTATGCATGCGCATCTCAAAGATCTTCTCTACTGATCTTCCGCCAAAGTAAGCCAGCATGACTAGCTGCCCCCATTCGCCTAGAAGCTTTACATAGGCTTCATTGATGTCTATTCCCATTGCCGAAAGAAGTGCGAATAGAAGATAAGCAGTCAGAATGTAAACGAGCGTTCCTGGTCGTATGTTCTTCGATAGCCTGGAATCGCTACCCATATCGGATTGCCACCGGTGTGTAGCGTTCTCTTGTGAAGCTCGATGCATCTCAGCTAGTAGCTTTGATTCTTCTATTTCTAACTCTTTTTGCTTAAGGGTGTATTGCAATAGAAACTGTTCTTGCTCGATCTCAAGTTGCTTGAGCTTGATTAGATCCTCGTGACTTGGATTCTCCGGAATACGCGCCCCAATCTTGCTCTCAATGAATTCCTTACCTTTGGCTTGTACCGCGCCCGCAAGCAGACCAAGGCCATTGACGGCCAAGGTTTGCACTAGAGAGGTGATTATTGGAAGCATGTAATGAGTTTTTATCTTGATGCTTGGAATATGGAAGTCCACCGCCCCACTACCGCCTAGGCTTTTATTTGGTGTTGGCAGTGGGGCGCAATTACGCGCGCCCACACACCATCGTTACTTCAACACCCACAGCCGCACCCAAACACCTGCCGCTAGCGGTTATCTTCCCTACAGCTAGCGTTTCTTAGCTCCTTTGCTTTCTTGTGTTGATTCTGGCTCATGAGCTTTTTCTAATGTTTGCTCTTGAACTGGAAGTCTTCCCTCAGCCATCAGCCCCTCTACTATTTCCATTAGGCGATCACCATCATCTTCACCAAAGACTTTTGCCACAACTTCATGGCCGTACTTTGCACATAGACGGTCGTACTCCTGCTCTGGAGTAATGGTGGTCTTTGATGGGCGCTCGAACACCGTGACGTTCTCGCGCCCGAATAGGTTTCGAAGGATGTTGGTTTCATACGGCGGTACGTGCACATGGATGGTCGTGAATGCATCCCTGCGCACTACCGCCTCCACCTCTTTAATTTGGAAGTCGCTATGAATGAGTTCTTTATTTGTCATATGAGCTTCCTTTATTGAATCGCCAATACCGCGTGGGCATTGGCTCGTGAGATGGATAAGGCGCAGCGCAGGTTCACCATGGCATACATGGCTAGCGTGTCATGTGGACGAATTGGTGCAACGATGTCTAAATCATCATCACGCAACTTCATAAAGCGCGTGTTAAGGAAGTAACAGCGCTTGCTCCACTCCACGGTTCTATTAGCCATGGCATCTAGTTCATCAAACTGCGGATCCCAGATAATCTCTACGCCTTTAAAGGCAAGACCTGTGTTAACTCCTGCACCTACGCCTGCATCGATGTACTTGGTCTCACCCGATCCAGCAATATGAGTCACTGTGACTTGCTTACGATAGGTATCAATGAACTTTCCACCCGCGATGATGAAATCAGGACTACCGCCATGCTTAATACATTGGCGCCATGCTGTTTCCATCTCACCTACTAAATTTCCTGGCGATGTTGAGGCGATATCTTTAACCGCATAGTTGCGCCAGTAGCTTGCTTTAGCTCGGTCGATACCGCCAACAGTCCCGGCATCTGGCGCCAGGCTAACGAGACTATCTAGGCCAACTACTGCATCAGCGCCGTGTGAACCGTCGCGGTGAAGCTCAAGATCTAGCTTATTAAGGAATCCTTCTCGTAGGACTTCTAACTGCTCATCCAAGAGGTTGATTAGTTGTACGCGCTCGTTGTATTCCAGCTGAAAGCCTCGCGCCCCACCTTCTCTAACCTTAATACCGTTACTAAATAGCCGGTCATAGTCGATATAGAGCCCATCAACGGCTCTGCGCCATGGGAATGAGGCTTGCTCAGTGGTATTACGCTTATTGAACTTGACCGTCTCCTCCCCAAATGCCCAGGTGAAGTTACTCCCATGCTCTTTGCGAATGTTCTCCACCACATTCTGTTTGGCCCCTAATAGGCTCTTGCGCCCTTGCATCAGTTTCTTGAGGAAAGGCCTCTCTACTGCGATTTGATCTACTGGAAGATTGCGCAAGTATTCATCTAAGGAGACCTTAGCTAACTCTTGCAAGTCTGTATTTGAAATTGGCATATGCCACCCCTATCTATGTTTATGAATTAGCTAGATTCATCCTGATTGATAGGGCGTGAAACTATCCATTGCTACGCTACTAGGCGCGACTCTAGCGATAACGCGTTAGACGAATCAGTAGCTAGAGCTATTAACTCTTGCTACGTGTATTGATTATTGAGGCTGCACAAGCTTGGTTTGAATATTTCTGGGGTTTTTGTTGTTCGCGAGTTGTCTTTATGCCCAATGTGTCATTGCGCCACCTTGGGCATAAAAGAGCGTTTCTTTGGTGGTGCCCATCAAGGGTTCGCAAGCCACCCCTTTGGGGTGCCCTTGACGGAAGGTATTCATGGGTAATATGAATATGTATACCTACCTTAATTTATTTAAATTAAAATCATATAAGTCTTTGTTATTTATGATATTTAATCAATATTTACCATTACAAAAATAGGACATTCATGTCATATTTTTGTGTATAATGAGAGCATCAATACAGAAAAGAGACCAAGATGGCTAGAGCAACAACCAAAGACCGGATTTTGGCCAGCCTACGCAATTCCACAGGCAAGGTCTTCTTGCGTGACGATTTCAATCGGTTCGGCACCTACCGCCAGGTCTGTCGTGTGATGAAAGAGCTATCAGACGAGGGTAAGTTAATGCGTCTAGGCTACGGCACCTATGTAAAGGCGCGCCCCTCTTCTATATCCGGCAAACCAGTAGCAGATGAAAGCCTAATTAATATTGGGCTTGAAGTCATGAAAAAGTTAGACATTAAAGCTGATGTAGGTAAAGAGATGCGCGCTCTGATCGAGGGTGATAGCACTCAGGTACCAATGCTCCCCATCGTCAACGTTGGTAACTCTCGGGTGTGCCGCAAATTGTCTGTTGGTAACCGTAGCCTAGTCTATGAAAAAAGTTAACGACATCCAGCGACTCCAAGTCTTGGATGTAATTAATGAGTTTGGGCTTGGTATATCTGAATTCGCACTAGAAAAAGACTTCATGGTTACCGATGCTCTGGCCTCGCTTGCCAACATCAATAATCCAGACTTTGAATTAGTCTTCTGTGGTGGCACCTGCCTCTCCAAAGCCTATGGTCTATTGGATAGAGTCTCCGAAGATGTAGATATCAAAGCTACCCCAAAATCCTCAGAGGCATTGACGAGGAGCAAAATCCGCTCCAGCATGAGCAAGCTCAAAGATGGCCTTGAAGCAGCAATGAACTTGGCTGGCTTTAAATCGGAGTTCATTTCAAGAGATGCTAAGGACGATAACAACTTCATAGAATTCGATATCCAGTACTCATCCCACTTTCAGGTAAGCCCGGGCATGCGGGCTAATTTAAAGCTAGAAGTAAGTTACAGCCCCTTACAACTACCAAAGCAAGATAAAGAAATCACCCTACTCTTTGACTCCTTAGCCAGCATGAATACCGGCCCTAGGTTTTCAATTCCATGCGTAGATTTGAGAGAAGCTCTCGCTGAGAAAGTCATTACCTTCCCAAGACGTCTAGCCCTATCATTAGCCAAAACCGATGAAAAGGTAGATAACGCCTTAGTTCGTCATCTGTACGATGTTTATCAGATCATCGCAAAGAACCCCAACCTCCTAAAGAATGATCTGGAGCTGTTGACTAATCTGATAACTCAGGTCATTCAAAAGGATGGACTGGACTTTGCTAAACAGCATGATGCGTTTGTCAAAGATCCAATGGGTGAGATCAAGAAGGCTATGAAATACGCTAAAGACGATCCGCATACCAAGCAGACCTATGACGAATTCATCAGGGTTATGGTCTATGACAAGAATGCACCTTCTTTTGAAGATGCATTCTCACAGTTTTCCCAAACCCTGAATCTAGCTATACCGAACCTTTCTCAATAGAAGGCTAAATTCCCATATTGCCCAGATGCTGGGCTATCCGATCCATTGGCTCTTCAGAGCTCGCTACTGGCGCACCTAGAGTAGCCGTTCTCGCCCGAATAGGTTGAGGCTTATAACTTATAGGCTTTACCTTAGACCAGTCTTTTGGCTGAAGATCAATCGCGTTATAGATTGCATCTATCGTAGGCCGCCATTGCGAAATTTGATTGTTCTGTACGAAGACATGCATATAGAAGGGGTCTTGCATGTACTTTAGGAATAGCTGTGACTTATCCAAATAATCCACCTCACCATGACGCGTAGAGAGATAGTTCAAGATCTCTTTCTTGGCTTCATCAATAACGCTCCAGCGATCATTCTTTAAGTAGTTAGCCTCACTCTTCTCGCGCCATTTTTCTTTCTTGTTTCGATCGACCGCGTTCATAATGCTGCCTACCAGCTCACCCTCAATCTCATAGCCATGAAGCTTATCGAGGAGATCTTCAACTCTTGACTTGAGAGAATCATTTTCTTTTGCAAGCTCTCGATTGGTATTGGCCATCTTTTGAAATCGATTTTCACTGCGATTAGGTTGTGCTGCCTCCTGAGCCTGATCTTCAGAAGCTTGTTCAGTTGAATGAAGAACTCTTTCAATTAATTCTTTACCACTCTCAACCTGAATGGAGGCCTGTGGCTCAGACTCAACTGTAAGGACGGCAGGCGGCGGCAATAGCTCACTAATATCGTGGGCTATCAGTGGCTCTGATTCAGACTTAGCTTCAAATGAAGAGATTTCGACCGGTATTTGCACCTCGCCTTTAACTGGTGAAAATATTGGCTCCTGTACTTCCTCAAATTCATCTGAGCTATCTGCCTCTTGAGCGGTTGCGTCTTTGCCTAAGTCATCCAATAAGGCGGCAGACTGGCTCTTACGCCTAGCTTCATCTTGTTTCTGAACAGCAGCTCTCTCAGTATTTCTTCTCTCAAGGTCTTGCTGTTTTTCTAATCTAGCCGCTTCTTTATCTGCAACTGCTTTCAGTCTTGCGACTTCATCTTGGGCAGCCTTCTCATCAGCCTTTCTTCGCTTTTCTTCTTCTGCAAGCTGCCGAGCTTTTGATTGCTCAGCTATTTCGAGCGCACGCTCTTCTTTTGCCTTTTGACGCCGAGCAACGGATTCAGCTGCGTTCTTTTCTTCTGCTTCTTTTCTTAAACGCTCTTCCTCTCTTTTAGCTTCACGGTTCTGTACCCTCTGAATGGAGCCCCCATTAGTTAATACTCCAGAGTTAAAGTTTTTCACTTCTTGTGTCATCTACTATCTCCTCTTTTAAATGTTGATGTTTACTTTGCTTATCAGCGCCCATTTCCCATAGCCGATGCATTGAGATTTCATGTGGAATATCTACGAATCCATCGGCTTGTTTTGCAACGTTGGGCATAAATAGATTTGAATCGATGCGATCGTCATATCGCAAGAGAGTCTCGCGTAGGAGACTACGGATATGTTCGTAATCCATCCCTCTTGCTTGTAGGTTTTGCATTTGGATAGACAGGCTGGTAACCATTGGTAGAACTTTGAGCCAACCTTCTTTTTCCTCTATGCCATCAGGGGCTCCAGTAGTGCCTGCCCTAATATGCAGGTCAACCATGTCAAAGATTCGTTCTTTACTGAGCTCTGGCCAATCGTAGGTTTTCTCTTTGCTTATGGTGAGCTTGCCATCGACCATAGTTGTTTTAGTTATTGGCGCGCCCATATAGCGCTCTACTTGCTCTTTGGTCAGTTCTTGTAAAAGTACCTGGGCACTGTATTGCGCGATCTCTTGTAACCAATCTTCGATCTGGTCTTTGAATTCGAATACGCGCCCTGATAAGGCTCTTTGCAAAATGTTTGCCTCGGTGGCTGTCTTAGGTCTTACTACGGTGGACCTTGCTGCATCTTGCAGACCGGTGACTTGCTCCCAGTCATAACGTACTGCGCTGGTGTCATAGACGACCGGATCTATCTTGGGGTGACCTCTGGGGATAATGACTTGGTTAAGGGGCTTGCCTTCTGTATCAACAATAGTGATCTCACCAAATCTTGAATCGGAGTGTTTCTTAATTGTCTTTTCGTTAATGTCGGCAGATGCAACCCACCCCGGAATACAGAGGTCTCTATGCTGATTAAATCGATCTCTTGCTTCGTTATGCTCATCCTGTAGTCGTTCAGTGAGATCTACTAGGCTTGGGCCAACAAACTGCCCATCGACTACCTGATAAGGCAATAAGAAGAACGGGTACCAGCGCTCACCCGCTCTTGATGGTGAATATGGTTCACGCAGCCACTCTGTCGCGCCCTCCACCATTGTGTATACACGCTGTGTAGTTCTATCCCAGATCTCTAGGACTGCTATTTGCTGATCGTCACTTACTGGCCCAGCATCTAACTGCATTGAAGCCAAGCGCTTGGCCTTCTTGTGTGAGGGTTCGCTTTGGCCTGCTTGGTAGATCTTAGCGTTAGCGAGATTCTTTTTATATAAAGCCTCAGCCTGCGCGCGCTTCATGGGGATAACCTGGCACATCCAATCAGCGTCGGTGTAATCCCAAAACTCGCAGACGGATGGATCAATCAGAAGGTTTTCCGTAAGGACTCTATCGATAACTAGACCCTCAGCAGACCAAACCTCTGATTGCTCATGTATGCCTAGCAATTGCTCTTCTAATTCAATCTCTTTTTCTTCATAGTATTTTTTCTGGCTGCCATCTTCTAGATCTTGCTTAAGATCTCTAATCGCCAATCTATTTTCTTGTTGGTCGTTAATGCGTCCCTGAATATAGGCATCCTCGTCTACATCTCTTTGATACATCACCTTTAAGATTCCGAAACTGCAAGTAAGAGCCGCCCTTACTGTGGACTTAGCTCGATTCTTTAGTTGGGCATGCTCTAAGGCTCTATTGGTAACCTTCTCTAGGGTATTGCAAAAGAGTTTGATGTCCGCACCCGAATGGGTGGGGGCGATTGAGATCTCTGGGTTACGAGCATAGACGTTAGGCAGTACAGCAGAGATAGTTCCATGGATGAGATTTGCTCTTAGGCTATAGAAGTCCTTGCCAGTAGGATCTGCGTTCCAATTAAATCCAGAGACGGTATTGCGGTTATGTTTTACCCGCTTATGAAAAGTCGCCCAATGAGTGCGCGCATATTTAATGCGGGCATTCCATTTTTGTTGAAGAGCTTTAGAGTCTTGGGCCACACCCTATTTATAAATTCAGTGGCAATAGCTTAAGAATTTATTTTGGATTTATTCTGCAACCCTTCGTGCTCGCATGACTCCATACCTTGTTGCATCCCAAGCATGATCTTCGGCATCGGTATCCACATCTTCTGGGCTTAAGGAGTCTGGCGGTAATTGGGGAATTGTTCTGAGCCAATGCTTGCAAGTACTAAACACTTTTAATCTGCCCTCCGCCAATAGGCGAATGATTTCTTGGGCTCCGTTAACCCTACTTCTCGGGGCGTTATAGGCTTCAGTCCATTTAACCCCTTTATCTCTAAAGATCTGGCCAATTGATCTTTCTGCTCCGATCTTTGAAAAGATGGATGGGTCAGCTAGGTTCATCCGATATTCGTATCCAAGGCGTTGATCATGGATCTCGATCTTTTTAATCTTCTCTGCAACTACTGTTGCATCTTCTCTAGTACCGGTGTTTTCTTTATCTCCATATCCATAGAGCTCTCGCCAGAGGTAATAGACTCCATCGTTGGATAAGGCAAACCAGTAGACGGCATATGGTCTTGCATATCCCCAGTCCATTGAACGCCAAACCTTCCATGTCGGTGGAATGGCAAATGGCTCAATGACGTGTTTAGAGGGCTGCCATACGCCTTCCAAGAAACTTCCCACGTGGATATCCCAATCACCTTCTAACCAGGCTCTACGCCTGTTTGGATCGCTTAGCGACTCTAGGCTCATGAGATAGTTAGGGTCGTTTTTTAGTAGATGGGTATTCTCATGAATGGTGGAATGTATTCGCACTCTTGGTAGTGCGCCCTCTTGTCTGATGATTTGTCCCGCCGGTATTGTCCCAATCTGAAATCGCTCTTTTACCGATGCATGCCCTACTCCGAAAGGATTGCAAGTTGCTCTCACCATTCTTGGCATTCCGGGATGAGATGACCTGCAGGTGGAATGCATGGCTTCGTAAAAAGATAGGTTTCGCCAGTTGGTGAGTTCTTCAAATCCTAGCCAGGGGTATTCGTGGCCATGGTAATTCCAGTAGTCGTCTTCATTAGCCCCATAACGAAAGTACAGCATCTCTCCGGTAGGCCACTTCCAGACGTAATCTGATTCATTGAACTTGGCGCCAGGGAAGATCTGATAGAACCAGCGCTTACTCTTAGCTACTACGTCAGCTAACTGGGGATAGGTCAGACGAAAGAGTGTGCCGCGCCAGTGGTCTCCAAAGCCTCTGCCTACGTGTTGGGCATAGCTCATGAGTAAGGTATCAGTCTTACCGCCTCCCCTCGTGCCCTCAAGCAATACCTCGTATACAGGACATGTCAGAAATAGTGTCTGACTACCAGGCAATGGTGCCCAGATGGTTTTCATGACTTACGTTTATTGCACTAATGCTTGGGCTGGGCGGATCTTTCCCAATCCTCAACACTCATAGCACTTGGCACGACTAACACGCCACTTTGTAGGGGCACGCCATCCTTACCAGTATGTTCAATAGCAGATAGTCGTGGATGAACATAAGGTGCAGCATGCCTTCCAACGGTGGCTGCCATATTAAGGAGTTTGATTCTCGCTTCGCTTGCCAACTCTTTATCGCCAAAATCTTGTTCGCTAACGTTGCCGGCCTCCTCATAAAGTTGGTGCATTACCTTCATCATGACTTCCAAGGGCGTGATTCCTTGGGTTGCAACAGCTTCGGCTATCTGACGGGTTCGTTTAGTTAAGCTACCAGTCTTTCGACCCGCCCCAGCCCTTGCGCCTCCCTTTGATTTCTTTTGATTGTTTTCAATCATGGCTTTTTGATCATCGTCAGCAAGTGGGGTTGAAGCGCCACTGAATCACCTATCGGATCCTCAAACTCGATGATGATTCTTTGGAATAAGTCATGTCGGCTTTGGGCACCGCGATGCTTAACGACCCTACCTACACGCCCACTAGGCGTCTTAACAATGGACCCAATAGGAAAGTCTTCCATATCAGGGCGATGAACAACTCCAGCTAAGGTTTGGTTAACCAGCATTCGCCATCTCCTTACGCTTTCGTAACTCAATAAGAATTCTTGCCTTGAATGATTCATAGCTTTCTGAACCTTGGGCTCGCATATCAAGCTCTCGCCCTTTAGCATCTATGCCTTCATTGGTTTTCCACCAGGCATCCTCTGAGCTTTCTTGGCCTTGAATCTTTTTTCGCATTCCTTTGAGAATTGCTAGAACTAGCCCCGGGTTGATGGGGGTAGAACTTGAAGCCTTTTTTCTCATTTCTTTTGCCTGGGTTATCGCATCCTGAATTTCTTCCTCTGCAGCCATGAGCTTTGCAATTTCCCCAATCTTTTCATCCCTAGGGGCGATGTTTACTCCATGAACGGCAAAGACATTGGCAATCTTCTGCCTTGTCTCAAGATCATCGTTCGGACATTTTTCTTTTTCACCCCCATTGTTTTGTTTGCTTGGAGTATGGAGATTGGTGACTGGTGTTTGGTGTATGGTGTTTGGTGAGCATTGCGTTGGCAATGCGTTCGCATTGCGATCGCATACCGAGTTAGACGTACTATCTGACAGTATTTGCTCTACTGGAGATGTCTGCCACCTCCATTCAGCGCTCCGCCTAGCCTTGGATTGCCGGTCTTTAAAGCGAGCTATCTCATGGTCACAGCGCTCTTGTCGCCAGCCATCGTCTGTGAGGGTAAAAAACTCATTAAGGACTGAGACAACTGCGTTTTTTTCCTCTTTTGATCTGGCATTGATTAATCGCTGGACCGTCTTCATTTCGATTGGCAGCGGCTTTTCAGTGGCGTAATACTTTCGAATGAGACGGCTATAGGTTGCGTCCTCAATAAAGGTCAGATGCGCAGTGGCTTCTGAATAATCCCCAATGTGATGCTCGTAGTAATTCATCTAAAACAGTCTCCGTGTAGTTCTTTTTTCTTGCTAAAGATTTTTCGCAAGAGATGAATCTAACAATCGGAAAGCGTATCGTCAAACGTGTTTTTTATGAATTTATTTTGAATTTATTTATTTACTTTTTCGCTGTAATCCATCTTTAAGAAATTTGAGTTGTTTATTTTTTCTTCTTGAAGTGTTAATTGATCTATGTGCGTCCACTGCTCTCCTTATGCCATCAGAAAATACTGACAAGGCTGTAGCCCTTTACTGGATAAGCTTGTAACACTTATGTGAATAAATATTTTTTTGTAGTCAAAAATTAATATGCGTCTTCAAAGTGGGTATTGACATTTGATTGACCATCAAAATTTCATTGACTACATTGCTTCTCAGTAGCACACATATTGATACATAACAAAACTAGATGGAGAACAATTTGATGGTAGCAATTCGGCTTTACAGTTTGTACCGTTCATATGGTTACACGAAGATGAGTTCAGCAAAAATGGCTTTGCAGGTTTATCGAAAAAATATAAAGCGCGCCCGTCAGGGAGGTCGTCATGAGTAATTTAAATTCAGAGATAACCTTAATGAGAATTCCACAGATTTTGGAGGTAATGCCGATCTCAAAATCCAAGTTTTGGCTAATGGTTCAGAAAGGCGAGTTTCCTAAGCCGATCAAAATTGGAAGGTCCTCTTTTTGGACTATTGAACAGGTCCAGGGCTTTATCCAAGAAAGGACAAGGCAGTCTACTAATTAAATGGGTGGCTCCTAGGCTTAGGCTCATTGCATGAGCCAGCAAATTCATATCATTTACTGCCTAGGAGACACAAAATTAAGATATTTCCTACTGGCGCACTGACCTAACCAAATAGAGCAATAGCCTAAAATCAGAACATGTCCAAAAAACTTAAATTTATCGACGTATTTAGCGGCTGCGGCGGCCTGTCTTATGGCCTAGAGATGGCCGATCTTGAATGCCTTGCTGCAGTAGATTTCAATGCTATTGCTATCGAGACATTTAATCTAAATCATAAGCGTCCAGTAGGGTTAAAACGAGACTTGACACAGTTTGAGCCAGAAGAACTCGCTGAAATTATGGGCACAAGTGAAATTGACCTAGTGGTTGGTGGTCCCCCTTGCCAAGGATTCTCGACAGCAAGAACACAAGGTGGCGCTAATTTTGGCAAGGAATTTGTTGATGATCCGAGGCGTGATCTATATAAACGCTTTCTAAAACATGTTGAGTTTTTTAAACCCAAGATATTTGTCATGGAAAACGTCTTGGGCATCAAGAGCATGGGTAGCGGAATTTATTTCACCAAGATTCAGGAGGCAAGTAGAGCATTAGGCTACTCAGTTGCACCAGTGCAAATCAATTGCTGGGAGTTCGGGGTACCCCAAAAGCGGATTCGTCAACTATTTATTGGCACTCGTGTTGGGCTACCACTGTTCATGCCTACGCGCTACCTAACAAAAACCCATTCACTAGAACCCAGTGATAGCTCTATAGAGCCGATAGTTACATTGGGCGAGGCCATATGCGACCTACCTCCATTAAAGGCTAACGACGGCACTATTGAATCAAAATACGATTTGCAGCTAAGAAAAAATCACCTCAAACAATTTAGCAATCGATACATCATAGATTTAATGGGGGCTGATAAGGCTCCAAAATTGACCTGGCATGTATCTCGACCCCACTCTGAAAGAGATTTGAGGGATTTTCTACTCCTTAGAGAGGGGGAAAATAGCAAAGGTGCTATTGCTAGAGGCGAAGTTATGGAAACACCTTACTCCATGGAGTCTTTTGCTGATAAATACAAAAGACAAAGCCGATTTGATCTTTGTTCAACGATTGTTGCTCACTTAAAGAAAGATGGATTAATGTTTATCCATCCAACACAAAATAGATCCCTAACACCAAGAGAGGCAGCACGAGTTCAATCTTTTCCGGATACTTTTCAATTTTCCGGCCAAAGAGGAAATGTATATGAGCAGGTTGGGAACGCCGTACCCCCTTTAGCCGGAAGAGCAATTGGCTTTGCCATAAAGGCCTATCTAAAAAATAATTCTTCTTCAGAAGCAAGGCCACAATTCAAAGAATCAGAAAGAAATAAGGCCATTAAAAAGCTAGAGGAATTAACTAATTCTCTATACCTAGGCGTTATTGGCAAGATGAATGCAAAGGAATTTCTATCTATATGGAATTTGGTTCACGTTGTCCATCCAACACTCCATCCAGAAACAGCGCTTGATAGAACTGGCGAAATTCATATGCCGCCATCAGGCACCAGCGATGTTATAGCGCCTTATTACAAGAGATCAGGCTGGCCAGTAGCTCTTATTCCAATAGCAATAGAGGCAAACACTCGTTACAGCAATAAAGAGCTAACAGAGGAAGATTATTACTTCAATAATCTTGCCTCAGCCTAACTAAATTAGGCCAAAGGTTTCTCGCCCGCCTTCTTTTCCTCTGCAAGACGTTTAAATATCCTCAAGAGGTAACGTCTCTCACTGGGGGTGGCTTGACCGTACAGCTTGGGTAATACGTTTTTTACAGTTCCCGGCGTTAGACTCCATTCGGCATCTAATTTAGATAATGAATTACTAACTAGCTGTTCAAAATTTTTATCGTCAGCCTCATATACCGAAGCACCGGAGAATGTTGTCTCTCCATGAGCTCTATATAAATCATTAGCTTTTTTAATGATTGGGGCCAGCTTTAGGATTGCTTCTTCGCGAATTTCCCTTGGGAAGTTAATTTTCATCTTCGAGATATTTACCTTAAAGAGATCATCAAACCCAGCGGGTATTTCTACAAGAACTCTTGCTAGCTTAGAGTGCTCGTCAGAGGTTCTTAGCCCACACCAGCCACCACTTTGTAGTAATCGGCCAGCTCTATAGATATAAAAGCCTTGTTGCTTATTCCATTTTTCAGGGCCGCCAGCACGAAGATGTGCAGATGACGATGAAAATTGACTTTGAGTTGGAAGGACAAATGGCCTAAATTTAATGGTGCCCTTCTTTCCATCCATCGAGATAGGAATAGAAAATGACTCCAATTCCAATGTATTTTTTTCACTTCGGCAAAAGGGATCCCAAGATTCAACTAAATCACCATTAACAAAGATCATTACCTTCTTCGATCTCTGCTCACCAGTTAGATAACGATGAAAAGTAGCGCCAAGCGATACCTTTAAATCTTGGGTTAATTTCTTAATATCATTTTCGGCCCTACCACCGGTAGGATCCTGAAAGTTTAATAATCGATTCAGTTTTTCCCAAGTTACCGCAGTCCCAGTAGTTGAGTACAAATGCTCGACAACTGGATTTAGCAACTCATCAATCTCAACAGGCAAGATCTCCCACTGATCAACCTTATTAACATGATCCATATCCCAGGAATAGGAATGGACTTGAACCTTCTTTTGTGAGTTTCTAGAGGACACAGTCAATGAATCGCACTGACTTAGAGAGGAGGTTTTTAAGCCAAGGCCAAATTTACCCAAATCATCTTGCTCATAATCCCTCATGGAGCCAAATCTCATGGCCTCCCTTATTTCAGCGGGCGTCATTCCAACGCCATTATCAAGAACTGTTAAATATGAATCATAGCCATCGAAATGCAGGTTTACTTGAATTACATTTGCTCCAGCTTGTATGGAGTTATCAACAATTTCTGCAACTGCATCACTAAATTCATATCCCAAATCTCGCATGGACGAGATAAGTCTTTTTGCACTTGGTATAGAGATTACTGTCATATATTTAATTTAACGTGTGACGAAAACCTTCGTCTTCAGCCTTATTTTTTAATTCAATAATAGTTCGCCAGTCTTTATCATTAAAAATGGTTAGAAAACTTTTTGGCGTAGATGCCTTCTTAATCAAGGACTGTTCGTTAGGGGTAAAAAATTGGAAGAATGGTGGCCACTGACACAAACCTGAAAAATAACCAGAATTCATTAACTCATAGCAAGTATTTTGAGCAGATATGCCATCATCAATTTGTCCTATTTTTTTATTTTCTGCTTTTCTTGAATTTGCTTCCTTTTTATCCAATAGAAATGCATTCAAATCTTCACTCCATTCAACCGGGAGCGATTGTATTCTATTCCAACACTCTTCTTTTTTGGTCCACTCACCAACGTTAGTTGTGCCGGGAGGAGGGGTAAGAATTAGTTGCTGTACACGTATGGCAAGCTCAACTAAGTACGGGCCCAGAACATCAGGCACAGCCTGAGCTGCCCAAACTTTACTCAAATCAAATTCTCCGCCTTTAACTCTGAATATATTAAAAAATTCAGCTATCGTATATGCAGCAATTTGAGCGCGATAGTCTCCGGCATACCAGTCCCCTCGAGCAGAAGAGATTAGGGATTCAATCTTTTTCCAAAGAACGGCAATCGAAGCCATATCTTGGTAATAAGAATCCCCAAAATTTGGGCTAATAGTTTCCCAATGCTCAGTTTCTGACGCATCACCCTTTGGGGTGAATTGAGCAGCAAATTTGAGAAAGTTCTTCTGAGCGCCTTGGCTAATCCAAAATGGCTTACCCTTCCAAGCGCTGTCATACTTAGCTAAGTCAGTTTTATTAATTACCTGAGTACTTGGGAATTCCAAGTCAAAAAGGTCTCGTTTTGACTTATTTAAATATAAACGTTCGTTTTGATATTGACCGCGAGATCTCTCATAAAACCATTTCGAATCAAGTCGTGTACCAACCCGAACTGGGGCACGTAAACGCCTAGAAATTTCCTCAAGCTTCCTGTGTATTGGATGATTTGCAAAAAAGTCAGCAATCGCAACTTTATTTTGAGTGTTTGCATACTGAGCAATTTTAGGAATCATTAAATTTGCTTCACTGACATTAACAACAGTTAGCTTCATCTGAACAGTTACCCCAGAGAGACTAAGACCGTCTTTTTTTCTTGCGCTCAAAATACTTGCAGTTGTTTGACCACCATTAACAATTTGAAAGTCTGCTAACTCAGTAATTTTTAGACCGTCAGATGTTCGTCCAACATCAACACTTGTAGCTGTAGCAGCAATACCATTGTTATACGCAAAGAATAGCGATGGAGCGTCCTGAATAGTGGACCTAATTCCCTTATTAACACCACCCTTCATACCTAAAAAAGATCTAACGTTACCCTCAAGCAATCTACTTCCGTATCTCTCAAAGAGATCTGCAAGCAAGGGTGCCTCGATTACACATAAGTAAGAACTTAAATTTTCAGTCTTAGAGGCCTCAATACAAGGGATTCCGTCGGAATCAAAATCACTTAAAACAATTTCGATTTGTTCGCGCTCTCTTGAGGATTCGTAGAGAGACTTAATTCTTAAAAGATCCCAAACTTGGTGTTCTATTGAAATTCCGCCAATATCCCCACTTAGACTCTCTTTAAATCTTTGGCTTAATACGGCATTAGAAAAAAGGTGCAGTCTAATTCTAGAGATTTTATTCTTATACTCAGATAGAGTTGTTGATATCTCATATACCCCGCTTGACTCTACCTTTTCTTCAAAAAGATTATTTTTTATAGAGCCAACAATAAAATTTTCAAGATTTGTGAACAGCTGATTCACTTCTGCGGTTGTAAGCGTCTCAATCGCATCTGAGTCATACCACTTACCTATCACCAAGCCAAGTGTTCCATCTGACTCATCAAAGTCAGTGTAGCCATGAATTTTGTAGTTCTTGTTTCCTAGCTTGCCCTCATCCTCGGATAATTTAAATTCCCCATAAATAGGGTCATCCTCAAGACGGTCACTAACCTCGCGTATGAAGGCAATTGTGTCAACTAGATGATCATTTGATGCTCTTCTAGCAACAATATGACGAAGCTCTTCATGAAACGACTCTAAAGTTTCCATACGAAATTATTTATATTTTAAATTTGAGTAAATCTTCTAGTTTTAGGGTGTATTGACAGCTAGCTATTGCATCAGGAACATTGGCTGCCGTTAATTTAGGAAAATCTTCCACAACCTGATATCTAGTGACGGCATTTAGCGAGAAGTAAAACTTATCGTAATAGTCATGGCGAACATACCCAGACTCTAAAAGCGTTGATCTAAATATCATTAAGGCTGCTGGATCTGAATAGATTAGATTTTCAATCTTAGTCACATACTCATTTAGATTGAATGCTTGACTATCGCCAAGACCGACCTTAATTAATTCAATTACTACAAGTGTTATTGGAAGACTTGAGCTTAACTGGTCTAATGAGGCAATTGAAATAGTCTCACCATTTACTCTTATCGTTTTTATTTCATAAGAGTGATCTGAGAATATAAAGTCCTGGTCTGCGCCTTGAGGTCCTACCCAAGCATTCAAGGGGATATTGATCTCATGCCCACTTTTTATAATTTCTTCTTGTAGGAAAATTAATTCGCCTAACAGTCCCTGAATTTGAAATTCAGCTAGTAACCCGTTACCCCCTGCTTGAAAAAGCTTCTCCCAAGACTTGAGCCTTTTTTCAATAAGCAATATGAGCGCAAATTCGGCATCACACTGAGTAGCTGCATCAATTAAATTCTCACATAAAACTTCAAATACATTGAAAAGCTTTGCGTCAAGCAGCCGAAGAACCATAAACCATGATTTATCTGGCCGTTCAATGGTTAAGTAATCAATGGCTCCCGACTTTAAGTTGATACTTGGAGGGCGACTAACAACATTAAAGGCGAGGATGAAATTTTTTGAAGAATCAATTCCAACATAGACTGCAAATTTATTAACTGACTCTATTCTTTTTAGCTGATATTCGTCGCTTCCCAGTTCATTTTTATCTAAAGCATTTATACATTCAGACCAAAGATCTTTAATCTTCATCTTCATCACCATCATCAGTTTCACCAATTAGACCGAGCTGCGCTAGCGCAATGCGATTAAGCTTGTATGGCACATAGTTAACGTTCCCATTCTCTTCATAAATTGGGAAATTTATGCCAAGAGCTACAAAAGGGCCATTCGCCACATCTGAGGCGGCCATTGATTTTGGCTTCTTAGACTTTCCAGCTTTTTCCGACTTAGTTTCCTTGGGGTCCATTGGTGTAATTAAATGAATTGTCAGAAGAGGTCTATGTCTAAAAGCCGTGAATGCTTTTCCTGGAACAGTTACCTTTCCATCATTCTTCGGATCTTGCCTCCACTCTGCCTCGGCTTCTTTTACTGCTTCCGGCAGTAATCCCACCTTCTCATCTTCACTCTCTCCAACCCTTTGTTTGTTCAATTTGTAAAAATTAGAACTGGGGGGAACTATTGAAAATTGTCGCCCCCTTGATTTCACAATCTCAATAGATCCGTCGTCTTTTAGAATTTTGAATTCTTCTAAGAGCTCTCCGGATCCCTGGGGCAAACATACATCCCACTCGGATAGAGATTCCACAGTATTTTCTCTAATAAATTTTATTAGCGGTCGCTCTTCTTCTGCAGTAGTTGCCATGAAAGCGAAGTTCATATTAGAAATTGATATGGTAGATAGGTACATCGCAATCTTAGAGGCGGAAACATCTTCCCAGATGCGTCTTGTGCCACTCATCTTTGATGGCCTACCTAGGGCACTAAGGAATGATTTTGTTTCAGAGATATTCTTCGCTATTTCGCCTTTATTGCTTGGAATAAAAGGCGTCTCAGCTTTATATCCACTAAAAGAAACGGCAATTTCTATTTCCTTGGCGTTTCGCATCTTATTGCGTGCGGTAACAAGGAGGGCGCCTGGATGCGACCTTACTCTCATGCCAAATAATTTTGGAGGCTTTCTATTAACATGCATTCTCTTAATATCGAGACGCAATTCGTCAACCACATCCGCAATATGCTCAAACCATTCCTGAGCATCTTCTGCAGCCCAAACCCTACATAAGTCTTCATACCCAGAGCGATACCCAAACCACCTACCCATTTGAAGTAAGGTGTCGTAGGCTTTTGAGTTTCTATAGAAATAACTTGTAGATAAACCTTCTAACGTAAGCCCTCTTGATAAGGTTAACCCCCCTATCGCAATTACCCTGCGACCAGCTGGATGTTGCGTGTAATTTAACTTTTCCGTTTCTTCGGTCTTTTGGTTAATAGTAACTGTTTTAACGCTAGAAATTGAGCTGTATAAAGCCTTTCGAATTTCATGCCAACTAATACCCGCATCTGCAAAATGCTGCTCCCAAGTCTCATGCAGTTCTTTTAATAAATCATGCCTGCTCCATAAGGCATCTGCTGCTAGGTATTGCTTAATTTCTTCAGTTAACTCGTAGACGTAATTTTTTACAACGCCAGATAGCCTATTCTGAACGTCCGTAAAGCGACTTACATTAATAAGCATAGATCTGTGTTTAAGGGGCTCCTCCCTTAAATCTCTAATCGCACAGGTAATAAAAAAGACTCGTATTGCCTCTTTTAAGGATGGCGGTAGATCGACGACTTCAAAATCTTTTTTATGTTTTTCCGGAATAAATTCTTCCGCATCATCAATAGTTTGAAGTTGATAGTGATGTTCGCCATCCTCTCTAAATATCTTTGCAACGCCAATATAACTATTCGGCGCGTTTAATGAGTAGACAAAATTTTCTGGGAATAAGTCTTCACCGTCCGGCGTAATAAAAACATTAGCAAAAGGGGTGGCAGTATAGGCGCAATAACTTGACTTGCTGAATGATTCTAATAGTTGCCTTATTAATTTATTAATTGTGGCCGGATCTTCATCTTTTTTAGCGTTAACAGACGCGTTATCTGCCTCATCATCAATCATGAGCATTGGAACATCTAAATAACTATTGCCGCTCATTTGAGTCTCTAAAAAACTCTTCAGATTTGAGAGCGCAGTTTTATTTTTCTTCATCACAAGAAGAACTGGCTCTTGAATATTCTTTAAGGGGATGCCACCTAGAGCTTTTTTATTTGAAGTTAAAAAGTCAGAATCGACTGAAGTGAGAACGTTTGGCGTCTTTGATCTAAATCTTCCTGAGCCGATATCGCTACCGCCATTTATACCTTGCAAAATTTCTCTACTGTCTTTTCCTACGAAACCAGAATCTAAGCGAGCTTGGGTTTGCGATCTCAACTCCTCTATGACGCCCGTAAGCAATATGATCACCCGGTAACCAGCATCGGCCGCTTTATTTACTAGACCGCAATAATTTGCAGTTTTGCCAGACTGGACGTCGCCCATAACCAGCCCTTTAATTCGCCATGGGCCCTCTCTTGATGGATTCCCACACTCATTAAGAATATTATTCGTATCCTCATCTAGGACACGAATAACATCTGTATTAAAACCGTTGGTCTTCAGTTCATTAACGTAAGCATCCCAATATTCCCATTTAATGGTTGGCTTAACTTGGTCCAGCCAAGGATCCTGATCTCCACCGTGCAAAGAATAGCCAGGCGTTGACCTCACGCCAAGATTTGATTCAAGTCTTTTCTTAATAGATTTAAGGTGCTCTTCGTTGGCATCTGGGGCAATTCTCTTTAGTTGACCAAGTATCTCTTCTAATAATTCATCAGTTAAGGTTTGGCTACCTAAAAGTCCAATAGCAATTACATAAAGATCCATGGCGGTCATACGTTTAATCCTTTTAATATCTCATCATGCAATTTTGGGTACCGACTTAATGGCTCCATCTTAAGAACTTCTTCCGCAGATAAAACACTAGACTCCAATAAGATTTGGCCTATTCTGATCAATTCATCCACATCAGTATCTAGCTTTGACCGTGCATCATTACAAAGATCTGCATAAATCGCCTCTACTGGAAGCGAACATTCGATAGCAGAAATTAAATCTCTCAAATTACCCATCGATTTCCCATCCAACTGCTCAGATACTCTCTTTACAAGCGGGTGCTCCTCATTGATCTCATACTTAAATAAGCCATGTGCGGGCTCTAGCCGCTCCCACAGTGGAGTAATTTGCTCAACCCCTCTTCTTCGTCCGGGATAAGTTACAGTTTTGCGACTTGTATTCGCAAAATGAGGTATCAATTCCTTTAGGCGATTACGAATTACATCCGGGGGAAATGCTGCGGATTTCTTAATATCTAGTGACCATAATTCATCAAATGAATTTGGTATATCCACTTGTATTCTTGATAGTTTAAAAAACTCTTCCTTTGGGACCAATCGAAACCAAGTACCCCAAATAACAAGTCTTCTACCCCGATAAATATAAAATCCCTGTGAATTTCTTAAGCCGTCTAGACCACCTGTAATAGCAATCTCTTCGGGCGTTAAATGATTTACCGGAGGAAGAATATGAGGGGTAATTGTGACATTGCCTTTTTCGTGGCGTATCACCTGGCCCTCTAGATTTTGCCTATAGCTATTTGCCTTTAAGAAAGGGTCTCGAAATGGCAGCGGCTGCCCGTTCACATCAATTGAAACCTCTTTAAACCCAGACTCCTTTTGAGTAAACCGATGAAAAATTAAGGCCAAATATTCCAATAAACCATGGAACTTAAGTGTCATCTCTTTATCTGCATCTTTAGCGCCTGCGAGTAACTTATCTAGCTCCTCCCAAACGACAAGAGTTCCAGATTCTTGTTTATTAAGCTCTGCAAAAAAGCTAAATTTCTCAATTTCTTGAATGGAGGGAATTGTCACAACCCACTTATTTTTTAACGCTACGATATCTAGATCCCAGCATCGCGCATTAATCTGTCCATCTTTTTTTGATACAACGGTCAACTTTCTGCACTGAGAAAGAGATGCTGTCTTTAGTCCAAGCCCGAAGCGACCTAAATCAGATTTTTCACGAGGATCATTTGGATTTTTTCCATGTCGCATTGCCTCGGTAATTCCAGAGGAACTCATTCCGAGGCCATTATCTAGAATAGCTACAAATGGCTGCGATACCCCATCATAAGCAACGCTAATTTTTGTTGCCTCAGCAGATAGACTGTTATCAATTAAGTCTGCGATCGCAGCCTCAACAGAGTATCCGACTGCCCGCATTGATTCAATAAGTGAAATTGGATCTGGTAATACCTCTAACAATTCCACTTGATTATCTTTGCCGTTCATATTTTTTAATTAATTAAATAAAGCCGTACTAAAATTTATTGATAATTCATTATAGGATGCCATTAATGAATGCCTCTTATAAAGATAATCCCTATCAAGCTCAAAATATGAGCCTTCCATAAAAGATGCTATGGCTATCTTAAGGGGCAATAATGAAGGCTTAAACCGCTTAAAACTTAGTGCAAACTCATATTTAATTGCCTTACTAAGCGGTCTGCTTTCTAAATATCTAGCTATAGACTTATTCAACATAAAGGTATTTGAACTACCCACCTCTCACTTAGCAGGAGGCGGATTTAACTCAAATGCTAGCAAGCCCAATGTATGAGCTTTATTTGCATATTCAATGGCAAGTACAGCTTCATGCTTCCATTCATCATATTTTTTGTATTCTTTTGCTAATACATCCCAAGGTCCAACGGGTACCAATAAATTAGCCACATCCATTCTTGCTAGCCTAGGAACGCCTTGTGACAAAGCCTTAGATGCAATTAATTCCTTGGATAAAGTTGAGTTCAGCCACCAAAATAGTAAATCAGGATTTATTTCATTTTCTTTTGGCTTTTTCTTAAATGTCAGCTTTACAAAGCTTTGATTTGGGGCAATCGGCATACTGGATCTCTCGGCACCCATAAGAGCTACTTTCCCAATTGATCCTCGAATACACAGAATTACATCGCCCTGTTCAAGGGTTGCTTGATTCAACCTATCTCTAGAAGATTCATGAATATATTTTTTAATTCCGCTTTCAATATTTCCAAAAGGTCCTATCTCACTACCGCCAATCTCCACATATTCAATACCGTCCTCAGGTAATGCCGACTGCATATGCTGCACTCTATATATATTTACTAGGTCCGATAAAGGGGCAAATTGCAGATTTGGAAAGATCTCCTGAAATCCTTTTTGCTCTATAAAGCGAGTTGCCTCAAATGAAACTAACTGCTTTGAACGAGACTGATTAGAAATACCATGACTCAATACATCCTCTACGGATCGAATATTTCTACTAGCCTGTGGCATGCCGCCTTCTAATGTGATGGCACTTAAGTTCAACTCATTTCTGCGCATAGGCAATCCAAACCCACGTTCAGCCCGCTGATACAACCTAGCGGGATCACTCTCTACGCCAAAATCAATATCTCTAAAATCAATTTTGACTGACCTTTTCCCTGGCTCAAACTCCAAAATTGAGTAAGCCTCATGAACCGCCCCAATTACCCCCATTGGTAGCTGGATAACCCCCGTCAGCCCCATAGAAACGCAATGCTGAAATATATTTTGTGAGTTGGCTATCCCGCGCCCACCGCTTAAATAAGCATTAGGAACTAAAACAACTACCTTCTTATATCCTGCCTTTAATAGATGATCCAAGCTGTCACTCGCTAAACCACCTTCCAAGGATTCGTAAAAAGGCAGCTCGTTTAATGCAGCATTAACCAATAATGAGTTCGATTTCTGCTCCGCTCTATCAGACGTCGCCCACTCTAATTCCGTTAGCATTCTTTCAAATACGGCAGACCTGTTAAAGGAAAACTCCGCCTCCTTATAGGCAACATTTAATCTTTCAGGAAATTGCCTAGGCCATAAATTCTCTCTGTCTACAACCTCATTCCCTACAAGGCGAATACGGTCGGCATTTTGAATGTTATTGCCGAAGAACAATCCTGCGCCATAGTTACAGTAGATATCCACGCACTCATTTTCGATTCCTGCCAATCGGCCCATGAATATTGATACATCCTTTGGAGTAAAAATTGCTCCATCACGATCAAACCCCTGGCAGATTACCTCTTCAATTACTGAATTCGCTTTTTTAGACTCTCGCAGTTGCACGCCTATCTCAGCAAAAAGTGCGCCAAAGTCAGCATTCATAGTCAGCAGCTCTAAACTCTCAATTGCTTCGCGCGACAAACTATTCTCAGCGTTTGAATCACACGGGGGAACTAAGCGCAATAAAACCTTTAATGCCACTAGTTTTCCTGGCGTACCAGCATCGTTTTCAACATTGAAAAAGCCATGCGTCTTTTCAATGAGCTTAGAGCATGCAAACTGCACCGCCAATACCGATTGAAAGGCACTAACAACATCTTTAGCTGCCTTACTTTTTTGCCAAGTTTTGTCATCTAACCAGCTTGGCAAGGTTGCCTCAGCACGGCCCTTAACGCTCATATCAAAGCGTGCTCGAAAATACTTGTAAATAGCTTCTGAGTTCAATTTCATTACTTCTTAGTCCTAATGGAGATGCGTGCGACTGCTATTGGCATACATGGCTGTTACTAATAAGCCATCCAAAGAGACTACAACTTGGATGGCTCTTTTTTTGCGGTAATACTCTATGTCTTGCTTAGACATCCCAGCACGTTTCATATTATGAAAAGACTTATCCGTGAAGAAGTAGACCTTGCAGTTGTGCTTGTCAAATACGGACTGGCCCATTTCCATAAGGGTTTGAATAACGTCCTCACCAATACCGCGATGCATCCGGTCACTTAAGAAATGGTCGCTATATCGAATGTTTTCATTTTTCATGTGTATGTGCATGATTGTATCCTAGTTAGAATGTTATTAAATATACAACTGGTAAAAAATTTTGCGGCGGCTCGACTTCTCAATCATTCGACCACCACTTACTTCTAAAGCAAAGCCACGGGTCTCATCTCCAAAACCAAAGTCATAAGTCTGGCGTGGGCCACGAGATCTAATTCCTGCATTTTTTGCGTAAACATCTAAATTTTTCAGTTTCATTTTTAGTTCCAATGTTATTAACTATACTACATTTTAAAAAAATGGGCAAATGCCCCTTATTACTCTTTTGGATGGCAACCCATCCAGGACCACTTTCAAGCATTTCGTTACATGTAACGAATCATCTATTCGGTACCGTCCCGAATAGCTACTACTTAGTAGTAACTTTACATCTAATACTGTCAGACAGTACCTAACAATGTTAGGTTTAAACAATTCCGTATCGGTACGGAATATAAATGGACATAAGCTTTACTAACTATCCACGCTAAACATTACGTGACTCTATTACTTTTTAACTCTATTAACACCTGTTAATAAATCAAAACCCATTTTCCACTTAAGGGTAGAAAGCTTTTTAAAAGTTTTGACTACTTTTTTATGTTGGTAAGTTAAATTTTAAAGAGCTGTTGGTAGCTTCTGAAATAATGATGAGTAGTTTTCCAACGATTAAATATATATTACTCCAAATAAATTTGTTTTGTCAAGTTCACTAAAAATATTTTTTATAACAATCATTCATTCCAGTCTCCAGTTGCTTCCATGCCCTCTATATCTTTTGGACATATTGGCGGACCTAGATGAAGATGTTTTTTTAGCATCACCACTTCATATCCGCACTTAGTACATTTAGCGCCAGGACGTTTCGGTGCTTTCTGCATACTTCGTACGGGTAATCTCAATCTACCATGAGGGAAGCTTCCTAACTTTTCGGCGATACGTATTAAATCTTCTCTTAAAGAATCCCCAGCTCCAGCGCTTCTCATCGGGCCTTTGAGGCCTACATCCAAAGCAATCTTTTTAAAGCTATCTCCGTGACCGCTCTCACAATCATCTACAGCATGTACGAGCTCATGAACTAGTGTGTCTAAAAAATCTATTGGTGTTTCTAAATGCGGGGCAATAAATATTTGGTTCATTCCGTCCTCTGAAGATTTGCTAGACCAGCATTGACCCAAGTGCCGCCCCTTGCCACCTGTACTAGGAAATCCAACGGAAACCTTAACAGGAGGAATGGAATATCCCATTCTTTCGAAGATCGGCGTCAAATGATCGACAGCCGCTATTAACCATTGCTCTCTATTTGCTTGGTTCATTTTGATTTACACATGCCCTTCCTAGTGTGTTAGCTTGCTGCGGTTCTCAGCCATTCTCATGAACTCGAGATCCATGGATTTAGACCTCTTAAATTCCCAATCCATAGGAAATGAAATATCACTCTTATCCCACCCACTAATTCTTGCCTCATCATTACTGTCCACCTCATCAAAAGTAGCTGCAATCACTATGTTTTCTTGGTTCCGCAACTGAGGCCTCTTAGACTTCGACCTTGAATTTTGTTTTGAGTTTGAATTCGGGCTTAAGTGAATAAAGTCCAGCCAATAGACTCTAAAACTTGGCCCAAAGACTTGATCTACCAACATTGCATCTGTGTTGTTGGGATTTTCTTCATTAATAAGCATGATCTTGAGACCTCTCTGCACCAAGAATTCAAGATACTTACGGGCGCTTGCATGATTTTCAAAACCAACGCTAAGCAGAACCTCGCTCTCCCAAAGTCTCGATCGATCCTGAAGATCAAAAATAAATTGACCATATCCCCCTTGATAGCGCTCTATAACAGACCCTCTTTTTAATAAAACACAGACGCCCTCTATGAGAACAGGCATGCAATCTCCAAATTTTTTATGTAGATGTTGGTGGGTTTGGTATTACTAAAGTTATGAGATGAGCTTATGCATTCCTAAGCTCATATATCGAGCTAGTCTATTTTTATTTTTTGAATATTTTTAAATAGCTCGTTATTTGAGCTTTAGATTATTTATAACTGTCCCACTCACTAGGAGAAATAAATGACAGCTCAAGTTTCAGAAAGACTGATGTATGGAGGCAAAGAGATCCCCTTGTTTACCAACCCTTTATCGCTCTATTTAAAAAATGCTGAGATCTCATTTAAGTCTCCGCATACAGCTAATTGGCGCGGTTATGTTGGTACCTGGGAAATCTTAGAACACGAGGGTGTTGAACGTCTGTATTTGATAGCCTTATCGGCGCATAAATCCTATGAGGAGATTCTGAGCTTATCCGATGTATTTCCGGGGTATGACAAAGTATTTGCGCATTGGTTTACAGGTGAACTTCGTTGCCCTCAGGGCGCTCAACTGGACTATCGGCATATGGGCTATGGCAGTGTTTATGAATACGATCTTTTAATGGAATTTAAGCAGGGAATATTAATTAATAAACATGCTCGCCATAACGAACTCCCCAAGAAAAAAAATGAGGAAGACTACCCGCTTTTTCTAAGAAGGGGTAAATAATGGGCTCAATTTTGTTGTGGAGACCAGAATCTTGGTCTCATTACCTTCTTATATACATCGTGCCAGGCGTATTAATGGCTGCTTACTTCTTAATAAATGCCTGGAAAGAAAGACCCGGCGAGTTTGCTAAGGGACTCATGAAGGCGGTGGGTAAAGAGGTAAGCTTTGTAGATCAACTTAAAGAGTTTTTAGTCTATTGTTTTGCTACAGCTTGCGTATTACTGGGTTGGCCTGGATTTGTAATTTATTATTTAATACACAAAAAAGATGAGGCGGCTAATCAGGCATGGCAAAAATTACCTGATTTTTATTGCTCTCCAAAGTATTTAATTTCCCAAGTGAATCCAATTGATGTAGAGATTGCTAGCTACGTCATCGACCCACTTAGTGCCGTCCCTGCTTTACCATTTGGCCACCTCAATCATGGTTGGTTAAGATTCCTAGCCGATGCGACTGATGGGGACGACGAGGTTTGGTCTTTTTATATTCCCAAGGGAAGCAGAACTGGCAAATACCAGTCTCAATGCTCCTCAGATATTCGAGGTTACGCCAAAGTGCGCAATAAAAAGATCTTGTCGGAATTTATCATCGAACGTGATTAGCTCATTATTTGGGCTTTTAGTCGGCTCTAATAACAATATTGAACTTTATTTGTTGTGGTCGCAGGGATAAGGTATGAGTGCCCCAAGACCAGAAGAGACAGTCTTTTCATGAAAAAACCATACCAGTTTGTGCGCTCTTTTTATAACCACATCCATGGGGACTCCTTTCAGGGTGCGAGCCAGCGGACAGCCGGGATAGACCGGCTGTTTTACCTTTATTAGTCTTGAATCAAAACCTTGCCTACCAAATCCTCCATAACCATTCCACCCTCTCGGTAGATCGCTATACAACGATTCAGGCGGACGGACTTAGCCAACTCCTCATCATCCTCACATAGGTGAACTTCTTTTTGACAGTCATCACAGAAACTTATCTTTTCATCATCTGTAGCAGTTAACTCACTCCACTGTGCCGTACATTTAAATGCAAATACACAATTGCGTATTGTTAATCCATCATTCATTTTTTACTCCCTTTTTAATATCAATGGTGTCTACTCATAGAAAATTTGGCTACGCATATCTTTTATAAATACCTGATAAAAGTCTTTCCACTTCTGTAGCTCTGCCGGGTGACATACGGCACCAGGTCTTTGCACCTTCAAAATTCTTGTTACTGAGACAACGTTTTTGGATTCTTCATAGGTTGATTCATACTCTATGCCGCCTTTCTTATAACTCGTATTTGGCGGGATTCGCGTTACCTTGGCATTGCTTGGGAAGCCAATCTTGTAGCTTTCCCCTATCCACTTAGTGGCACATGTATATGGCACAGTGAATTTCTCTGGAGGCCTATCATTTGCAATGAGCGCTAGCTCACCGGGCGCGAGGCCTACAGGTATGGCTATAGCTCCTGGGCCAGGCACATTGGCAATAGCATCTAATGTGAACTCAGTATTTGTCGTAAACGGCTCATTTAAGTCATATACGTAACTGGTCGTGATCTTTCCTTCACCAGTCTGCCTAAATTTAGCCAGATCACTTCTGACGAGCTTTTCAGAAAGCGTAGTTTCCGCGCCCTCATATCTATAACGTGCATTTATTTCAGCACTGCCAAAGTACATGGTGTGCGTTTTTCCTTTAATCCGGCCATCCTTCTCTATTTGCATAGTGATACCGGTAAGGATTTTGCTATCTTCCTTTTTTGGCTTCGGCGTATGCCCCACCTTAGCTAACTTAGTTAATAAGGTCGGCTTATCTATCTCGCTTGATGGCAAGGTACCAAATGGCGCCATCTCTGCCGTAGAGTCCAAATAGAGGTCCCAAGCTGGAATATAGGTAATGACATGGTTAAAGGGCCCAATTACTGGATATTTAGGAAGCGTATAGGCAACGCCTGAGTTAATTAAGGCGCTACTTGCATTAATACCTTTTGCTGCCAGTAAGGCTATTAGCAACGCGTTGTGATCCTTGCAGTCGCCATAACGGTTCTTTAGAATACTTGTGGCGTCATGGGGCACGATACCTCCATCCCCAAGGTAAATAGCTACGTAACGGATGTTTCGAGATACCCAGTTATAAAGAGCTCGAGCCTGCTCCTTCTTTAGGTTCAGCATCTTATCTGCAGCCACTTTCTTATCCACGTCTTTAGTAATTTCATCAGCCATCTTCTGGATATCAGGGGTTACTAATGACTTATCTGCAATACGAGCCTCATAGGCTTTAGCAAAGTCTTCTTGGCTAGCAAAGGTTGAGATATAGATGTGAGGGGAGAAATCACTGCTAGCAACCTGAAGCTGCTCTTTCTTTTTCATCTTCAGGTTTTGATAGTTATAGCTCACATGACGCACGCCATCTATTACCTCATCCCTGGCTTGCTTAACGTCTTTGATATCGCTATAGAGCTTTAGATCTTCGGGATAATTTAAGCTGTACTCATAAGACAATACCTCTGCATTCGGAGAAAACGTCAGGCGCGTAAAAAAGTATCCTGGCAATAGAGGCTTAAAGGTTGTGAGCTTGGTTTTGTAATAAGTCTTTGAACCAGGGGTTACCTTTGGAAAGATGATGATCTTGTGCTTCTGGTCTGAGAACATTGCCGCCCCAGCGCTGTTGTCATCCTCCACAGTTCTAATAGCATTGGGTGCTACAGATATCTTCTCGCCCTTAGGGGTAATGGTGTAAGCCTCTAAGACCTCTAGCTTAGATAGCGTTGAGTTGTATGGCAGATCCGCCTGGGACTCTGCATCAACCACCAATTGGGATTTAACTAGCGTAGTTAGTTCGTCAATTTCAACTACAGTGCCATCAGCTTGAATAGTTTCAGTGATTACTGCTCGCTCTACTGCTGAGAGAGATTCCAACTCTCCTCTACCTGCACTAGTGATACCAACATTGGCTAGCAATAAAAATCCTAGAAGAACTGCTCCAAGACTACTGATGGATTGAAGTGCAAATTTCATAGGATCTTTAACGTCTCACATACGACTGTATGTAAGCCTTTCGTTTGTTTACTTCGCCTGTAAAAATAATTCCTGCGCTGTCGTGAACCATGGCTAACGGCTCTTGTAATAGAGTCTTATCTGGAAGATAAGGATTACCCTTTCGATCCCTGAGCCTAAATTTAGGTAATCCTAGGATCCTAGAGGTATCCACATAGACAGCAACCGCTAATGGGGTTGAGAGGGGTACACCTGATTTTCCAGCTGGTGATACCTGGAGCGGCATGAGGGCAATGAATACAAGGGAGCTAATCAAGGGGATCTTTTTTAGTTATTTAGTTTTTTTATTGTGTTGATCCACTAGCTCATTAGGTGAGCTCCATGGTTTTTATTCTGAAATTGTTGTGTTTTCAGATAACTTTTTGGGAGTCACCCATGAAATACCTCATCACCCTATTTTTGATTGCTCAAGTAGTTCTATTGGTGCGGGGCGTATCTGCCCAAGCCATTTATGGCCCAACCGGTAACTATGTTGGATATAGCCAAACATCCCCCAGTGGCGTGACTAATGTCTATAACGCTACCGGCCAAAATGTTCAGTCATTTCAGACTGATAACGGGCAGACTAATTTTTATAACTCTCAAGGCGCGTATCAAGGAACTTCTACAACTCCTGTATATGCAAGTCCTAATACAACGATCAATACTCCACGCCAAGCACCTCAGGCGCCTTCAGTGAAAGGTTGGTAAGAAATGAAACGATTACTTATTGCCGCCTTGTTGGCGAGTTTCATGATCCCTAGTTTTGCAAGGACTGATGGTGGAGGCAAAAAGAGTTATCAAAAATATAACAACCCAAGTGGTCATGAAAATTGCTACTACTGCTGGAAGGACTTAAGTACGACCTATACGCCCTCCCGTCATAAATACGCTAAAAAATCTTAAGGAGACCCAAATGAAACGATTACTTTTTATTGGCACCCTTCTTATCTCTAGCCTCAGCTATGCCCAAGTGACTAGTTGGGAAAACTCGCCCTTTAATTACAACAATAGTCAGTACAACTACAACAACAGTTCGTATAACTACAATAACTCCCCATATAACTACAACAACAGTCAGTACAACTACAACGCCAATAATGGGGTGTATGACAACAGCGGCAATCGTATTGGCTATGAGACCCAATCACCAACTGGCGTGACTAATGTCTTTGATAACAACGGAAATCGGATTGGGTACTCCCCTAGCAAAAGACAATGATCGCCGAAATGATCATCGATACCGAGGAGTTTCTGGCGGTATTGAAAAGATTAAAGCCAAGAAAAACGACGAAGGCCTCTTTAGCTGAAGAGCTTTATATTGCGTTCTTTAATGGTGAGGCCATCTACTGCGTCAGAGGAGTCCAAACTAGATGTTTGGTTGAAAAGGCAATCAATTGGAGAGGCTATATTGAAGTCAATTCCGGGGTAGTACTGTCATTCTTGGCTGCACGTCCTGCGGGACCAACTATAAAGCTTAGCGTTCGAGGTGATGTATTTCAGATAGAGAACATTAAGGTGCCCTGTAAGACCATGCAATCCCCAGAGTGGATTACTGCAATGAGCTTTGAAGCTCACCTACATGATGATCCAAAAGCTAAACCTCACACCATCAATTTGTATTGCCCAAAATGCGGCAAGAAGCGCGGGGAATTCTTTAAACAAAAGATTGTGAAGCAAAGGGAACTGGGTGATCCACCACCCCCAAAATATCCAAGCTCTAGAAGATGTACGGCTTGTAGGCACGAATGGCTAGAATTTGCTGACGTATTATGAATAAATTACTCTTCTTGGATTTTGATGGAGTACTTCACCCAACCCACTTCGCTGGTGAAGATCCCTTCAATAGAGTTCATCTGCTTGAGGAAACTCTTGCAGGATCAAATATTAGAATTGTCATTTCTTCGAGTTGGCGCTTCACACATAGCCTTAAAAAACTTCAGAAGCTATTGCCGGACTCAATCTCCAGTCTGGTTATTGGCGTTACTGGATCACCAGTAATTGGCAAACATCCGCGCTATCAGGAGATTGTGAATTTTTTACAGTCACATGGAGCAAGCAACTGGAAAGCCTTGGATGACTCCTATTGGGAATTCCCAAGCCCTTGCCCAGAACTCATTCGCTGCAACCCAAATACCGGAATCTCAGATAAGCAGATGAAGGAGTTGAGTCAATGGATGATTACGCAATAATTACTTATTCTTAGTAAGTATTCCACCCACCAGCACCATTGGGTAGAGTCTGTATAAGTTTTCCATTGGGTGTGTAGGTGTTGTAACCGCCCGCACCACTCGGCAATGTTTGCGTCACTCCGCCATTGGGTCCATACGTGTTGTAGCCACCCGCACCGTTGGGTATGGTTTGTGTGAGCTGCCCATTCGGCGAATATGTGTTGTAACCTCCGGCGCCATTAGGTAGTGTCTGTGTCAACTGCCCATTGGGTGAGTAGGTGTTATATCCGCCAGCAGCATTTGGCAATGTTTGAGTGAGCGCTCCGTTGCGACCATAGGTGTTATAGCCACCCGCACCGTTAGGCAATGTCTGTATAGGTTGTGCCGCTACAAACTCAATGCAAGATAAAGTAATTGCAAAAACGATCGTCTTTATGTTTGAAATGCTCATAGAGCATCCGGATTTATTAAAGAAAGATCCACTTCATGAAATTGGGCCTGCAATTCTTCCGACTCTGAAAACTCATCCAATAGATACCCTATGGAGGGAGTAATTCTTCGCACGGCGTAATTGAGCATGCTCATTAACGTCTCCGATACTTAGCTCGCACTTTTTCACGCTGCACAAATGACACATGCGCAATTAATGCCTCGCTGAAAAACATAAATAAGCCGATAAAGAAGGCTTGAACTAGCCCCAAATCCAGCCCGCCCTGCTCTAGGCAATAAGCACTGATAAACATTAAGAATAGACCTAATAACTTAACCATTTTTCACCCCTTTTGTTGATATAGGTCAGATTAATGACCCACTAGCTCATGAAATGAGCTATAAAGTGATTAAAGTTATAAAAACAACAAAAGATATAACCATTAGGGGCTCTTATGAGTGATATGGAACGGCTGCACCGCATTAAGTACATGATTCAGCAGCGTAAATGCGTGCCAAGGGAAGATTTTTTATCAGAGTTAGAGGTTTCACCTGCAACCTTTAAGCGCGATCTTGAGTACCTACGAAGCCGTTTAAAGGCCTCCATTGTTTATGACCGCTTTATGGGTGGATATAAGTTTGAGAATCCAGACCAAGTAGACAAGATTGAAATGCCAGGGCTTTGGTTCTCTGAAAAAGAGGCTACAGCTTTAGTGCTCATGCAGCACTTACTCTCTTCGCTTGATCAAGGCGGACTTATTGGCCCGCATATTGAACCCTTAACCGCAATTATTGATGGCATCTTAGGTCAGAGTGAGACATCTGCCAAGGAGCTTCGTAAGCGAATAAAAGTGCTTGGAATGGGTGCGAGAAAAAATTCAATCGATAACTTCTCTGAAATTGGTGCCGCCCTACTCAAACGAAATCGCTTGGAGATTTCTTATTACGCCAAGGGGAAGGATGAACTCACGGAGAGGGAGATTTCGCCCCAGCGTCTTATCTTCTATCGTGAGAACTGGTATCTAGATGGATATTGCCACTTACGCGATGGCTTACGTAGTTTTGCAGTGGATGGGATTCGCAAGGCGACCTTAAGTAATAAGAAGGCACAAGAGATTTCAGAGAAGGAGTGCCAAGAACACTTCTCAGAAAGCTATGGCATCTTCTCCGGCAAGGCAACCCAAAGAGCCAAGCTACGGTTTACTCCTGAGCACGCAAGATGGGTTGCTGGCGAAAACTGGCATGGCCAGCAAGTTGGAAGCTTTGATAAAGAGGGTTATTTCAACTTAGAATTTGATTACAACCAAGACCCAGAGTTAGTTATGGATATTTTAAAGCATGGATCTGGAGTTGAAGTTCTAGAGCCAGCAAGCCTAAAAAATAAGATTAAGCTCGAGATAAAAAATATGTCAAAAAAATATGATTAACATCTTCAAAAAATCACTTTCCAAAGAGCGCAAGGTAGAAATTCTTACTGAGGCATACCTAGAAATGTATCGCTATGGATTGAGTGAGTTTTCTAGTGAGCGAATTAAAAGAAGGTCGCCCCATAAACCACGAGGAGGAAGTGGGCTAGACAAAAATGAGCTTTTTTCTTTTAATTTCATCTTTTTTGCTAGAGCCTACCTTGATACATCGAAGGACAAGGAACGTGAAAAAATAATGGGTGCCGTTATTGATAGCTTTTTATGGGGACTAAGCTTGCCAAATGGTTTGGATAAAAGAATCATAGCCATTAATTTAAGCATTTTTTATCAGGAAAGATTTTTTTCTGTTCTTGGCGAATATCAAAGAAATCCATCTATTGATTCACCACTGCTGCATTTAATAACTCAAAGGGTTTTCCGGTCAAAATACAAAAGCAGTATTCCTGTAAATAAGGTGCAGCTAAATAGGAGCGTCAAAAATACCCTCAGAAGTTGTAAGTGGTGTATTCATTACAACAGTCCAATACTTGAATATTAAGAGTCGTAAAGAGAAACCTTCTGGCTGCATTCATCACAGTAATACATCCCCTTTCTCTCCCAAGCCTTAAAACCTAACTTCTTTGTACACCAGTAGCAATAAAGATTTGTTGATGGGATAAATTTCCTTTCTGACAAATTTGGGGGTACAGCTATATTTTCTTCCACACTCACGCCTGAAAGCACAACATAAATTGGCTTTGGTCGAAAGTATATTAGCGTCCTCTTCCAAGCTTTAGGAATTAAACGGTGGTGAAAGATTGCATAAACACCCCATGCACCAGCCACATACAGCCCCATTAATACCCAATGCTCTGCAATCCAGCCCAATACTGCAACCGCCACTAGATAGGCGATGTAGATTCCGAGTAGAGCTAAGATATATGGCCATAGGGCAATAAGAATGAGCGCAGAAATAATTGATCCAATAATTCCGCCTGAATTATTGCTGTTGTAATCATCATAGTCAGACATGAGTTCTCCTTGGCGCCTGAGTACTCCAGTCATAAGCCAGATCTATAAAAATATTGGCCTCTTGAGACAAAAATTGAGGTGATGGAAAGATGCCAACCCTTCCTAAATCGAGTCGATCAGCATCCCAGCATGTTTGGATGGTCTTGTTGGTGGATACCTCGCCACCAGAGTGATGTCGCAGGGCATGACAAAGCTCACTTAATTGCTTTGGGGTTAGCTGGTAAAAATCGCCATGAATACCATGAGCAAATTCTGCTGCCCGCTCTCCATGCTTAGGGTCCCTACCATCATCAAAACGACAGCTGTCATGCAAAAACCCAAAGAGCTCAACTACCAATAAATCAGCCTGACGGATTTGGCCAATATTTTTTCCGTGATTGAGTACCCGCGCCCAATGGTTAGCACCATGAATACCATGCCAATCTAGCTTAAATTCAGCTTTAATCAAACCTATTAAGCCTGCTCGATCATAGTCAGACAATTTCACCACCCTTGTCTGCAAAGTCACTTATTGGCTTTTGATTGGGTTCACCATCTTTTAACTTTTGAACGTTATTTAGACCTACCCCTATTCCACCTTTGCCATTGACTGAATATGCAAAAAAAGTAATTGATATTCTTCCATAGCATCCGTCATATACATCATTAGGCTCTATCAGTGGATTTAGATCGACATCAACAATCCCCGGCTTTTCAGAAGTAGAAGTATTAATGAAGTAAGCATCAGAATAAAGTGGGTCACCCCTCTCCACATCCCCATCCTTTAAGCCATAAGGAATCATCGGCTTATTCGTAAGCTTGCTTTTGTTTAGCTCTAATACCTGAGTAAATGTGCTATTAATGTTCTCGATGGTTTTGGTATCTGATTTAGGAATAATGAGCGTTACAGAGTACTTCGGAGATTCGCCCTCAACCCAAGACATAGGTTTATATAGATGCACATTAGCAAAGCGCACCATACCAGTCACTACTTTTATATTTGTGTTTTTGCTCATGAATAAAGCTTCTCCAAGCCAGAGGCTGTTAACTTAAACATCCGATCCATCTCGGTACCTGCGCTAATAGCTGTTCCATCCGGAGTTGAAAGCGGCCAGGGTTGATTTAAATCCCAGTATTGAGGGAATAACCAGTGCTCCATCTCAGCTTCAGAGATGGTCATAAGCCACTTAACATCTGGATAGGCACCTCGAAGTAGCGCAAGCATATGAGGCTGCGAAAGACCTAACATCCACTCTTGTAATTCTTGATCTGTGGCCTCTGCTATGGGATGCCTCAACTTCAGACTAACAAATCCCTGCTCATTGGAAATCCATAGAAAAGCATTTTGCTCATACTGATCTGCTAAAGCCTGTGCATCTTGCTGGTGAATACCTAAAGCCAACATACTTAACTCATGCGGCCATTGATCATTTTTATCCCGCCCTATGCCTGGAAATATCTTTGGGCACATTGGCTGGGCATCGGCCCACATCTTTTTTTGTCTAACTTCGTTTTCCTGCTGATCCAGTACTTGGCTGAAGGGATTAAATGCCGTTAAAAAGGCTGCTGTGGAAACCTCCCACTCCATCATGAGTTTCGCCAATTGAGGTGAAGCCTTGTTTACCTGTAAGGCAATCTCTCGATCCTCAATCTGAATGACATAGACAGCCTCACGATAAGCTTTGATGAGCTTGGGAGAAATAGTTCTGATGTCTAGTTCGTTCATTTATTTCCCCAATTCACAAACATTAATCGGCGCTGCGGCTTGCTCTGGCCAACTCAAGCCCAATCCTAAGTTTCGAGCCTTTTGGACTCGAAAATGTAGCTTTAATGCGGACGAAAAATAGTACAAACGGGGATTACTAATAGCGCGCTCATACTCATGCTTTAGGGCCCGCACCGTTACTCCGTTTACCTGATAAAAATATTGCCCCTCATGTTCTATGGCTTGTGCAATATAGTTATTTTCATCCTGATATAGAGACACAGGAACTAGCTGGTTACGCAGTGCAACTAGCCCTCGCTTGATAGTTGAATTATTAAATTGGTGTAACCCAATTTTGATAGTTGTAATTTTCATTGCTCTCTCCTATTTAGCTAATTTGACAAATGTCTGGGCTTAGCAATTCGGTTTAAATCCGCCCTTTACTTATGCTTCTTTACCACTAGGTTCGCTTAGTGGATAACTGCCTCCACTACTTCAGGCTTTCCCTCTGGATTCTTTTTTTGGTTCGTCACCAAAAACTCCTTTGTTTCTAGTGCAACGATTAAATATGCATCTGTTGCAGCCCTAAAAGCCTCATGACCATCTTCTTTGCTAAAGATATAGGTAAGGCTATAGATCAAGTTGTCACCATCCTCACCATCAACGGTGATCGTATTGACTTCATCGTTATCAACAACGCGCAGCCCTCTTGTAAATTCTGGTTTTTCTCCATCGACCCAGCTCATATCGAGGCGATCAATATCAAACCTCAGGCTACGAAACAGATTATTTACAGTAAAACGGGCACCGCCTAAATATGTGTAGTCACGCATGATTTCTCCTTTGTGGATGGTATGAAGTAAGTTTAAAAACCTACAGGCTCATAGATTGAGCCTGTAGGTCATTTTTTGATCTATTGGGCCGTAAATTGCAATTAATCACTGCGGATTGCTACGCGCATTGATTTCTAGCAGGCTCGGAATTTTGATCCACCACCCCGCCTGATAGTGCCGACCTTTAGTCCGGCACTTAAAGCTAAACCACCTGCTACCAGTAGTTTTAACTGAGCTCTGATAAAGCCATTCATCAGTAATACAGATATGTCCTGACGGGAAAAAATCATGGTCTACGTAATGAAAGAGGAGCAGATTAAGCAAATACTCGCGCTGTAAAAATGAATAGGCATGAGTACCGTTTGGTCCATAACGTTGTGGACTGCACCGATCCACAATTTTCTTAGCCTGCTCAATTACTGCTTCATCTAGAATATCGGCATCAATGTAGGCGAGAAAGTTTTTATTACCTCCAATCAGCCCCCAAGTAGTCTGAATCCGCTTTGGATCTTTTGTGAAAAAAGTCATGTCATTCTCCTATTTAGCTAGTTTGACGAGATGTCGGGCCTAGCAATTCGGTATAAAGCGCCCTAAAACAAAAAACCCACCAATTGGTGGGTTTGTCGCTTTTGATTACCCACTTCGGGTCTCATCTTTTTAGCACCTTACTGCGTTAGCAGGTTGCTGTGGCGACAAAGCCATCTCTTGATGTAGATTGAATTATGCAGACTTTTAATTCATTGTGTCAAGTTGAATAATCGCTCCAAGCGCTCACAATTTTGACCATCGCAATCGTATCTTGTTCGCAATACTTGAGCATTGCACGCCTTACTACTTCTTTTCGCTCTGGAGTGGTTTGGCTATGGATAGCTTCTTTATATGCCTCTTGTGCCATTGCCCCATCACTAACCTCTAGATTTGCATAATCCAATTCAGGTGCGATTGTGGGCAGGACATCTTTGATTGACCAAGAGCCCTTCATATCAGGATGGTAGTAATAATTACGCGCTAGTGGCAGCAAATCAAAGAAGCGCTCAGGAATAGCCAATAGACCTGAAGCGAGGTGCGGAAAAGCTGTAGCCAACTCTTTAATGCGCGCACCCTCAAATCCAGCGTTGTAAACAATTACAGGTCCATCTTTAGAGACAGCCTCTATCAATGTTTTTGCAAACATTTCCCGGGGGTCATTTCCTGAAAGATCTAAAAATTCTTTATGGGCCATTGATCCATCAGTCTGCTCGATATGGCATGACCACTGAAATGGGAGTTGCATATAGGGGCGCGTGCCTGCCCAAATCGGTACTGCAAAACCAATGGTCTCAAAATCAAGGTAATAGCGTGGGTAGGGCAAGGCCTGTATTTGTGAAATTGCCTCTTGCTCCAAGATAGCATTCCCACTCAGGGTTGCCGTATGAACCTTAAGATGTTTTGGATTGCTTAAACGATCCGCAGGTACTTCGCGCAAATCTTTGTATCCATCACCCCTTAATTCCGAAGCAATTGCTTTGCCATAGGGCAAGATTTCCACTGGATACTCCACGCCCTCTTCAGGCGGAGAGCAATAGGCAATAAAGTCACAGGTAAATGGATCTGTACATTGTTCACCTGGCGCAATCGCAGGCTCAACTGTTAAAGCTAAGGTTTTTTCTGCATCATCAACCCAAGATTGCACTTGAGACATATTCGGCTTTACCTGGTTTGATAAATCGGTCTCAGTAAATAAACCTTCGTAATTTCCATCGCCTTGATAGACAAATTTATTATTGATATAAGCTAAGGCCATACTGGTTGGCGAACAACCCGCCTTCTCCATGACCCAACTTTGAACTGTTACATCATCAACATGGTAGCTTTTCACGCCAGTAGAAGATTTAACCTCCACCAAACGATATCCATCATTTTCAGGGAAGAGTAAATCTGCGCGAATCATGACATTCTCTTCAAAGAAGGCGCCTTCGAAGATTGTTTGGGGTTTCGTTACAGCCTCTTTAGTTTGGGCGATAGCCTCTGCTCGATTAAGAGTCTCTATAAAAACTCCGCCTGGATAATTCTGGCGAGCGATATCTCCAACTTTGTTGCCCTCATCAAATCTAACCTGGGTTGCTGCGCTAATTTGGAGGAGCTCAGGCCGATTTATTTGCAGCCATAGGCGTTTAGGGCACTGGCGGTGGGCAATGATCTTAGACTTGCTCAGACTTGCCATAAGATTTACTTACCTAGCTCAGGTTGATACTCGGCCCTGCCTTTTTCAAGTAAAGAATCAAATACCTTCTCTAACTTAGAGTTCGATCCCCTAATGCCAGCCACTACCGATGCCGCCCATTCAAAGTATTCCTGCTTTCTTTTGGTGTCCCAACCACTTGGGGCTGAAGCCAAGATATCCCGAAGATTGCAAATCTTATCGGCAAGTTTGACTAACTTAGCCTCATGAGATGAATGAGGGGCGTGTGCAATTTGCTGCAGCTTCCGCTCTGCCTTAGGTAGCGTCTTGTCGTCTGTCACTTCCAAAACGATTGAGGCTACGTTCTTTCCGAATGCTTTAGTTAACTCTTCAGCTGTAGTTTGGGTATCTTCAATCGTGTCATGCAATAAGGCAGCGGATAGGACATCCCAATTTAGAACACCGCCCTCGTTTACAAGAACATCAACTAATGCGATTGGGTGATTGATATATGGAGATGCTTCAACGTCCTTGCGGCGCTGGTCTCGATGCTTAGTTGCAGAAAATGCAAGGGCAGTGACAAATTGATTAATCATGATTCTTTCATTCTATAAGGTTTGTCTAGTGCCACTAGACTCCATTACAGCCTGAACACACGATAAGGCAAGTAAAGCTCATCAGGTGAGCCACTCGCCTGACTTACTCGATAAAGGGCTCCCGAGTCCAATGATCGCGCCCCTCGACCTTGCCTGTAGAGATCTTGGTTTTACGGTGCGACTCCTCTGATCTGATGGCCTCCTCAAAGGCCTTCTCTTGAGCCTCTACTTCAGCCTTATTTTTTGCTAACTCGGAAGCAGGTACGACATCTTTACTCTCAATCATCTGCTTGAGAGTTTTCATGCCTTTTATTTTTCCAACATACTCAAGATCACTCATTCGTTAATCATAATTCTTTCCCGAGTGCGTACTCGGAAAACTTTATTCAAATCCATCATCTCTAATGGGCTCATTCTGTCCAGGCAGACTCATACCGCTTGCCACCTTATAAATTGGATCCCTTGCGTTAATTTGCTCTTGTGCCCAACTTATCCAGCCACCTAGCTCTTCTTTATTTTTACGCCTTACAACCCTGTTGCTCTTTATGGCTTTTACAAACTCTCTAAGTACGGCCAATTCATTCCAGCGCTCTGCTGCATCCTTGAGCTGACCCCATTTCCAGGCATCGACCTCCTTGGCCCACTTAATGTCAGCTAGGCGCTTACGCTCTGCCTGCTCTCTGGCCTCGCTAGCCTCTCGCTCCACCCTTGCTATCTTGGCATCAAATGAAAGCTCAGCAATGAGATTTATCAATTTCCCAAGCTGCTCCTCAACGCTAGTCTTTTCAGAGTCTTTAACAATCTTCCAGCCATATATATCGTTATGGCGAATTCTTAGCTCTAACCTTCCAGATGGGATGTATTCAATATCCATCATGTATGAGTGAGTGTGCCCGCCACTAGTCCAACTCCTTTTTCTTTTCATTGGCTTTGGCGGTTTAGAACTTACTTCATAGAACTCAATTGTTACTACATCGTCATCTCTTTTAAATGCGGTAACTTCTGCATTTGAATATTTTCGATGGACACCCAGCCTATAGCCGCGGGAGAGAAATTCGTTGATGAGGGTCTGAAGTATTCGCTTTACCCGTGGAACGCTATGTGGACCAATCTGGACATCAAAGCCAGCTTTAGATTCTGACCTTCCAAATTTGGAATGGTTTTCCATCTGGAAGTCTTTGAAGGTCTTCTCGATCTCTTCATGGAATTTATTGCCCTTATAAATCTCTATGACAGGAATGGGCTCAGCAGGTTTATTTAACCTAGCCTCCATGATCGCTTTATCTCGAGTCCGCACATGTATGAGGGGATCATGCTCATTCCACCAAGGCTCTAATGGAGGCTTTTCTGACGTTATCTTTCCATGTTCCAGCTTGGCCCAGTAACCCAATGGCGGCTTTGGTACACCGTATTGCTTGCACCACTTGCCAAGGGCAACATCGGAGAGCCCAATCCGCAGCGCAACCTTAGTGGCCGGCTCAGTCCACAGGAGTTCATATATTTCAGTGCGTGTGTATGATTCTCTTTCCATCAGTAACCCCCTTCACAATGTGAAGACAATTAAAGCAAATTGTAAGGATGGAATGTGGGGGTACTTTTGGGGGTACTTAGTGAAATTCGAACTCTTTTGACCTCTTCCAAGTACCTGTATTTAGAGCAGAAAGTGGCTTTTAGTTCGATCTCCGCCGGTCCACCATTTTTAAGTCTGTAACAGTCAAACGCCACCCAGATGGGTGGCGTTTTTCTTTGATCAAAAAATCGATCATTCATATTTATAGCTATTTGATACCTATGGGTATCAAATAATTGTATTAATCAATACCTTTAGGTTACAATTAGATATATTAATTAATACCTAAAGGTATCAATATGAACAAGAAATTTGCCAACTTACAGCTCCATCAAATGGATTTATCCCTTACTAAGTTAAGGAATACTCGCCCCCCGAACCGCCCAGGTAATGGATGGGTAAAGGCTATTCGCGAATCTTTGGGTATGTCAGCCTCTGCATTGGCTCGCAAGCTCGGTGTTACACCTGCCAGCATTACCAAGCTCGAAAAGGCTGAGGCTGATGAAAAGATCACTTTAGCTAGCCTGCGCAAGCTGGCGAGCGCCTTAGATTGCGAGTTGCAATACACCCTAGTACCACGCAAATCATTAGAGAAAATCTTGGAAGATCGCGCTATTACGGTTGCGCGTGAAAGGTTGCGCCCTATTTCTCATTCGATGAGTCTTGAGGATCAGTCGGTAGATAAGTCCGCTAGTCAAAAGCAACTGCAACTACTAGCAAAAGAGATATTGGACGGTCCTAGAAGGAATTTATGGTGATGCATTTTGAATATGCGCCAGGAGCCACTCCGATTGATCCGGATGAAGCCCTTGGTCTCATCCCCAAACACATTAGCACTCAAGCTGATTTAAACGCTTGGGAGGAAATGAATATTGTCGAAGGGGCAGATTGGATTGCGCGTCAAAAGATCGCCCAAGGTTTGAATGAGGGCTTGGTACGTGAATTACATAGACGTATGTTTAATCAAACATGGCTATGGGCTGGCACGTTCAGAAAGAGCGCTAAGAGTATCGGCATTGACTGGACTCAAATTGCCGTTGTCCTTAAGAATCTTCTAGATAACACTGTCTATCAGATTGAAAACAAAGCAATGCCTATTGATGAGATCGTAGTGCGCTTTCATCATCAACTAGTGTTGATTCATGCGTTTCCAAACGGCAATGGTCGTCATGCTCGCTTGATGGCGGATGCTTTAATCGTCAGCCTTGGCGGTAAAAGATTTTCTTGGGGCGGCAATACTTTAATCGCCACCCCAGGTGCTATTCGCCAAAACTACTTATCAGCTCTACGCGCGGCAGATAAAGGCGATATCGCACCACTAATGCAATTTGCTAGGCTATAAATACTTATTTTTGAACTGTGTTCATTAATTGAATTGATAGCTCATGCCAGCCTGGAAATTGAGAGGCGCTCCAGCAAAAATCCCATCAGGACTCCGGCTGGATATATATCTCTTATTAAATACATTATTAATCACTCCAAACATTTTCCAATCTTTGTTGATGGCATAGTTAGCACTCCAATTGACTGTTGTAAAAGCAGGAACCTCGCCTAAAGTTCCAATGGCATTTTGTGCAACCGTATTTGCCGAATCCGCATACTGAGTAGAAACATAATTCAGATTAATTAAAGTATTAAAGCCATTCTTTTCGTAGCTAACACCCAAATTTGAAGTCAATTTAGGCGTGTACGGAATGCGATTACCATCTCGCCCCAAAGAGCTCGTACCAACAAACTTAGCCACCGGGATATAAGTAGCATTACCGTTAATGCCCCATCCTCCTCCGAGCGCATAAGCCAAGGACATCTCAGCACCTTGATGCAAACTTTTACCGCCATTGGCTTTAGAAATTCCGGCAGCTAAGCTCTGATTCACAATTTGATTACTGAAGTTCATGCTAAAAATAGCTGAATCATAAGTAAAAGCACCCGAGCGACCACGCAGCCCGAGCTCCGCATTAGTTGAGCGTTCTGGGGCTAACTGCTGATCAACTCCTTTGTCATCAATTGCGGTGGCTAACTGTGCTGGTGCAAAGCCTTTATAAATACTTCCATACAGCTGAGCCTGAGGAATGAGTTGCCAAGTAGCACCAATTTGCGGAATAGTTTCCACATTCCTGGCACTACCTGCTTTTCCAGTGGCAGCATTTGAACGGGTCTGGTTATAACTTTCCACTCGTACCCCAGGAATAAGGGCAAAGTCTTTGCTCAGCAAGAAACGGTTTTGCGCATAGACCGCCACTGAATTAGCCTTGTTATCCTCCTGCGAAGTGAGTCGACCAGAATAGGCTAAAGTTTTGGAACTCACTACTTGATTGATTTGAGATTCGGTATGCAAGCGCAATCCAAACTCTGCTTCATTAGAAATCCCTAGAGCCTTATAGGCATGACTTACCCGAGAATCGATGCCCAACATTTGAAACTCTCGATTTCGCCCAATCAGACAATCAGTACCTACGTTGCAGGCTCTAAAGACTGTCGATTCCTGTGTGCGTTTAACAATACTTTGCCGCCAATAATCCCTAGATAACCTACTCCAATACATCAAGGTATTGATTTTGGTCTCTGGGCTGATTTCAATAGCATGGTTGAGATCTACTGCATTTCTTTGGGTAATAAAGCGGTCATTTGGCGCTGGATTATCTCTTGAGTGAGTGCTGTACTGATTTGGACGCAGACCTACATAAGAGGTATTGATATTGTTATCGTAATGGGTGTATTTCAGACTTAACCACTGATTCTGTGCAATCTCCATTCCCCCTTTCACCAAGATGTCGTACATCTTGAAACCATTGCCTTGGTAACCATTGGACTCAGATTGAATCAGGTTTATTCCTCCAATGGCACCATTCGATGACGATTTTCCCCCTGCCTCAAGCTCTGCTAAGCGATATCCGTAATTACCCACTTTGCCAGTTAACTTAAATCCTGGAGCAGGTGTTTTGCTAAGGTAATTCACTACGCCACCAATATTGGATGGTCCATATTTCAGGCCCGATGCGCCCTTTAAAACTTCAATCCCACCGATTTGCTCTACAGGCGGGCTGTAATAGGAAGCATTGGAAATAAAGAGACTTGGTTGAATGGGGGCACCATCCTCCAACAGAAGAACCTTGGAGCTGCGACTCGGATTTAACCCCCGAATGCCAATATTTGGAATAGACCCTAGGCCACCCTCATCTCCGCGGACATTAACACCAGGAACCGTCTTTAATACATCTTGTAGGGACTGAGGTTGCAGCTCCTCCATCCTCTGTTGATTAATGACATCAACCGTACCAGGAATTTTATACAGCGCATTTTCCTCTCGCCCAACAATATCAATCCTAGGTAACTCAATATCTTGAGTATTAGCCCAAACCGAAAAGGATCCTCCATATAGCAATACAAAAGATGAAAGCCAGACTAACTGATTTTGAGGACGAAAAACTTCTTGATGCTTCATATACCATCTCCAGTGATAAAAACAAAAAATCGCTGGCTATATGCATATGAAAATGCTCTTGCTGGCTAGTAAGTTAATTCATATTTACTTCGTCAAAATGAGTTTCCCTAATTTAGTGATGCGCAATTGATATGAATGCCCATCATGCAAAATGAAGATCTGCTTTGTGCGACCCAATAAGGTTTCGCTTGGAATGCATCTAGGCAAAAGTTGATTTGATCGAATACATTTTGAATCAAGGTCTAAGATATTTTTCTCGTTCAAGTACTAGCCTTCCAAGGTAAATTGAATAGGTGTTTGAAAGCATTGCAAAGAAACCTGGGGAGGAACTATTGAAATGGGTTCAAATCTCCACTGAGCCAAAGCCTTGATGGCTGAGCGATCCAAACCCTGAAAGCCTGAGCTTTGGGTGATACCAACGTCTTGGACAAGGCCTTGCTCACTTACACATAATCTTGCAATAACCAAACCCTGCTCCTTAAGTTGTCTGCTGGCTAAGGGGTAATGGGGTTTAGGGCTGTATATAGCCTGTCTAGCTGCACCTAATGCTTGACGCCCAGCTCCCTTGCTAGCACCATGCGCATGGGATTCATTTACAGTACTGGAACTATCGCGCTCACTGCTGGAAGGTGTCTTGATTTGGGGTGCGAACAAGGATTTTTTCTGTTGAGATGGCAAGTTACTTTTACCTACTAGATTTACCATTAGAAAATCTGGAGCGGATGATGTGGACCCCGCAAATGATCCCGATAAAAGTATCAATAGTGCTAATAAATGAGAGAAAGTTACCCCTGATATTAGCAATACATTTCTAGACAATTCACCAGAAAGCAAATGACGCCCTTAAAAAATAAATGAGAAAAACTATTTTCAACTTACCGAAAAATGTGTAGTAAGTTAACTACCGCTCTCAATGATTTTAAGGATGATGTAGTGGATTAACAACCATTATCCCAATGGGGACGGGGCTTGTAGGGCTATTTAATGTGGTACTACTTTTGAGTTAATCGCCACAGTGAAGTGACTTCTTTAGACCTCGCCGCATGCAATGCATCAGCTTTATCAAATGCCTTGTTATGCGTTGGCTTCGTATCTAAACGCGCAATCACTTTTAAGCCTGTCTGCTCAATCCAACTTAGAAGCTCTTCTCTTGTTCTCAAGCCTAAGTGCTCTGCTAAGTCAGAAAGAATGAGCCAACCCTCGCCATTTGGCAGCAGATGATCTTTTAAACCATTCAAGAAACCTTTCAGCATCTGGCTCTCAGGGTCATACACCGCATGCTCTAGCGAGGAACTCGGTCTTGCAGGTAGCCATGGTGGATTACAAACAATGAGTGCTGCTTTGCCGTCTGGAAAAAGATTGGCTTTCTGAATTTCAATTTGCGAATTCAAGTCCAAGTGGTCAATATTTTCTTTCGCACAAGCAATCGCTCGATCACTTAGATCGGTCGCAATAATCTTCTGAACATTTCTCAGAGCCAAAATCACTGCCAACACTCCAGTACCCGTCCCAATATCAAAAGCAATAGAGCCATCTTTTATTGCTTCAGGTATGGGGGCTTTCAGCACCAGGCTAATATATTCACTGCGCACTGGAGAGAAAACACCATAGTGTGGATGAATACGAACCTCTTCATCATCCCTAGTGAGAACTTGAACACCTGTCTTGCGCCACTCATGAGCGCTAATCACGCCAAGCAACTCACGTAAAGAAATTACATAGGAAGTTTCTTGCGTTCCATAGGCCTCAAGGCAGGCCTGAGCAACATCCGGCGCACGCCTTAAAGAAATACTATGGTCGGCGTTGACCTGTATCAAAATCATTCCCAGAATACGTGCGCGTTGGGATTGGGCAAGGCGATGCAGGTTGAATGCATCCAAGGGACTTTTGGTTTTCTCTTTGGAAACTCTGTCAGCTCTAGTAGATTTCTTGGAAGGCTTATCTACCCTTCTTACCAAAGCCTGTAAGAGTTGCCGCGCATTCTGAAAGTCGCCCCTGTAAAGCATCGCAGTACCTTCACAAGCCAAGCGATAAGCAATATCAGCAGTCAGCGTGTCATCTGCAATCTGAATCTTTTTATGCGGTGCAATGCCATTTTCAGAATGCCAATGAGCGGAACAGATTTGTTCGCCCTCTTCCCATTGAAGGGTTGCTGATTGCGTCACTTAGGAAACCACAAAGCGATTGTTTTGATAATCATCGATTGCTTGTTCAATTTCAGCCCGAGTATTCATCACAAAAGGGCCGTACTGAACGATAGGCTCATGCAAGGGCAATGCTGCAAGCACGATAAACTGCGCCCCCAGATCTCCAGACCTCACCTTTAAGCGATCACCATCCCCAAGGACGATAGCTGCCTGCTTTGGGGCGGGCATCATTGGCCCACCTATTTCCAGCTCACCCTCATATACATAAACAAATGCATTAAGTTCTTTTGGAATGCGTTGCTCAAACTCTGCGTTGGGTGACAACTGCACGTCTAGAAATAATGGCGCAGTGGTAATCCCCTGAATCGGACCTTGAACTGCTTTACCACCATCTTCGTATGCGCCCGCAATGACCTTTACTGAGCCACCGTTTGCCAAAGCAATCTTCGGAATATCTTCAACCTGGATATCTTTATAGCCAGCCGGCTTCATCTTCTCTTTTGCAGGTAAATTAATCCACAACTGAAAGCCGCGCATGGCACCGCTCACTTGCTGTGGCATCTCTGAATGAATAATGCCGCGCCCTGCCGTCATCCATTGCACGCCACCAGTTTTCAGGTGACCCTGATTTCCCAAATGATCCTCATGCAACATGTGACCTTCCAGCATATAGGTGACCGTCTCAAAACCCCGATGGGGATGTGCCGGAAAGCCCGCTACATAATCATGTGGATCATTGGAGGAAAACTCATCGAGCATCAAGAAAGGATCTAATCTAACTTGATTCTGACCACCAAGACTACGACGCAATTTCACACCCGCACCATCAGAAGTGGCAATGCCAGGAATAATGGTTTGGATATTGCGGATCATATTGATGAATGCTTTGACTTGGCTTTAGCTAAGCTTTGACTTTAAGCTGGAGGATGATCTTCAGGATTGACATCCAGCGCTATCAAGAATCGAGACACCATGTTGTAAGCGGCGATTACCGTGACTAATTCCACGGTATCTGTGCTTCCCAAAGCCTTTTGCAAGCGCTTCATTAATTCAGGATCTACCTTGATATTGCGCGTCATCTGAAAAGTGAGTTCGGCAGCGTCATTCTCCACTGGGGAGTACAGATCTTTTGGAAAATTCGGTTGTCCAATGAGTCGCAAGCCTTGGACCTGCTCCTCAGTGCCGCCCGCTTTCTTAAAAGGTGGCGCATGGTGAAAGAATTCATACTCAGCACCATTCAAGACTGCTACACCACACATGGCCAACTCACGCAACTTCGGATCCAAAGACAGGTTATTTCGAATCTCACCGATAAAGTGATTCCAGCCCTCTGCGATAGGAACGCTATGCAAGAGCATGCGATCTAAATTAATAAATTGACCACCACGTCTTGTGCGAATAGCAGCAACCAACTCTGCTGGCTCTGCCAAATCCATTGGCTGATACGGAATTAAACGTTCTGACATACTTACCTTTTATTAATACTGCTTATCAACAACTCTTACTGAGCAGTTTCTTTAATATTATTTTCAATGACAAACTTACCCCAGATACCAATTTGCTTGCCGATAAACTCTTGTGCAGCAACAGGGGTGCCACCAACAATTTGAATGCCTTGCATTTTGAACTTCTCAGCGACAGCAGGCGTCTTCAGGGCTTTATTTAATGCTTTGTTCATTGCATCGATCACTGCCGGAGATGTTTTACCAGGAGCCAATACCGCCCACCAAGCTGGCGCACTAAAGCCTGGGAAGCCGCTCTCAGAAATTGTCGGCACATTAGGCAATGATGGTGAACGCTTGGCAGTCGTAATCACTAGAGGAATAACTCCACCGTTATCGATATGAGGTTTCACCAAAAATTCTGAGCCAACCGCCAACTCCACTTGACCGCCCAACGCATCCTGCATTAAAGGACCGCCACCACGATAAGGAATGTGATTCCAATCAAAGCCCGCTTGTTTTGCAAGGCGCGCCATTGCTAAGTGACCCAAGCTACCAATTCCAATGGAACCGTAACTAAATTGCTTACCAGTCTTGGAAAGATCCACTAATTGTTTAAAGCTGGTGATGCCAGATTTTTTGCTGGCAACCAACACCATCGGTGATGTGCCAACCAAAATCACGGGAGCAATATCTTTTATCGTGTCATAGGGAAGTTTGTCTTTGAGACTAGGGTTCACACCATGGGTATCAAATACCACTGCAAAGGTGTAGCCATCCGGGTCGGACCGAGTCATTGCAGAGGTACCAATCACACCGGAGGCGCCTCCTACGTTTTCAACAATCACGTTTTGCTTTAGTTCCGCTTGCAAAGCAGGCGCCAATACACGAGCAACCTGGTCAACTGAGCCGCCCGGCGGAAAGACCGCAATTAAACGAATTGGCTTTTGGGTGGGCCATGTGCCAACACCCGCACTTTGCGCCAAAGCAACACCGCTTACCCCTAAGGCCATCAAAGCGGCTAATAGGCTGTTTTTAAGGGCTTTTTTAGCCATTTTCACTAAATCCTGCATGGGACTTGTCTCCTCTAGATAAGACCTCAAGATTAACACCCCCTCAGCCTATTTGCTCGATAATGCTGCTGTAGCCCAGTGAGAGAAAAATGAAGTCAATTCTAAATATTGCCGCCTATTTATTTGTCAGCCTAGATGGCTTGCCAGAGCTGCGTGCCAAAATGCTGGATGAATGCAACGCCCGCCAGTTGAAGGGAACCATCTTGTTGACTGGTGAAGGCATCAACATGTTCCTTGCCGGCAAAACAGATGCGCTACGTGGATTTCTGGATTGGCTCCGTACTGACCCCCGTTTTGCTCCACTTCAAGCAAAAGAAAGTTGGTCCGATGATCAGCCCTTCAAGAAGATGTTGATCAAACTCAAAAATGAAATTATTCGCATGAATCACCCAGCGATTCGTCCTGAGGAAGGTCGTGCTAATTTCATTGGCCCCAAAAAATTGCAAGAGTGGTTAGATCGCGGCACTGACGATCTAGGTCGTCCTGTAGTGATGGTTGATACGCGTAACGCCTTTGAAGTCGACTACGGCACTTTTGAGAATGCAATGCATTTCAATATTGAAAAGTTCACTGAGTTTCCAGCGGCAATTTCTGCACATAAAGATGATTTAGCCGATAAGACGCTGGTCAGCTTTTGTACGGGCGGTATTCGCTGTGAAAAATCTGGCTTGTATATGCGGGAAATTGGCATGGAGCACAGCTACCAACTAGAAGGCGGTATTTTGAAATATTTCGAGGAAGTGGGTTCCGCTCATTACCAAGGCAGCTGCTTTGTCTTTGATGAGCGTGAGGCGCTGGAGCCAAACCTTGACTCCATCCCCGTAGAGCACTCCATTCGAAAGAAACTCAAAGCCAGCCCAGCCTGAGCAGAGCTAACGCTATCAATAGTAAAATGATTTGGCTATACAAAACTAACTTATAACAATAATTCGGACTCGAGACATGTCTAATACGATCAATCGGCAAAGGCCGATTTTTTTGTCATCCCTTCTTTTTGCTTTTTTGGGATTGGCATTCCATTTCAATGCGCAGGCGCAAAGTGCAGCAACCTATCCAACCAAACCTATCAAACTGATTGCACCAGTAGCTGCTGGTGGCGGACTAGATAATATTGCGCGCGCTGTTGCGGAAAAACTTTCTCGATCCATTGGTCAAACAGTGGTTGTAGAAAATATGGGGGGTGGTGGCGGATCCATTGCCTCACAAGCAACCGCTAAAGCACCAGCTGATGGCTACACGCTGATGATTGCTTATGTAGGAACACACGGCACTAACCCTGCTGTCCGCAAACTACCTTACGACGCCATTAAAGATTTCACACCGATTGGCATGATTGGTGCAACACCTAACGTACTCATTATCAATCCTGATCTACCAATCAAGAATTTCAAAGAGTTTGTAGATTACGCCAAGAAGAATCCTGCCAAGTTAAGTTATGGATCTGCTGGTCCAGGCACTCTGACACATCTTGGCATGGAGCAATTAAAGCTAGCAGCTGGAATATTTATGGTGCATGTGCCTTATCGTGGCGTAGGTCCTGCCTACACTGATTTATTGGCAGGCCAGACTCAAGCGATGTTCCCTACTCTATTTGCAGCGTTGCCATACATCAATACGAATAGGGTTCGTGGGCTTGCCGTTACTGGAGCCAAACGCAGCCCAGTAGCCCCTAATATTCCCACCTTCAAAGAGCTTGGATATAACGGCTTTGATGGCCAACAGTGGTATGGCTTGGTAGGCCCTGCAAATCTTCCACCCGCGATTGTTGCAAAGCTCAATGCTGAATTAAACAAAGTTCTCGCACTACCAGACTTCTCAGAAAAAATGACGAGTGAGGCTTTGACATTGATGCCAATGACACCTCCTCAATTTACTAATTACATCAAAGAAGATATTGCACGCTGGGCTAAGGTTGCCAAAGACCGCAATATTGAAATCGATTAATTTTCAATATCCGCTTATTTAAAAATACTCACACTTATTCATAGGAAATTTATATGTCTCACGCTATTGCTGCAGCAGCCGATCTCAATGCACCACCAGTCACCAAAATTTTGGCGGAGTTTGTTAATACTCACCCAAGCCAAGGATGGACTCCAGAGGTTGAACACGAGGCGCATCGTACATTCTTAAACTGGCTTGGTTGTGCGATCGGCGCAGCCAATCATGAGAGCGTTGAATCGTCTTTAGCCGCTATTCGTGAATTTCAGCCAGCGCCACAAGCCAGCATCCTCGGTCGCAAAGATAAAGTAGACATGGGCGGAGCAGCATTGATTAACGGCATCAGCTCACATACTTTTGACTTTGACGATACTCACCTCAAAACCGTGATTCATCCAGCTGGCCCAGTGGCTTCTGCAATCCTAGCCTTAGGCGAACACATTGGTACCAATGGCCGTCAAATGATTGACTCTCTTGTTCTAGGTATTGATGTTGCTTGTCGAGTCGGCAATGCAATGTATCCGGATCACTACCATCGTGGCTGGCATATCACTGGCTCCACTGGGATGTTGGGTTCTGCTGCTGCATGTTCACGCTTAATGGGTCTTGATCTGCAAAAAACAATTATGGCTCTAGGTATTGCTGCCTCACAACCGGTTGGCATGCGCGAGCAATTTGGCACGATGACCAAACCCTTTCATCCAGGTGGCGCTGCACGCGCAGGTCAACTTTCTGCGCTGTTGGCAAAACATGGTTTTACTGCAAGCTCTAAAGCGCTTGAAGCGGGCCGTGGCTATATGCAAACCGTTTCTACTAAGTGCGACTGGTCAGAAATTGATCGCGCCCTTGGAAAATCTTTTGAGATTTCCTTAAACACCTACAAACCATTCGCCTGCGGAATTGTGATTCACCCAGCTATTGATGCTTGCGCCCAATTACGCGCCCAAGGTGTCAAGGCAGAAGAGGTTGAACGCATTGAGTTACGTGTTCACCCACTGGTACTCGAATTAACTGGCAAGAAAACACCTAAAGATGGACTAGAAGGCAAGTTCAGCGTGTATCACGGATGCGCTGTGGGCTTGATGTTTGGTCAAGCAGGTGAAGGTGAATATGCGGATGAGATCGTCAACCGTCCTGACGTTGTAGCCTTACGCGCTAAAGTGAATGCGACTACCGATACCTCCATTAGTGAAGCATCTGTGGACGTTAAAGCCTTCCTTAAGGATGGCAGAGAAGTGCATATCTTTGTAAAGAATGCGATTGGATCTGTAGAAAATCCAATGAGCGATGCCAACTTGGAGCAAAAATTTACAAGCTTGGCCGAGCCAGTAATTGGAAAAGAGAAAACTATTCAACTGATTTCTGCACTCTGGAAGTTAGGACAAGCGCCAGACCTCAAGCAAATCTTAAGCCTTTGCACTCCAGACTAATTTCACCTGAAAGTTTTTTCATTTATGGCTTCATTACCGAACATCGTTATTCTTGGAGATTATGAGCGCGCTCTACGTCGCTTCTCTAACTGGGATAAGTTAGACCAACAAGCTAAGCTCACTATCTACCATGATCCTTTGCGTGATGAAGCCTTATATGAAGCAGTAAAAGATGCCGACGCGATTGCTATCGTAAGAGATCGCTCACCCTTCAATGAGGCGATGATCGCGCGCTTACCAAAGCTCAAGTTTTTAATGTTTACTGGCGAACGCAATGGCACCCTAGAAGCCTCTGCTCTAGTTTCCAGAAATATCCCCATGGGCTGCACGCCAGGTGGGCCCTCAAAAGAAACTACCGCTGAGCTTACTTGGGCTTTGATTCTGGGGGCATCTAAGCGCCTGATTGAAGAAAATAAACTGATCGCCTCTGGTGGCTGGCGCGATGCATTTTCTCTCCTACCAATGCTCTCTGGCGAACGCTTGGGCATTATGGGCTTAGGTGCTATTGGCAGTCGGGTGGCACGTGTTGGCGCTGCTTTTGGTATGGAGGTTGTAGCGTGGAGTCCGCGCATGACCCCAGAACGTGCAGCAGCTGAAAATGCAAAAGCCGTTAGCTTAGATGAGTTACTCAAAACCTCTAAAGTGGTATCCATGCACTTAGTAGCGGGCCCCGGAACTAAGGGATTGATTAGCGCCGATCAATTGGCGCTAATGCGTCCAGATTCAATTCTAATCAACACTTCGCGTGCTGCACTCATTAATATGCCTGACCTCCAAAAGGCGCTAGCCTCCGGTAGACCAGGACAAGCAGCGGTGGATGTGTTTGATGTTGAGCCCCTTCCTGAAAAAGATGCACTACGCAATACTCCCAATCTTTTAGTGACGCCTCATTTAGGCTTTATTGCTGAACCAATTTTTGAGGCTTTCTCAAAAGGTATTACAGAAACTTTAGAAGCATGGCTAGAAAATAAACCAGTACCACACCCCTTTAAGCCTCAATAATTTATTAATAAACAGCGTCCTCGATGCATAACCTAACTCCGTCACAGCTTTTTATCAGTTTTAGCAAAATTGGTATGTCAGGCTTTGGTGGTGTACTCCCTTGGGCCAGACGAACCCTAGTGGAGCGGGACAAAATTCTGACGTCTGAGGAATTTAGTGCCATCCTTGGCATTTGCCAAATCGTTCCAGGCCCCAATATTGTTAACCTCGCTGTTTGCGTTGGCTCTCGATTTGCGGGAGCAAGGGGAGCAGCTGCTGCAGTCCTTGGTCTGACACTAGGGCCCATTGCCATTGTGCTATTACTTGCTACGCTCTATCAACACTACAGCTATTTGGATACAGTGAAAGGACTATTGCGAGGCATCTCTGCAGTAGGTGTAGGTCTCATCGCTTCAACTGGCTTCAAGATGCTACGCGATGAGTTTCGCTTTCCTTTGATGCTGCTAGTAGTTGTCATCACTATCTGTGCAGTCACCTACTTTCATCTCGGTCTAGGTTGGGTTGTGCTCGCTGTTTTACCGCTAGCACTGTTCTTGGCACGTAAGAAAGCGCTTAGTTCATGAGTATGCTTTTAAGCGTCTTCCTAAAACTATCCGCCTTCTCGCTAGTTGCGTTTGGCGGTGTCAACGCTTTGCTACCAGAGTTGTTAAACTTGGCCGTCTATCAAGAGCATTGGATTGATCTGCAAACTTTTTCAGATTACTTTGCTATAGCGCAAGCAGCACCCGGCCCAAATTTTATGACTGTCACCCTATTGGGCTGGCATATTTATGGCGTAATAGGTGCATTTATTGCCACACTGGCGATTGCATGGCCCTCATCTATCCTGATTTATTTTTTGCAGCGCTTTATTATGGGCATTCAAGATCCCATCAAGAAAAAATCTATTCAGTACGCAGCGGCAGCGCTAGCCATTGGACTGGTTCTTTCTTCTGCATGGCAAATTGCTATTCAAATTAACCATGGCGCGGCAGCCTACGCCTTGACCCTTGCGACTATCGGCTTTACATTATTCACACGCTGGCACCCTCTATATCTAATTGTCATAGGTGGAGCCTTAGGCTTTCTAGGATTTATTTAAACATTTTAGGAATTAATATGCGACTGATTCAATTCTCGACCTTCTGCCTGTTAAGCTTTCTTTCTGTTTTCTGCAGCGTATCTTTTGCGCAAAGCAATTACCCTAGCAAGCCAATTAACTTCATCGTCCCTTATGGTGCTGGTGGTAGCGCTGACTCTAGAAGTCGCCAAATTGCGCAAAAGATGAGCATCATTCTCAAGCAACCAATCGTCGTAGATAACAAGCCAGGTGCTGGCGGCAATATTGGTACAGAAGCAATTGTTCGTGCTGCACCTGATGGATACACCATCGGCATGGGTAACTTCGCCCCAATGTCGGTCAATAAAACGCTCTTTGGTAATTTGCGTTATGACCCGGAGATAGATTTAACACCCATCATATTGATTGAAAAAGGACCTTTGGTATTGGTGGTCAATCCAAACTCCCCTTACAAATCTGTACAAGATATTGTTGCTGCTGCTAAAGCAAAGCCTGGGGTGCTTACGTTCTCTTCTGGCGGCATCGGAGGAAGCCACCAACTGTCTGCCGAACTCTTTGAACAAAATGCGGGTATTCAGATGATTCATGTGCCATACAAAAGTGGCTCTGCAGCACTAACCGACCTCATGGGTGGCAACGTTGACCTCATGTTCGATCAAATGTATTCCGCTGTTCCCAGCATCAAGGCTGACAAGATTCGACCACTTGCTATTACCAGCAAAAAACGCTCTCCTCTATTACCTAATGTTCCCAGCTTTACAGAGCTAGGCTACCCAAAAGTAGAGGTTCTCAATTGGCAAGGACTCATTGCGCCCAAGGGAACACCTAAGGCCATTATTGATAAATTAAATGCTGCTGCAAATGAGGCGCTCAAAGATCCTCAACTACGTGAACTCATGCTCTCACAAGGGAATGAGATTGGTGGAGGGAGTCCAGCTGAATTTGCCAGCCTGATTAAAGCTGAGAGTGCCAAATGGAGTGCTGTTGTAAAAACAGCCAATATCAAGCCGGAGTAAGGAATTCTAAATTGAATGACATTGGGGGCTTAGCGCCCCCAATTTTATTTGAGGGCCTGATAAGTCAGGATACCCAAGAAAGTTAAAGCGAGCGAGCCAATGAGATTGAGCAGCGCCGTGCCCAAGGCCCATGTAAATTCCCCGCGCTGCATAAAGCCAACCACCTCGGCAGAAAAGCTTGAGAAGGTAGTCAAACCACCCAAGAAACCAGTGACCACTAATAGTTTCCACTCTGGAGAAAGGCTTGGATTGTTGCCAAAAAATGCAACCGCAATACCAATCAAATATCCACCAACCATATTCGATATAAAAGTACCCAATGGCAGTGCCGAAGCCATCCCAACGGTAGCGAAATTAAAGCCAGCTCTTAATAAAGCGCCGAAGCCTGCTCCAAAAAAGATTGCAAAGATAGGAAGCCACATAATCTGTTCTTGTTATTGAATTGAAAAACCCAGCATGCCAATTGAACTCATCTCAATTCCATCTATATAGATTTTGGCCTGCTCTCCCTCTTCCTGCAAGGCCAAGGTATACAAGGCTGGCCAATAATGCTCTGCGGTCGGAATAGAGAGGTGTGCTGCATCTCCAAAACGCTCCCAGTCAATCAATGCCTCATGATGATTGGCGCGCATTTCTGAAGCAAAAAAATCATTGAACTCTTTTGCCCATGGATAAGGCTCAGCGCCCTCTTGCCAATGGATGGTGCGCAAGTTATGTACCACATTACCACTAGATAAAATCAAAATATTTTCATCACGCAAGGGGCGTAATTGCTTAGCAAGCTCATAGTGCTCACGTGCTGACATTGCACCATCGAGACTCAGCTGCACTACAGGCACATCCGCATTGGGGTACATGTATTTCAGAACCGACCAAGCTCCATGATCAATACCCCATTCATTCTCTTCAAGCACAACAGGAACGCTCAATAATTCTTGCACGCGATCAGCTAATGCAGGGCTACCTGGCGCTGGATATTGCACATCAAACAGTGCTTGTGGAAAGCCACCGAAATCATGAATCGTTTTTGGTTTAGTCATTGCAGTTACCCAAACTCCGCGGGTTACCCAATGTGCTGAGATCATCAAAATAGCGTCAGGACGCTTTAATGATTTTCCAAGAGCCGACCATGCCGCTGTATAGCGGTTGGGCTCTATGGCATACATCGGACTGCCATGGCCAGCAAATATTGCAGGTTGGCGATGGCTAGTCATTAATACTGATTAACCGAATACGTAACCTGTATGAGCCGCAACCAATGCAAACAAAATAGCCAAGCTAGTAGCAGCGGCCAACATCACGACCAATGTAATGATCTTTTTGTTGATCTCTTCTTTAGATTCGTTATGCCATTCGTTCATGCTAAATCCTCTATAAACACATTAATGAATAGGGTAATTATCCACTATCGACCGCGACCGGCCTTGCGCATCATGCCTTTTCCCCCACCAAAGCCTGCCTGAGGCCTTCCGGCTGGGCCAGAGGGTCCTTTTGGGACGGGTGGACGTGCTGGCGGCTTCGCTGCTAGCGCTTTTACCGGGGTTTTTGAATCGGGTTTCTTTTCGTCAGTCACTTTGAGCTCCTATGGATATCATATTGCCATGATTACTGACTATTCTATCCAAGCTGTCGCAATTAATGCGATTCCCCTGATTTTTGCCATCACCATCCATGAGGCAGCCCATGGCTACGCAGCTCGCAGGTTTGGCGATAACACCGCCTACATGCTGGGACGGGTGAGCCTCAATCCCGCAAAACATATAGACCCTGTGGGTACCATATTGATTCCACTCGTCTTAATTCTGACGGGGTCTCCTTTTTTGGTGGGGTATGCCAAGCCGGTACCAGTCAATTTTGGGCGACTCAGAAACCCCAGAATTGACTCGATTTGGGTGGCCTTAGCGGGACCGGGATCGAATTTTGTACAGGCAATCATTTGGGCGGTCTTTTGGGTTCTAGTGCAGGGCTTCGGAATTGATGAGCCCTTCCTGACTTCTATGGCAAAAGCAGGGGTAATGTGGAATATCGGTTTACTGGCATTTAATCTGTTTCCACTACCACCCCTCGATGGCGGAAGAATTTTGGCTGGTCTTTTGCCCGCACGCCAATCCATCGCCCTCGGTAGATTAGAGCCCTGGGGATTTTTTATTGTGCTTGGCCTCGTCTTTACTGGAATTATTGGCACTCTGTGGATGGAGCCCCTCAGCAGCTTTTTCCTGGGCATCATCAATCTTCTCATGACCCCCCTCAGAATGATTTTTTAAGCGGGCAAAAATTACTATTCTGGGATATGCTCAAAATAAGCAGCCCAACTGATCAATGGAGAGCAATCATGAAACTACAAAAATTTATTTTGGCAGGCACTGCAGCTGTTTTAGCAATTAGCGCAGGTGCTGCATTTGCTCAATTTCAAAATGCAGAAAAAGCAATTGAATATCGTCAAAGCGTCATGACAGTCATTGGCACTCATTTCGGACGAATTGGCGCTGTGGTTAAAGGTGCGGCACCTTATAACAAAGACGATGTGAGCAAAAATGCAGAGATCGTAGCAATGATGTCTACTTTGCCTTGGCAAGCCTTTGGTCCTGGCACTGAAGGCGGTAAGGCAAAACCTGAGGTCTGGTCAGACAACGCAAAGTTCAAAGCTGCCGCAGACAAAATGCAATTAGCTGCTCTTGATCTCAATAAAGCCGCTCAGTCAGGCGACTTAGAAAGCATTAAAAAATCTTTTGGCGCAGCAGGAGCAACCTGCAAAGGCTGCCATGACGATTTCAAAAAGAAATAAGTAATTTTTAGTGATCGTTATTTCGTAATTAAGTAACCGACCGCTACCGCGATCACGCTTAAAAGTATCAAAGCGAAACCGCGCTGTAACACTCCATCCTTGGAGTCACGACCCAAGTCAGCAGGCAGGTATTGAGCCTCTTCGCTTGGGTCGATTTCTTTATCGCCACTAATCATTGGCTTAATGAGATTCTCACCTTTGAATTTCTTGTAATACCAAATCGCTGCGATATGAATTGCAATAAGGGTGTAAATCACCACTTGATTACCTTCGTGAATCTCCGATAAAAATGAAGATATCGAACCAGACACATACTTTGCTAGTGGCCCCTGAAAGGAGACCTCATCGTCGACAAATAAGCCAGTCAGCACTTGAACGCATAAAACAAAAATGAGTGCAAATACAGAAATTGCACCAATCGGGTTATGTCCAAGAACGCGAGGCGAACTTCCACTTAAGTAATCAAAAATCGCTTTTTTAGTTGGCAAGAAAGAGGTGAAGCGCGCATGGGTGGATCCAACAAAACCCCAGACAATTCTGAAGATCAACAAGGTCAAAATGCTGTAACCGAAATAAGCATGCCATTGAATGAATTCATCACCCAAATTGATGGTCACAAAGCTACCAGCTATACAAATCACCAGCAACCAATGAAATACGCGGATTGGTAGATCCCATACTCGAATAATTTTCTTCATCCTTTAAGGATAATCCTCTTCTCCTCTAAAATGGAGGGAATTCATGAATCCTGGCAAAGCCTTTAGAACCCTATTGCTGTACCGCATTGGCGCAACCCTAAGCTATCAAATTACGATGGTGGCGGTAGGTTGGCATCTCTACGAAATCACTAACAGCGTAGTTTCACTTGGGCTGATTGGTCTCGCGGAGCTTGTTCCCTACTTTGCACTGGCTCTGTATTCAGGTCACGCGGTTGATCACTACTCCCGTAAATGGATTGCTGCAATCGCCTGCCTCATTCATATTGCGGTCGGGTTATTTTTAACGGTCATCGCATTGGGCTGGCTTACACCACCGATACCGTTGATCTACACCGCGGTGGCATTTATTGGCATTGGGAGAGCTTTACTAAGACCTTCTTATCAAGCGCTTTTTGGACAAATTATTCCGAGAGACCAACTGCCGCGTTACACAGCATATGCATCTTCAGCTTTTCAGATTTGCGTAGTGGCCGGCCCAGGATTAGGTGGACTGATGATTGGTTTCGCTGGTCTTGAGTGGACTTATTTGCTCGCCGCCTTCTGCGGGGCAGTCGGTTTATATGGAATCACTTTCATTACTGCCGTCCAAGAGAAGTCGAGCGACTTATCTAAACACTTTCTAAAAAGCTTTTTAGAAGGCTTCCATTACGTCAGAAAACATGAATTGATTTTAAGCATCATGGCACTTGATATGTTTGCCGTTCTCTTCGGTGGCGCAGTTTCTATCCTTCCAGCATTTGTTAAGGAAGTGCTCAATGCAGGTCCGGAAACCCTGGGAATACTGCGTGCAGCGCCGGCAGCTGGGGCTGTACTTACTGGAATCTACCTCGCTCGACGCCCTGTGCTGAACGACTCGGGAAAATATCTCCTGATCTCAGTGGCAGGATTTGGGGCGGCGATTATTGCCTTTGGCATCTCCAGCAATTTATGGCTCTGCGCATTCTTTCTATTTATCTCCGGATGCTTTGACTCGATATCAGTGGTAATTCGGGGCAGCATCATGCAGCTCACTACGCCAGATCATATGCGCGGCAGAATTAGCGCTATTAACGGCATCTTCATTGGTTCATCCAATGAATTGGGTGCGCTTGAATCTGGCATTGCTGCCAGTATGATCGGCTTAGTGCCATCCATCGTATTTGGCGGAGTCGCGACGATTGCTATCGTCCTTATTACTTACCGACTCGCCCCACATCTAGGCAAGCTACATCTGAAAGATATTTCTTAGTAGCCAACCCAACAACTTGTTGCTATTTAATTTCAGGCAGATCTTTCTGAATAATCTTCAGGCCAGCACGCAATGCTTCTTGATAGCGCTCACGTTCAGCCTTAATTGTTTCAGCAGTCCAGGTGAAGAAGCCTTCACCAGTTTTCATGCCAAACTTGCCGCTTGCGATGCGATCACTCAAGCACTTCGCTATCGTTGGTGAATTGTTTAAGGTTGGATAGATGGTTGCGCCTCCAGCACCGTGTACCTCAAGGCCAGCATGATCTCGTTGCATGGCTGGGCCTGCGGCGATATAGCGAAAGCCAAAACCAAAACGAACGGCCTTATCAATATCTTCTGGTGTACAGATGCCTTCATCAACCATTGAAAAAGCCTCACGCGATAAAGCATGCTGCAAACGATTAGCCAAAAATCCTGGAAGATCTTTTTTCACAGTAACAGGCACCATGCCACACGCTGTCATTAAACGTGAGAGGCTTTCACCTACCATTGGAGAAGTCTTTGCACCATATACCACCTCTACACAAGGTACTAAATGGGCAGGCATAAAGAAATGTAAGCCAATCATACGAGCAGCTGTTTTTAGGCCGTTGGCAATTTCACTAATTGGGAAGCTCGTACTATTGCTTGCCAATACCGCCTCAGGCTTTGCATATTTTTCCAACTTCGCAAATAGCTCTCGCTTGATATCTAAACGCTCAGGCACACACTCAATCACCAAATCAATATCAGACCAATCAACCTCTTCGAGCGAACCCGCCACAGACAGCAAATGAATGCGATTCTCATAACCGAGATCTGCCATGGTGCTTGCAAAGTAATCCGGCAAGAGGGCTCGTCGCTCTGTAGTTGGCTCTACCACCTGGACTGCACAGCCACCACGTGCACAAACGGCCGCAACGTCTGCGCCCATAGTGCCCCCACCGACGATAACTACCTTGGTTTCAGCTGGGGTAAATAACATGAATACTCTCCTAAAAGGGGAAGGACTTTTTCTGAAAAATCCTCTTACAATGGGGTCATTATTTCAATAAAAAAGTTAGTGAGACATGATCCCCGTCAATTCGGTGCTACAGGTCGGCCATTTCCCTGAAATTATGCAGGCAGAAATAGATCGGCGCTTTACCCCTTTTCACCATCCCGATCCTCAAGAGCCTGCTCCTGCCGGAAACTTTCAGGCGATTTTGATTCGCTCCAATACCAAGCTGCCCGAGGCCCTAGTTAAACAGATCCCCAGTATTCGTATGGTTGCTACTTGCGGGGTCGGCTATGACAACCTGCCATTAAGCTATCTAAAAGAGCAAGGCATTAAGGCAAGCAATACTCCTGGCGTTCTGAATGATGCGGTATGCGAACTGGCCATTGGCATGATGCTAGCCCTACTGCGCCAACTGCCCGAGGCTCAGGAATATGTCAAAAGTACAGCATGGTCAAAGGCGCCCTTTAGGCTGACCACCACCCTAGCTGGTAAGCGTGTAGGCATATCCGGCATGGGTCGCATTGGGCAAGATCTGGCTAAACGTTTAGAGCCCTTTAAAGTAGAAATTGCTTATTCAGGGCCCAATAAAAAATCCCTCCCTTATACCTATTACCCTGACGTTGAAGCGCTGGCGAAGGTCTGCGATATTTTGTTTTTGGCCTGTCCTGCAACTCCAGCTACAGACAAAATGATCAATGCCAATGTACTAGAGGCCCTGGGGCCATCGGGTTACTTAATTAATATTGCGCGTGGAAGCGTTGTAGATGAGCCCGCCCTTTTATATGCACTGCAGCATAAAAAGATTGCTGGTGCCGCTTTAGATGTTTTTGAGAACGAACCTAACCCAAGTCATGAATTTTTAACGCTTGATAATGTATTGTTAACACCACATATTGGGAGTGCTACCGCGGAAACACGGATAGCCATGACTAATTTAGCTGTAGATAATTTAGAAGCATTCTTTGAGCAACAAACACTTCCATCGGAAGTAAATAACTAAAAAATAACGGAGCCAGTATGACGATTTCCTTGCACCCATCCACCTTACCTGCGGTGTTATCACCAGTAATTACCCCATTCAAGGCAGACGGCAGCCCAGACGCTCCTAAGTTACTAAAACAATGTCAATGGTTAGAAGCCAATGGCGTTGGACAAGCCATCTTTGGCACGAATTCCGAAGCAAACTCGATGTCTGCTCCACAGAAGATGAGCACCTTAACTGCATTAATTGAAGGCGGCTTAAATCCAGATCACCTGATGCCAGGCACTGGTGCAACTTCCATCGACGCTACTGTCAACATGACCCGCCATGCAGTAAATCATAAATGCGCAGGGGTGCTGATGTTGCCGCCTTTTTATTACAAAGACGTTACTGATGATGGCTTATTTGCTTATTTTTCTGAAGTGATTCAAAAAGTCGGCAGTGCCGCACTACAGATTTATATCTACAACATTCCACCAGTTACCAAAATCAATTTAAGTCTATCTTTGCTTGAGCGTTTAGCAAAAGAGTATCCAAAAACTGTTGTAGGCATGAAAGATAGCTCCGGTGATTGGGCTTATACAGAATCTGTGATCAAGTTGTTAGCCCCTTCAGGCTTCCGCGTATATGCAGGTAGCGAAGTATTCCTCATGCGTGCCTTGCGTGCTGGCGGCGTTGGCTGCATCTCTGCTACCGCCAATGTGAACCCAAAAGCGATTGCCGATTTAGCGGCTCATTGGAGAGAATCCAATGCTGATGAACGTCAAGCTAGCCTAGACCAAGTGCGCGGCATTTTTGCCAAGTACCAAATGATTGCTGGTATGAAAACGGCTGTAGCCCATTACACCAAAGATGCTGAGTGGCTCCGTGTACGTCCACCACTGATGCAGTTAAGTGCTGATCAACAAGCCCAACTACTTGCTGAGCTGAAAGCAATCAACTTCAGCATGCCTGGCCTGTAATTTATAAATTCAAAAAATAATTAGGAGACAACAATGAAACTACTTAAAGTCATTGCCTTATCACTCAGCCTTCTTTGCGCCAGCGTAAGTGCACAGAATATTTCTATCGCAACTGGTGGTACAGGCGGTGTTTACTACCCTATGGGCGGTGGTCTAGCCTCTGTTCTCTCCAGCAAGGTTCCTGGCATGTCTGCAACAGCAGAAGTAACAGGTGGTTCAGTAGACAACTTGAATCTCATTGGCACAGGTAAGCCATATGTTGGCTTCTCCATGGCTGACGCTGCTAAAGATGCTCAGATTGGCGAAGGTAAGTTTGCTGGCAAAAAAGTAGATCTACGTACTTTAGTTGTTCTGTATCCAAACCTCATGCACGTGGTAACAGTCGATTCCACAGGCATTAAGTCCATGAAAGACCTCAAGGGCAAGCGCATTAGTACTGGCGCCCCTGGTAGCGCAACGGAAGTCATGGCATTTCGCCTACTGGAAGCTGCTGGGATTGATAAAGACAAGGATGTGAAGCGTGAGCGATTGAGCGTTGCCGAATCCGTTAATGCCATTAAAGACCGCAAAATTGATGCATTCTTCTGGGTGGGTGGATTACCAACAGCAGCCGTAACTGACTTAGCCAATACGCCAGGAACCAAGATTGTGATGGTCGACACCGGCGAAGAGGTGGCTGCCATGAATAAAAAATATGGCAACCTTTACTTTGTAACTACTATTCCAAAGGCCACTTATAGCGGCATGGCTAGAGACAATAAAGTCGCAGCAGTTGCCAATATCTTGGTAGTTAATGCCAATATGCCTGATGATCAGGCTTATAAGATTGTTAAGGCAATCTTTGATAACAAATTGGAATTGGTGCGTACTCATCAAGAATTTATGAGCGTCAGCCTAGAAAACCAAAAAACAAAATCAACCCCTATTGATTTTCATCCAGGCGCACTCAAGTACTTCAAAGAAAAGAACGTCAAACTCAATTAATTTGATGCTCTATCGGGGGTGAGCCAGTCTCACCCCTTTCGTTTTACGGTAGTGAATACATAAAGTAGTGCATAAAAATAATTACAGAGGTTGAGACATGAATCAAAACGTTATCGATAACGAAACCCAAGAAAAATTAGACGCCTTTATTAAGCAAGAGGAAGGCGATTCAAATGATTACAAAGGCCTGCTAGCCAAATTCATTACCCTTGTAGCGGTAGGCATGTCGCTCTTTCACTTATATGCCGCGTATTCGATTGTGCCAACGCAAGAGTTGCGCGTCATACACGTTGCTCTAGTTTTATTTTTAGTATTCCTCAGCTTTCCAATAGCTGATCGCTTCAAAAATCGCTTAATGCCCTGGGATATCGTTTTTGCGCTTGTATCCGTTGGAATTGCCTATTACATTCTGAGTGGTGGCGATGATTTTATGGACCGCAATACTGCGCCTAACTCTACCGATGTCATGGTGGGCATTGCATTAATTCTCCTAATCTTAGAAAGTGTGCGCAGAACCAATGGCATGATCTTGGTTACAGTAACAGCCCTGTTTCTGCTCTATGCATTATTTGGCAACTACTTACCAGCACCTTGGACTCACAAGGGTTACGATCTTGATCGTCTGGTAGGCTATATGTATATGACACTTGAGGGCATCTATGGCACAGCTGTTGATGTTTCTGCAACCCTCATCATTCTTTTCACCATCTTCGGCGCTTTCTTGCAATTTACTGGCGCAGGAAAGTTCTTTATTGATTTCTCATTCGCGGCAATGGGTGGAAAATCTTCTGGGGTTGGCAGAACCATCGTAATGTCCTCCTTCTTGCTCGGCGGACCATCAGGATCCGGTGTAGCAACAACAGTTACCGTGGGCTCAGTTGCAGCACCCATGCTGGACAAAGTGGGTTACGAGAAAAATGCTGCCGGCGGCCTTTTGGCAGCAGGTGGTCTTGGTGCCATTATCTCGCCTCCTGTACTGGGCGCAGCTGCATTCCTAATTGCAGATTTTCTGAAGATTTCGTATTTAGACGTATTGCTGATGGCAACCATCCCAACCATCCTTTTCTATCTTGGCTTATTCGTGATGGTCGAAATTGATGTACGCAAATATGGCATGAAAAATATTCACTTTGAGTCTTCCGAAACAGCTTGGCAGCTCACTAAGAAATATTGGTTTCACTTCTTCTCCCTCATCTCGATTGTGGTGTTTATGCTGATGGGCTTCTCCCCTGTCATGTCCGTATTCTGGGCGACAGTAGTTTCGGCCTTATCCAGCATGTTGCGTGAAGATACTGCCATTATTCCTTGGGCATGGTTTAAAGGTAAAGAACCGATTCTCTCTGGCCTATACAACTCCAACCTGACTAAGGCACTTGCAACTGGTTCAACTGGTGTCTTAGCTATCGCCGCCACCTGTGCTGGTGCCGGCCTCATTGTGGGTACCGTTACCTTAACCGGTCTTGGCCTAAAATTTAGCTCGATTGTTATTCAGTACGCAGGTGGCTCGCTCTTGCTAACAACCATCTTTACCGCCCTTGTAGTTTGGGTGGTTGGCCTTGCTGTTCCAGTAACTGCTTCTTACATTATTTGTGCGGTAATTGCAGCGCCTGCTTTGATTAATTTAGGCGTGCCTGATTTTGCAGCTCACATGTTTATCTTCTATTACGCTGTACTTTCTGAAGTGTCGCCACCGACTGCACTCTCGCCATTTGCAGCCGCCGCAATTTGTAAAGGTAATCCCTATAAGACTACTTTGCAAACTTGGAAATATGTTGCTCCGGCCATTCTAGTTCCATTTATGTTTGTGTTAGATAAGTCAGGCGTCAGCTTGTTGTTGATGGGATCAACTAGCGCTCTTGAGCAAGCAGACTGGATGCAAATTGCTTGGGTCTCTTTCACGGCCGTTGTTGGAATCATCTGCCTAGCCGGTGGATTACAAGGTTGGTTCATTGAGAAAACCAAGATCTTTGAGCGCGTCATCATGGTGTTCTCTGGGGTTGCTCTTGCCTACCCTTCCACAGAGGCGGACTTAGTTGGCTTTGTTGGATTTGGTTTGGTGCTGGTGACTCAAACAATTACCCATTTCAAACTCAATCCCAGATCTTCTTAAGGTACACCCAATAGGTGGGCGGATCTCATCCTCAAAACAATAAGGCCCGCTTGAGCGGGCCTTATTGTTTCTAGCAATTGCTTATCTTAAGAGATCTTGGTCCAAGCGGCTTTACCAGCATATTTCTTGACAGCAGATTCATCAAACTCGAAACCTAAACCAGGGGTTTTATGCAAAATCAAGTCCCCATTCTTAAATGTCAGCTGCTTATTGATCAATCTACGGAAGTTCAGCACCTGATCATCCAAGAAGAATTCGACAAAGCGTGCATTGGGTGTGGCTGCCACCAATGGTGCATGCAAATCATGCATCCAGTGCGGACAAACTATGACGCCCTTCAAATCAGCGTACGCAGAAATTCTTCTCCACTCGGTAATACCTCCGCAGACAGCCGCATCAGATTGCAGAATGGCAGCTCCACCAGCATCAATCAACTCTCTAAAGCGCCAGCGCCCTGCTTCCATTTCACCGGTAGCAACGTTGATTTTGGTTTGACGCGCCAAGGCAGCATGTAAATCAATCGCATCTGGAGAAAAAGGTTCTTCAATCCAATACGGGTTGTATGCCTCAAAGCGACGCACATACTCGAGAGCCGTAGGTAGATCGCGCCAGGCATTATTTGCATCGAGAGTAAGCAATACATCATCACCTACAGCTTGGCGAGCCGCCTTTACACGCGCCTCCTCTTCTGAAGGCGATAAACGCCCCACCTTCATCTTGACTGCCTTAAAGCCCTGCTTTACGTAAGACTCCATTTCTTTGCCTAACTTGGCAGGCGTTTTACCTTCAAGATAGTAGCCGCCACTAGCATAAGCTGGCACCCGATCATCAACCACTGAACCCAAGTATTGATGCAAAGGTAAGCCAACTGAGCGCGCATTTAAATCCCACAAAGCAGTATCCAAAATCGAGATGCCGCGCATTACTGCGCCTGCACGACCCTGGAGGATGGATTCGTTATACATCTCCATCCAGAGACCTTCACTGCGGTGACTATTTTGACCAATGAGTTTGGGGGCCAGCAATTGCTCAACAGCAAGTTTGGCAATATCTCCGCCGGCACTGCCGACATAGCAAAAGCCGATGCCCTCATTACCATCCTTGCCGCGAACTTTTACCAGGCAATAGTGACGCTCAGAAACAGTGCGAGTGGAAAATGAAGTGACTTTATCCAAAGGTACTGCTACAGAGGCAACTTGGATGGATTCAATAATCGGCATCTAAACTCCTTAATCAAAAATTGATTGTATCGAGAATTTAATGTGCCGACAGGTGCCTGAATAAAGAATAATTAATCCACTCCATTACAAATGCAGATGGCGAAAATGAGCCGAGTTGTTGTTATCCGAACAAGTATCTTGTATGTTAGATTTGCTGCAAAGTTGATACATTCACCCCCCCCAATATCCTCAAACCACCATGTTGTGCAACAGATTTAGTTAAAAGTGGCAAAACTGATATTGCTAAAGCTGCCGGTTTTAGACCTTGGCCAGTCGATGAGGCGGTCGCTGTAAAGCAAAATTATGGGCAAAGGCTGAAAGCCGCCTTTGAAGCTCTCAAGCTAGCGCCCGATCAAGATTAAGTCTAATTTGCTGCAGCACAGCATATTTATTCGGAAGAGCCCTCACATTATTAGATAATTGAGGGGTGAATAAAAAAGTATCTCTTGGCTCCCTGTTCACTAGGGGAGTAATCATTTTTTCTGGCTGCGCCTTTCTTAGCTCAACCCCGGGCTTGGCATATGCAGCTCAAAGCAGCCAACCTCAAAATACGACCCAAGCGCGCAAAAAGATAACAGTCCAAAGCAGCAGGCAGGTTGGCTTCAAAGATAAATCAGCGGGTACTGGCTCAAAAACTAATAGCATGAGCCTGAACCCATCGCTATTTCAGCGAAAAGCCCCAGATGAATTGATGCTCGATAGCGATGCAAACCTTGACTATCGAGTAGCTCAAGGATGCCTGAGACGTAATTTTAATGAAGATAGCCTACCAGCTAGCGTTGGCATTGATAACCGCCAGTTTGCTGAATTCTTCAAAAATCAGACTAAAACATTTTTTGATCACATGCGTGGAGATTGCATCCCTTATGCGGTTGCCTTTGGAAGTCGTAATCGTTTCGACTCATTGAGCATCATGAATGGTCCAATCCAAGATAGTAAAACTGAAGTATGGACATTTACACCATCTGCTGTTGGTGGGTTTTTAATTCAGCAAGACTATCTTAAGGATGAATCTAAGCGCTTAACTGAGATTCGGATTCCTTTAAGAGATGTCTTGTATGACACTCGAAAAGTAAGCGATCAATTGCCAGTTGAGCTGGTTTGGGAATTAAATTCCCTGATCAAGCAAATCTATCCTGAAGAAAATAATTCTCTCGAAAATACTAACAGCGTTGTGCGCTTGATTGTTGACTTTGGCGATCGAGAAAGATGGGCGCAAATTTGGGCTGCAGAAATTATTGACCCCACCACCAAAGACGTTTATGCGAATGCTTTTTGGATGGAGCGCAGTGATATACCTGGGGGCTTCTTTACAGGATCCGGAGAATCGCTTGAGCGCTCCTTCTGGACTAACCCATTAAGCTATCGCCGTATTTCCCGGGGGGTAGGCATGGTCAGAGCCTCTTCAAGCAAGCGCAGCAAGAGTCCCGCGCCAGCTGCCCCAAGCCAGTCGCCAGCAACAAAGCAACGCTATCGCGCCCACATGGGGATTGACTATGCTGCCCCAATCGGCACCCCCATTTTTAGTGTTGCCAATGGCAAAGTAGTGCACATAGGCTTTAGCGGTGCATTTGGAAACTTAATTGTTTTAGAGCATCCAGGCAATTACCACACCTACTATGCCCACTTGAGTAATTACAACGTAGAGCTTGAGTTAGGTAACGAAGTGCGGCGCGGCTTGGAAATTGGCTACGTAGGAACAACCGGGAGATCAACGGGGCCACACCTTCATTTTGAATTAAGGAAAAATGGGATTTATGTAGACCCATATGGCTCCAAAACCCAACTTGATTTATGGTCCATGCGCGATAACGAGAGTGGGCAGCTAACTAGAGAGATGCTTCTGCTAGGTAGCCCTATTAAGCATAACTAAATAAATTCAGGAATACTGCTGAAAAAAAGGGTCCAATTGGACCCTTTTCACTTGATGCTGGGTAAATTAACCCAGAACTAATACTGGCAATGTGGAATGCACAATGACTTCATGGGTCTCGCTACCCAACAGGATCCCTTTGATACCTGTGCGCTTATGAGACGCCATAACAATCACATCCGCTTTCGCTTTTTTTGCGCCAGCCAAAATACCTTCAGATAGGTTGCTATTTTCAATGTGAAGACTTTTCACCTTAGCGCCAGCTCCCAGTGCGGTTGTAGACTTCTTAAATACATCCCGTGCAAAAGCCGCGCAAGCTTCTGTGTGCTGTTTCTTTGAAATTCCATAGCCCATGGTGCTATCTGAATAAACCATCGGAGGTGTAGGATCAGAAACATATACCAAAGTAACTGCAGCGCCATCTGCCTTAGCAAGTGCGGCGACTTTCTTTAAGGATTTTTTGCTGACATCTGAACCATCTACTGGCACCAATAAATGCTTAAACATGTTGACTCCCTTTAAATTGAACTACTCGTCTGCTCTTTCCATCATAATACTTATTATTAGCCTATAAAAGAATAAAGGTAACTTAATTGCTCAAGAATTTTGCCATTTACCTCTCATTTTTAATCGCCCTCATTGCAATCGATTTGGTATGGCTTTTAGGTATCGCAAAGAATCTCTATCGCAATGAGATGGGTGACTTAATGGCCAGCGAACCTAAACTTCTAGCTGGGCTCGCGTTCTACCTTCTTTATGCATTAGGCGTCTGCATTTTTGTAATTGTTCCAGCGCTATCAAAACAATCCTGGATATATGCACTGCAATATGGCGCTTTATTTGGCCTGTTTTGCTACATGACCTACGACCTCACCAATCTGGCGGTGGTTAGAAACTTTCCAACGCAATTAGCTTTCATTGATATTGCATGGGGCAGTTTTGTTACCGCCTTGTGTGCGAGTTTTGCATACTGGGTTGGCAACCGCATCTCTTAGGCCATTGAAACATTCATCTTATGTTTTTTCGTCCCCGACTTTTTGACTCATTTTCTGGCTATAGCCGCGCCCTTTTCACTAAGGATGTTTTTGCTGGAATGACGGTTGGCGTTGTTGCGCTCCCATTAGCCATGGCTTTTGCTATTGCCAGTGGACTCAAACCCCAAGCGGGTATTTTTACTGCCATTATTGCTGGCGGGCTTATCTCCTTACTTGGAGGTAGCCGCGTACAAATTGGCGGACCGGCCGGCGCCTTCATAGTCATTGTTTACGGCATTGTGGAGCGCTATGGTGTTCCAAATTTATTACTCGCAACCGCCATGTCAGGAGTATTTTTATTTCTGATGGGAGTATTTCGCCTTGGAACGCTAGTACGCTTCATTCCAATTGCAGTCATTATTGGTTTTACCAATGGCATTGCCTTTTTGATTGGGCTATCTCAAGTCAAAGATTTCTTCGGACTTCAGATTGAAAAAATGCCAGCTCAATTTTTTCAATCAGTGCATGCGCTCTACTTAGCAGCAGACACCTTTAACCCCATTGCGCTTGGTTTAGCTTGTGGGAGTCTTGCCTTACTCATTTTATGGAAGCTATTTCAGAATCGCTTAGGCTGGCTCTCTCATCTTCCTGGCACAGTGGTAGCAATGGTGGTTGCTACGATCGTTACCAGCATTTTTAATTTACCGGTAGATACGATTGGTAGTCGCTTTGGCGGCATCCCTTCAGGGCTCCCCGCTTTTGAATGGATTCCGGTAAGCTGGGATAGCGCTCAATACATGGTGGCACCAGCCCTAACACTTGCCCTTTTAGGTGCAATTGAATCTTTACTTTGTGCGCGCATTGCCGATGGCCTCATTCATGATCGCCATGAATCAAATCAAGAGCTAGTAGCTCAAGGCATTGCTAACTTCACGATTCCATTTTTTGGTGGCATGCCAGCGACCGGAACGATTGCTCGCACGGTTACTAATATAGAGAGTGGCGGCACTACACCTGTCTCTGGACTCGTGCATGCAGCAACTTTACTAGTCATCGTTTTGTTTGCAGCGCCGCTCGCCAAAAACATTCCTTTAGCTAGCCTTGCCGCCATCTTGATTTATGTGGCCTGGAATATGGGAGAGTGGCAGAAGTTCATCGATCTGAAGCAATTCCGCTTGCCGTATCGAATCACCATCTTGAGCGTCTTTATTCTCACTGTTGTACTAGATCTCACGATTGCAGTAGAAGTAGGTTTACTGCTCGCCTTTATTACCTTCATTTACCGCATCTCTAGTCTATCGCGTTGTGAGCCTGCTCTAGTCAGCGATTACCCGGGGCTGAGTAATCAGCAAGGTCGAATTGATGCCTATCGCATTCATGGTGCCATCTTTTTTGGGGCAGTAAAACTCCTTGAAAAGATTGAAACGAATTTACCCTCACAAACACTCTTGCTCGATTTAAAGAACGTAATCTACATTGATACTTCTGGGATGGATACGATCATGGAACTAGCGCACCTGTGCAAGATTCGTAATATTCGATTGATCATTTGCGGCTTAGCGCATCAACCATTAGAGATGGCAGAGCGCAGTGAATTTCTATCGGCACTACCCCAAGATTCTTTCTACCCAGATCTAAGCTCCGGAATAGAAGCAGCAACAGCTTAATAGCGACTTAAGAAATACAGAAGCCACCTTTTAATAAGACTTCTGGCAATACCCAGGCACGATACATACCAAAGCCGCCTGCAATCAATAGAAGTGCAGAAGCCAAATACCTCACCCATAGATATTGCCCAAACTGAGTCAGCGCCGCTGAAAATTTAGAGATCAGTAATAGGTTGGGCAATGTACCCAAACCAAATGCCAACATCAGTGCGGCACCAGTTGCTACATCACCAGATAAAAAGGCGAGTGGTAAAACGCTGTAGACCAATCCACAGGGCACCAAACCCCATAGCATGCCGCTAAACCAACGCGAAGGACCGCTAGCCATAGCACCCAAGTATTTAGCCCAATAAGCTGCAATTTTTGTACTTAACCATTTGCCGCCAAGTAGGCCTTCTGACTTGCCCAATCTGAGCAGGCGTACCCCCATCAAAATTAAGATCAGGGAAGTTAAAGCAAATAAGGGGCGCTGGATTGGAATGAGGTTTTGCTGCCAAACCACAACCCCTACTGAAGCGGCAAGTATGCCCAGTAAGACATAAGTTGTGACACGACCCAAATGCATGATTAATTGGAGGTAAAAAAGCTCAGATTTTGGTCTTAGAGGGGTCTCCAGGGCTTTGGGCCGCTCTATGGCAGCCGCTATTCCACCGCACATCAGTGCACAGTGCCAGCCACTCACAAGAGCGCCCAGAAAGACCGCAACGAGTAAGCTAGCTGTCAGCATGAAATTAACAGAAAATAGGTAAAAGCCATAATCTTCATACTTATAGAATAAACTGATCCCATAGATCAGCCCCAATATGAACTACAAACCTACCGATAGCCCAACCAGCAAATGCTCAGTTTGCGTACTGGGTCAGTTTTGTCTGCCGGTTGGATTAAATAGTAGCGAAGTTTCCCAAATCGATACCTTAGTTAAAGAGCGCGTTCATCTTCAAAAAGGTGAAAGCCTTTATCGTCACGGCGATCCACTCAGTTCTGTATATAGCGTTCGTTTTGGCACCCTTAAAACAGAGTTCTGTCTGCAAGATGGTCGACAACAAGTGATTGGCTTTCATCTTCCCGGTGAGATTCTAGGTCTTGATGGCATTGGTGAAGGTCATTATCAGTCTGATGCAATTGCACTTGAAGAGAGCGAAGTCTGCATTATTCGTTACGATGCTTTTGAAGATTTGGCTCGGCAGATCCCCGTCTTACAAAATCAGTTCCATAAAATCATGAGTCGGGAACTGACTCAAGATCAGCGCCACCTACTATCACTTGGCACGATGCGTGCAGAAGAAAGATTGGCAGCCTTTTTATTAAGCCTCTCGCAACGTCTTGCTGCACGCGGCTATTTAAATAATGAATTTGACTTGCGTATGAGCCGCAATGATATTGGCAGCTATCTTGGGATTCAAATTGAAACTGTCAGTCGCATGCTCTCACGCTTTGCAGAGTCGGGCTTAATTCAAATCAAACAACGCCACATCAAACTCATCGATATGGATGGGTTATATGAACTGGCAGGTATTCCAAACCCAGATCGCCACGGCTGCGCAAGCCCTGAAATCCCAATCAAACAGGCTTAAATTAAGCCGCGGTCGACTTCCTTGCTATCAGATGACTCAATCCCAGGCAGGATATAAGCAGTAAGCGCGCTAGAGATCGCACAGAAGGTCCAAATCACGAAGAACCCGACTGTATAAATACCCTCATCAGAAATATCTGGGTGGTAACCAAAAAATAAAAGGTCTTGTGGGTGGATCACAGTAAACAACAAGCCCTCTGCCATGCCAGCCGCCAAAAATGAGGGCCACAAAATCCAGATTAGTAGGCGGTACTTCATTTTGCTGCCTGCGCATCTTTAAGCTGCTCAACCTTTAAGCCCTGCTTCACAAGGCCATCACGTAATGGCTTATCTGCATACAGATTTACAGCCAAGTAAATAGTGATAGCGCAGCCAATCATGGCTACAGCAGGTCCACTAATTAAAAGCCATGGCCATAGTTGCTTGAACCAGGGTTTAGTATTTTGTTGTTCTGTCATATCCATCCTCTCCATTGCTTTTGGCTTAACGGGGAATAATAAAAGTTGATTTCTCTTCGCGAGTTCTCGTAATTAACTCGTCACCTGACATCTCATGGGCAACTACATCAAAATGAATTGGGTAGTTACCAGCCTCATTCGCTCCAACATCAGCGCTCACCTTGATCGGCATCAGAAGATTGCTAGCTGGCCCAACCTCAATCTCGGTAACAATCTGCCCTTGTGAATTAAGCACTTTTAATCCATCCAAACCAAGCGCCTTCACCTGCACATTCATATTATTTTCAGATGCATTCATGATTTGAATGCGATAAATATTCTCAATCCTTACACCCTCAACCTCACGCGCCAATGCCCCACGATCACGCATCACATCAACCCTTAATGGGTTTCTGGTGGCGAGAGAAACTAGAAAAGCGGCTGTAAGCACAGTGATAAAAGCGGTGTAGATCAATACGCGCGGGCGCAAAATATGGCGAATCGCACTTTGATTGGACTCTTTATCCTCAATGGCACGCTCAGTCGTATAGCGAATGAGTCCTTTTGGATAATCTACCTTCTCCATCACTTGATCGCATGCATCAATGCAGGCGCCACAACCAATACACATATATTGCAAGCCATCACGAATATCAATGCCAGTAGGGCAAACTTGAACACAAATACTGCAGTCAACGCAATCGCCCAAACCCAGGGAAGTTAGATCTGCAGACTTGCTGCGACTGCCCCTTGGTTCGCCACGCACTTTATCGTATGTCACCAAGAATGTATCTTTATCTACCATCACGCTTTGGAAGCGTGCATATGGGCACATGTATTTACATACTTGTTCACGCATGAACCCTGCGTTACCCCAGGTTGCAAAGCTATAGAAGCACAACCAGAAAGTCTGCCATGGACCCAAAGACAGATGAATTAATGCAGAACCTAAGGTGCTAATTGGGGTGAAATACCCAATAAAAGTAAAGCCTGTCCAGAATGCGATCAATAACCATAGGAAATGCTTCGTAATCTTTAAACGCCATTTACGGAAACCCCAAGGCCACTCTTCGCCATCCAAACGAATACGGGCAAAACGATCTCCCTCGACCTTGCGCTCGATCCACATGAAGATTTCGGTATAGACGGTCTGCGGACAGGCATACCCACAAAATAAACGCCCGGCAACTGCAGTAAATAGAAATAAAGCGAGCGCAGAAAGAATCAATAAGAGGGTGAGATAAATCACGTCTTGTGGCCATAACACGAGGCCAAAGATGTAAAACTTACGCTGAATTAAATCAAAGAGAACTGCTTGACGACCATTCCAACTAACCCATGGCAAGCCGTAAAACAGCAGCTGAGTAGCAAATACCAGAATGAAGCGCCAGCGGGCAAAGAGCCCTGATACTGAACGCGGATAAATCTTTCGCCGAACCTCGTAAAGAGACTCCTCAATAACTTCTATCGGAACAGGTTTCCCACCCGGCGGAATATATGGCACTGATTGCTATTCTTACTTAGCTGTTGCTGGTTGTTTATTGTTAGATAAACCCCAGACATAAGCTGCTAATAAATGAATCTTCTCAGGACTCAATACCTTATCTTGAGCAGGCATCATAGCCATACGACCCTTAGTTACCGTTTCAATAATCGTCGCTTCTGAACCGCCATATAACCAAGTTTTATCAGTTAAGTTTGGTGCACCAATAGCAATATTTCCTTTGCCATCAGGGCCATGGCAGGCTACGCAGTTTGCAGCGAATACTTGTGCGCCACGGGCTGCTTTAGCATCATCTGCTGACAAACCTGAGAGGCTACGTACATAGTTAGCAACATCCACAATTTGATTGCTATCCAGTTGTGGGAATGGAGGCATCACACCGCCACGTCCATAGGTAATGGATGCCTTGATATTTTCTGGTGAACCTCCATAGAGCCAGTCACCATCAGTCAAATTAGGAAAGCCTTTAGCGCCTCCAGCATCAGAGCCATGACACTGTGCACAAGAATTCAGGAAGAGGCGTTGACCCATTTCGCGGGCTTTAGGATCGGCCGCCACTTGCTCAATGTCCATCTTGACGTATTTCGCATAAACAGGCTTTAGCTCATCATTTGCTTCAGTCATAGAGCTCATCAAAGCACCATCAGTGGTGTAGCCCATAATCCCCGGAAATGATCCCAAACCTGGAAATAACACTAAGTAGACCAATGCAAAGATGCAAGAGAGCAAGAACATCCACATCCACCAACGTGGCAATGGATTATTTAACTCACGCAGATCGCCATCCCATACGTGACCCGTATCAGCAACCGCGCCATCGGCCGTATGCACAACCTTTGCTTTCCTTTGGGAGAACAAAAGCCAGATACACCAGAAAATTCCAACTAATGCAACTAAGGCGATGTAAGCACTCCAACCGCTGCTAAAAAAGTCACTCATGATTTGTCCTTACTAAATTCATCCGGAAGATCAAATGGAAGCTCTGCTGATTCCTGATTTGCTTTCTTGCGACCAGGAGACCAAGCCCACAAAACAATTCCTACAAAAAAAACTAGGCCTATTACTGTAGAAAATGCCGAGAGGTAGGGAGTAATCTGTTCCATTTGATTTAAGTATTTTTAATTAATAACCTTGTTAATTACTTCGCTACAACTTCTTCGACAGTAATATAGCGACGCGTAATACCTAAGCCTTGCAGGTAAGCAACTAATGCATCTAACTCCGTCTTACCCTCTAACTCTGCAGGTGCATTTGCAATCATTTCATCAGTGTATGGAACGCCTAAACGCCGCATAGCAACCATATGTGACTGAATAGAGCTTGCATCAGCTGCATTTTTTCCGAGCCAAGGATAAGCAGGCATATTGGACTCTGGCACTACGTCGCGTGGGTTATTCAAGTGAATTTGATGCCATGCATCTGAATAGCGCCCACCTACACGTGCCAAATCTGGGCCTGTACGCTTACTACCCCATAGGAATGGATGGTCATATACAGACTCGCCAGCCAATGAATAGGGGCCGTAGCGCTCTACTTCAGAACGCAATGTCCGTATCTGCTGTGAATGGCAACCGACACAACCTTCACGCTGATAGATATCGCGACCAGCTAAACGCAAAGCTGTGTATGGAACAACACCAGGACTAGGCTCAGTAGTAGTGTGCTGGAAAAAGAGTGGAACAATTTGCACCAACCCTGCAATCGATACAACCACGATCGTTGCAATAATTAACCAACCAACGTTTTTCTCAAGCGTTCCGTGGGAAAAGAATTTATTTTCGCTAGACATTTTCTTCTCCTTTTAGTGTTCAGCAACGGCCATTGGAATAGGCGCATTTACAAAAGTTTTACCCTGCACTGTTTTGAAGACGTTGTACGCCATCAAGAACATGCCGCTTAGGTAGCACAAGCCGCCCATCAAACGAATAACATAGAAAGGGAAAGTCGCTTTAACAGACTCGACAAAGCTATATGTCAAAGTGCCGTCTGGTTCAAACGCTCTCCACATCAAACCTTGCATAACGCCGGCAATCCACATTGCAGCGATATAGAGAACAACACCAATAGTGGCGATCCAGAAATGCAACTCAATCCACTTGGTGTTGTACATTTCTTTTTGACCAACCAAGCGCGGGATCAGATAGTAGAGAGAGCCAATGGTAATCATGGCTACCCAACCCAAAGCACCAGAGTGAACGTGCCCAATAGTCCAGTCTGTGTAGTGAGACAAGCTATTCACTGTCTTGATAGACATCATGGAGCCTTCAAAGGTAGACATACCGTAGAAGGACAATGCCACTACCAAGAATTTCAAGATCGGATCACGACGCAATTTATACCAAGCGCCAGACAATGTCATGATGCCGTTGATCATGCCACCCCAAGATGGGGCTAGCAAAATTAAAGAGAACACAGTACCGAGCGACTGAGTCCAGTCAGGCAAAGAAGTGTGTTGTAAGTGGTGAGGGCCTGCCCACATATACGTAAAGTTCAAGGCCCAGAAGTGAACAATCGACAAACGATATGAATAGATTGGACGCTCAGCCTGCTTTGGAATGAAGTAATACATCATGCCCAAGAAGCTAGTGGTCAAGAAGAAGCCTACTGCATTGTGGCCATACCACCACTGAACCATTGCATCTTGAACCCCAGCATATGCAGAGTAGGACTTCCATAATGTTGCAGGCATCTCTAAGTTATTAAAGATATGCAGAATGGCAATAGTCAGAATGTATGCGCCGAAGAACCAGTTCGAAACATAAATATGTTTCGTTTTGCGCTTCATGATGGTGCCAAAGAAAACAACTGCATAGGCTACCCAAACTACAGTGATCAAAATATCAATCGGCCACTCAAGCTCAGCGTATTCTTTTGAGGTTGATATGCCCAATGGCAATGTCACTGCAGCCAGCACAATAACTGCCTGCCAGCCCCAGAAGGTAAAGGCTGCTAGCTTGTCACAAAACAAACGCGCCTGACATGTACGCTGAACGATGTAATAGGATGTTGCGAATAAGGCTGACCCACCAAAAGCAAAAATCACTGCATTGGTGTGCAAAGGACGCAAGCGACCATAACTCAACCAAGGAATATTAAAAGTGATTTCAGGCCAGATCAACTGGGCTGCGAGGATAACCCCCACGAGCATGCCAACAATTCCCCAAAGCACAGTAACGATGGCAAATTGGCTGACAACCTTGTAATTGAAGGTATCTTGATTACTCCCCACGGTAAGTCCCATGGTTTCTCCTTTTTTGTGACCAAACAGCGACATAATCCAAATAGACTGGATTGATTATCAAAGTAGAGTCCCAAGGGGGATTTGATCTATATCAAAAAGGGTGAGGCAAATTCACCCTGCACATCTAAGGGAAACCCTAGATTGCTTTAGCTATTTAAATATATAACTATTATTGAGAGTGTTTACTAACTTATTTGGATTTTGGAGCGTCATCATCCATCAAAATCGCCTCACCGGGACCGTCTAAATCGTCAAATTGACCACTTTTTATGGACCAGTTCAAAATCCAGACCAAAAGGCCAATTAAAACCAGAGAAATGGGAATGAGAAGAAATAGACTTTCCATTCCTATAGTCTAAGCCTTTCGTAAGCGCCAGGCATTTAAAGTCACGGCTAACGAGGAAAGCGACATCCCGATCCCAGCAACCCAGGGATTTACTAAGCCCATCATTGCAGCAGGAATAGCCAGCAAGTTGTAAGCCAAGGCCCACCATAAGTTTTCTTTGATGATTGCGTGAGTTTTATCAGCTAGCAACAAAGTTTTTGCTAAAGGCTCTAGAGAACTAGCCGTCAGAATTGCATCAGCTCCAGCTGCAGCCAAAGGTGCACCAGCGCCAACTGCAATAGAAATATCAGCACGAGCAAGCAAAGGCGCATCGTTCACACCATCGCCAATAGCCCATACAAAACGACCTTCTTTTTGCAACCTTTCGATGTAGTCATACTTATCTTCAGGCGTACAACCGCCTCGATATTGCTTAATACCAACATGATGTGCCCACCACGCAACCGTAGCGCGATCATCACCAGAAACTAAATGCACTGCAATCTTTCTAGACTTCACTACTTTTAGGAATTGCTCTAATCCTGCTCTAGGCGTGTCCAAAAATACAAAGCTAGCTATTAATCCTTGTGCATCCGCTAAATGCACCTGACCGTATTGCCCTAATTGCGCACTCTGCTCTACCCCCAGCCACAATGCACTTCCTAAGCGATACTCGCCTGAACTTAAACCTTTTCCCAGTTGATTAATCACTGGCTCACTCAATGTAGGTAAAGATAAATTTTCAGCAGTAGCGGCACGCATCAAAGAAAGTGCCAACGGATGTCTTTGCCCTGCCTCCAATACCGCAGCTAAGGCCAAGGCATTTTCACGTCGATAGCCCGCACGCAAATTAATAACCTCTTGCAACTCTGGCTGACCCATCGTTAGTGTGCCGGTCTTATCTAACACTAAGTCAGTTGCTTTTACTAAACCTTCCATCACATGACCACGCACAATCAGTAAACCTAATTTAGTTACCGCACCTTGCGCTGCTGCCATAGCAGTTGGAACTGCTAGTGATAAAGCACAAGGGCAGCTAGCAACTAGAACAGAAACTAAAACTGTCCACGCACGACTAGGGTCAAAGTACAGCCAAATAGCGGACGAAGCAAACGCACCGAATAGTAAAAAGGCAACAAAATAAGCAGTCCACTTTTCAGCCAGACTCACCATGACTGGTTTAGCAAGTAATGCTTGATCTAATAAGGAAGCAATTCCAGCGATACGGGTTGATTGCCCCACTGCCTCAATTCGCATGAACAATGGATTCAGTATGTTGTGAGTACCAGCGTACACACGGTCACCAATCTTTTTCTCAACCGGCTTAGATTCGCCCGTGAGCAAAGACTCGTCTAAAGCACTCACATTTTCAATCAGGACACCGTCAGCAGGCACCACTTCCCCTGGAGAAACTCGTAATACCTCTCCAGGATTGCAATTAACTACGGGAACCACTTCAATTTCTTGTGATGCTGGATAGTTCAATGCCCGCTCACATGTTGCAGGCAGTTGTTTAGCTAAAGCCTCTGCTCCACCTTGCGCATCTTGTCTTGCTAAAAGCTCCACATATCTGGCCGCCAAGATAAATGCCACAAACATGGTGATGGAATCAAAATAAGTATGTCCGACACCGGCAATTAAATTAATGGTGCCCGCAATAAATGCCAAAGCTAAAGCTAATGCAATAGGAACATCCATTCCCAACATATGCGTTTGCTTAAAAGACTGCACACTTCGCCAAGCCGACTGGAATATTGGACCTGCTGAGTAGACCATCACAGGAACAGTCAATAACCAGCTAGTCCAACCTAAAAGAATCTCAAATTCCGGAGTAATGTCGGCGCCGACATACGTAGGCCAGGCATACATCATGACCTGCATCATGCCCAGCATTGCTACACCTAGTCGCAAAAGAAGGTGGCGCCTTTCCTTTTTAGCGCGATCTAATGATTGGGAGGGTTCAAATGGCCAAGCCTCATAACCAATGCGCTCAATTTCAAAAAGTAATCTTGCTAAGCTCGTTTTATCTGAAGAAAAACGCACCATTACTTTTTGAGTAACGTAATTGATTTGCACATCCTTAACACCTGCATTACGACGTAAATGTTGCTCACACAGCCAAACACAAGCTGCACATCGAATTTTTTCTAAGCGCAAAGTGGTTTCAAGATCACCCTCCCCTCCAGATGGACGGGTAAAACGGCCTCGCAATGAAGGATCATCATAAGGCTTAAGCTTCTCCGGAATCTCATCACTTGCAAGATAGGCTGCCGGCTTATCACCCGACTGAGAACGCCTGGCATAAAAAACCTCTAGGCCTTCTCCATGAATTGTTTGCGCAATTGCCATGCAACCCGGACAACAGAATGGACGTGTCTCACCACCCAGTTCCGCCTCAGTTAATTCCCCTGGGAGAATCTGGCTTGAACAGTGATAGCAAACTAAAGCATTCTTTTTGTTCATCTGCTCATTTACCTGCTCATTTATCTGCTCATTTATCCGATTACTCATGCGCGCACTGAGCTACCCCAGCCCCTACGACGTTCGTAAATCACAAACAGAACGCCCCACATGACTACGGCAACGTATGCCCATACCCAGGCAACTTGTGAAGTACGAGAACCAGAAATATCCAAGACGAAACCAAAAATGGCAGGCCCCAATAGGCCGCCACCAAACCCCATCAATGAGTGCAGACCCATTGCAGCGCCCTTGATATTTTCTTGCGCACTAATTACCAAGCCCGCAGTGAGCGTTGAGGAATCTGCCATGATGAATATGGCATGCCCAATAGCCAGAGCAACAATCAACCACCACGACTGGCCAGTTGAGCAAGCGAATGCAATCCCTAATACCGCACTAGTCAGCATCACAATGCATACCCATTTCTGACGCCCTACTCTCAAAGCAATTTCATTACCCAATATGGAAGATGGCACGCCAAAGAAATTAATCACTCCAGCTAAAGTCGTAGCCGTTAGGAAAAAATCTTCGCCAGAAGCAACTGCACAAAAAGCAAAGAAGGCAACAATCCAGCTTCTTGAGGCAAAGAGTTCCAAAGTATGAGCGGTATATCCAAAAATAAAGCCTGATGCATTTTTGTCTTGTAAAACCAACTTCCATTTATCCACCGGAAAGATATCGTGCAGACGAATATTGATTGGCCCTTGCCATTTTTCATGCTGAAGCGCTGGAATTAGCAACAAGACAATCAGAAATGCGCTAAATGGGCCCAAGGCAATTAAACCAAATACATAATGCCAACCAAGCGCATTCAAAATCCAACCAGAACATAAATACGAAAATCCAGTACCGATACCAAAGAAGGCGGTATAGAACGCAATATGTCTAGTTAGCTCTCCCGATTGGATGCGGTCTGACAAAATCTTGAGGCCGGGCATATAAGAACCAGCAAGACCAGCACCATTCAAAGCCATAAAAAGTAGGGCCGTCCAAAAGTTATAAGCCAACAGACTCATACCCAAAAGACCACAGCTTGCTGTGAGACCGCCTATTAAATACACCTTACGCGCGTCTACCCGATCCGTTAAAGCCGTAGCTAATGGAACGGCAAGCATGTAACCAAAGAAAAAAGCACTCGCAATCAGGCCTGACTGCAAATTACTGAGATGCCACTCTTCTTGCAAAGTCGTTAACACGACGGCATAGCAAGCAAAACCCAATAAAGCACAGGTTTGTGCCAGAAGCATAAGAGGGGTATAGCCAGCTGAACGAAAGCGCATAGTTAGTCAGTAGAAACGTGAACTCATTCTACTCGCCCAGAACGAATTAGACCCGCTACACTACTGAAAACAAGACGGAGACAGTATGAATAGCAAATCTTTGATAGTTCATTTATTGCAGATCGGGGCCGCCCTGATTATCGGCTTCGCAAGTAACCTGGCATCAGCGGATAGCTACCCCTCCAAACCCATTAAAGCAATTGTTCCTTTTGCACCCGGCAGCACAACCGATCAAATTGGACGTGCATTTGCGGCAAAAATGTCTGAGTCATTAGGCCAGCCCGTAGTTGTTGAAAATCGCCCTGGCGCAAATGGCCTAATTGGCGCAGATTTTGTAGCCAAGGCCCCCGCAGACGGCTATACGATTCTGTTCGGAACCAATAGCACTAATGCTGCCCTTAAGAGCTTGGTTAAAAATTTACCCTATAACCAAGACACCGCCTTTACTCCCATTGGATTTTTTGGATCTGCTCCACTCATTATTGCCATCAATAATGATGTGCCTGCTAAATCACTCAATGGGTTTGTTTCTCTAGCCAAAGCCAATCCAGGAAAAATGACTTTTGCTTATGCAAGTACATCACAGCGCGTTTCATCAGAAATGCTGGCAAGCTTTGCTGATATCAAAATGATTGGGGTCTCATACAAGAGCGGCCCCAATGCTATGACTGATTTAATTGGCGGTCAGGTGAATATGTTCACATCCGACTTTGGAGTTTCATTACCTCAGGTACAAGCAGGCAAAATCCGTGGCTTAGCTGTCACCTCCCTGAAGCGCTCGCCGGCTATTCCAGAGCTACCTACAGTAAATGAAGCATTGGGTATCAGAGGCTATGAACTTATCGCCTTCTTTGCGGCATTTGGTCCAGCGGGCATGCCGAAAGATGCCATCCTCAAACTCAATCAAGCCATCAACAGTGCAGCCAAATCAAAAGATCTAGTTGAGCGACTTTCAGCAAATGGTTTTGAAACTCAGCCAGGAACGCCTGAAGCCCTTGGTCAAAAAATCAAACTAGAAACTGCTAAGTGGGCCAAAGCGATTAAAGAAGCTGGCATGGAGCCAGAGTAAATCCAGTAGCCTTATTGCTGACTTCGATTTGGAGAGTCTTGAAAACCATTAGAGCGGTAAGTGAGAACTAAGGTATCTCGATACCCATATTTTCCTAATGGCTGAATTGGGGTTGATTCATGAATCATGCGCTGATCATTCATTAACAACAAAGACCAAGGTTGCGTGAGTGTAAAGCGCAATCCTGCAGAGCCAGAGGTATCAAATATTCTGGTCTCGCCACCCTTAATGCCTTCTCGATCTAACAAGAAGACTGCTACAAAATCAACGCCATCGCGATGAGCGCCTTCAGGTGTTGGACGTCCGATACCATCAGTGGTATCAATTCGAAATTGATGGGCTTCAACAAACCAAGTATTCACAGGCTTTAGGCTATTCAAGAGATGTGCAAGCCCGAGCAAGACAGATTGCCAAGCAGGATTACTTAACAACTCACCTTGGATGGGCTCAAACCAGCGCTCAATTCCACCATGTAACGCGTTGTAATCCAGCGATTGCCAGTGCGCACGATGTGGAACCATTGTGAGTTTATCGCCTTTAATCTCATAGCTGGCATGTCGACGAAAGCGATAGCGCCCACCATCTTTTAAATAAGGGTCGCGGGGCAAGTTTTCCCAATACTTCGTGAGATCTTGAAACTTGGATAGATCTACATTGCTAAACTCAGCAACCGTCTCAGCGGACACCACTGCAAAGCCGTCATCACGCAAAGCTTGATCGATCTGCTTTAAGGGGGTCAGTGTAGGCGCAACGCCAATAATTGTCATGGGTCTATTTTAGGTCAAGCAGCAAAAAAGCGTTAATCCAACTGCGCTCCAGATGCCCTCACAATTTTTGCCCACTTAGCCAACTCATCCTTTAGTAAAGCGCTCAACTTATTAGTTGGAACGGGTGCAAGATCCAAGCCTTGTGCAGATAGCTTCTCACGCACTTCTGATTTAGATAGGGTCTTCTCCATCGCTGCCTGTACCTTCTTGATTACATCCGCACTAACGCCAACAGGTGCATAGATGGCTACCCATACCTCACCAACACAATCAGGATAAGTTTCTGCAATCGTTGGAATTTCAGGCGCAGCGCTAGAACGCTTTGCAGAACTAATCGCGATCGCCTGAAGCTTCCCTGCTTTAATGTAATTGAGTGCAGAGGGTAAGCTCGCAAATGCCAGTGGTACTTGTCCACCTAATACATCATTAATTGCTGGGGCTACTCCTTTGTAAGGAATATGTTGCATGTCAATGCCAGCGCTCGCATTGAGCATGGCACCCAATAAGTGACTAATCGTGCCATTACCAGCCGAGGCATATGACAACTCTCCAGGCCTCTTCTTAGCCGCAGCCACAACATCCGCCAACGTTTTATAAGGAGACCCCGGTGGAGAGACTAATACATAAGGCGTTGCTCCAATGTAATACAAGGGCACAAAATCATTTACAGGATCAAAACCAGGATTTTTATATAAAGAAGGATTGATGGCTTGCGCACTATTGATGGTGAGCAGTAAGGTATAGCCGTCCTTAGGTGAGCGTGCAACACTTTGGGTACCAATATTACCGCCAGCACCTGGTCTATTTTCAACAACAATCGATGCGCCAATAGCTTCACCAAATGATGGTGCAATTAAACGCGCCACAATGTCGTTAGTGCCGCCTGCCGCCTGAGGCACCACCATGGATATAGGCTTGCTTGGGTAGGTCTGCGCCTGAACTCCAATAGAGGCAAGCAAGCCTAAAGCAAAAAATAGATGTTGAATTAGCCTGCTCATTTCCAGACCCCTTTTAATTAACCAAATTCAGGCGGTGACGTACTTCACCCACATGTCCTTTGAGGTCGTATAGTTCTTTCGCATCCAACATGGATACCTTGATATTTCCAACGCGCCTCTCGATATCCACAAGATCTTTAAAGTTCTTTTCTTTTAATGCTGGATTTTGGGCATTCTTCTCAATCACCTTGAGCTCTTCATACACCTGCGCCAACTTCAATCGCAATAAGAAATTTTTGGTAGTTGGAATATAGGTAAATAATGGAATCAAAATTACTAGTAATGGAATAACAATTTTGACAAAACGTCCTGCCCATACCGCAGTCCAAAACGGCAAGTGACGATGTAAGAATGAAGGGCCATCCTTTAGATAAATCTCCGCATCCGCATGCAATGGGAAATCCAGTCCAGAACTAGAGGGGAACTCCCCCACTTTTTGCAACCGCGAATAGGATTTCAGAATATCGTAAGAAGCGCTCAATAAGAGTGAAACCATTGCCGGACTTACATTGTCATGAGCTACCAAGGTGGCAGTAGCAGCCATCACCTGGATGTCCTGACGAGGTTGATCGTGCTCAATACTCAATAAACCTCTGGGTACGGTCACTTTGGATAAATAAGTAAGATTTCGGGTGTACGCATCCGCTTGGTCAAAATCCATCAAGCGAATACCTGGAATAGAGTAAAACTTTTTCAGAACGGGCGCCTCTGCAGCTGCCACTATAAATACTGCATCCAATTCGCCATTATTTAACTTAAGAATAGCTTCATCGGGCTTTAATTTCTGCGCGCCAATTTCCTTGTCTGTAATACCACTAGTCTGCAACAAACTCTGAGTAAGCGCTAAAGTTCCGCTCCCATCATTACCGATGGAGACGCGCTTACCTTTTAGCTGACTTAAAATCTTGAGTTGGCCCCCATCATTTTTAAATGCGCTTTCACGATACCAAACCCAAATAGGCTCGTAAAACATTCCGGCTATCGAAACCAAATTTGGATATTCGGCAACATTAGCAACACCACCCTGCACCATTGCAAAATCAACCCCAGAATTAGGGTCATTCAAAAGAGCTAAGTTATCTAAAGTTCCGCCGGTGGATCGCACATTGAGATCAACACCCTCCTTAGCTATTTCCAATTTCAGGCGTTCGCCAAACTGGTAATACAGCCCAGTAGGAAATCCAGTAGCCATCTCGATTGACTTTGGTGGCGGCGGGACTAAAACCCACAGAACGCCAAAAAGGATAGTTAGTAGGACAAAAAAGGCTGCTGTTAGAGCCAGGGGGTTATAAATTTGTTTTTTGATGAAATTCATGGAAATCTCTTGTGTTTTTTGCATTATGCCCCGAGCAAAGCAATAGGCAAAGGTTTCAAAACAGGCCCAATAAATCACGATAAGATGATGCTTTTAAGCAGCCCTAAAGAACATGATGAATTCAGCAAAAACCAAGGTAGCCCTAGTCACCGGTGCAGGAACTGGTATTGGGCGGGCGGCTGCCAAAGCGCTCCTCAAGGGAGGCTATCAAGTAGTCCTTACTGGACGCAATCTCGATAAATTAGAAAAGGCTATTGCTGATATTGGCGGCAATCAAAGTAACTGTCTAGCGGTTGCTTGCGATGTCGGCAGGCCCGATGAAGTCAAAAAGCTATTTGCGGCACTTAGCAATCAATTTGGCCGCATTGACGTACTCTTCAATAATGCCGGTATGGGGGCTCCTGCTATCCCAATGGAAGACTTAAGTTATGAGCAGTGGATGAATGTAGTCAATGCCAACCTCTGTGGTGCGTTCTTGTGTTCACAGGAAGCGATTCGTATGATGAAAGCGCAATCTCCACAAGGTGGCAGAATTATCAATAACGGTTCAATCTCTGCGCATGCACCTCGTCCAATGTCAGCACCCTACACGGCAACCAAACATGCCATCAGCGGCTTAACCAAAACCATTGCATTAGATGGGCGCCCTTTTAATATCGCGTGCGGTCAAATCGATATCGGCAATGCTGCAACAGAGATGACTGAACGTATGGCTGCTGGGATCCTGCAGGCAGATCAATCCATCAAGATAGAGCCACGCATGGATGTTGATCATGTTGGTGAGGCCGTACTGCATATGGCCCAACTGCCACTCGAAAGCAATATTCTGTCGATGACCATTATGGCAACCAATATGCCGTTTGTGGGTAGAGGCTAAAACCTTACTGGCGAACTTGGTCGACTAGTAGGCGAACATTGGTTGTGCCGACTTTAATTGTCTGCACTGAAGAGATTAAATCCCCCACTTCCGGTTTCGCCATCCCAGTCTTAGAAATGCGCACCTCGACACTCGCCTCAGATAGTTGAGAGAGAGGCGCACTGGGATTCATAGCCAATGAATCATTCAATATAAAGCTCATTGGAAAGTCAGTTGCAGACGCCTTCAAGACAGCAACAGGCATACGCTCACCAGGTTTGCGCGCAATTACCATCACAATGTCGCCAGGCTTAATCTTAGATTTAAGATCAGCAGACAATTCAATCTTGCCGCTAATGCCTTTTCCGGCTGGAGCAACCGGCGCTGAAGTAGTCAGACCACCTTTAGAGCGCGCCTCAGCAATAGATCCCTGAATAGCACGCGCCTCATCCGTATTGGGCGGAAGTTGTTGCGCAAGCTTATCCCAGGACTGCACGGCTGCCTTGTAATTTTTAGCGTTATAAGATGCGGTTCCAGAAAGCCAAAGTGCCATCATGTTATTGGGGTCCAGCTTTAATGCCTGATTAATCAACTGCGAAGGCTTCCCAACAAAACTCCCATTTGCATTGCTTGCCAGAACATCTGCATAGTCAGCTAACAATTGCGGATCAGAATCAATAAAGTTACCGGCACGTGCATACGCTTTAGCGGCATCCTCATCGCGGCCCAAGATTCGATAGGAACGAGCTAACATCGCCCAGCCTTTTAAGTTGCCAGGATCTTTTTCCATTTTAATGGCAAATTCAGCCACCATTTTTTCGACACCTTCTTGGGTGACTGGTTTTTCAGAATTGTTTTGGGCTACCCGAACAACATCCCCCAAGGAGAAATACAGCGCTGATGAGAGCAAGACGATAAAGATACACAACCCGAGTGCAGTCTTCTTTGAAGAGCCCGCAACCTCTCGGTCATCCTCTTCAATAGTGTCTTGAAAGAGTCTCTGACGCATTTCAGCATGCGCAATTTCATAATCAGTTGAAGTAATTGCACCAGCTTTATATTCAAGCTCTAATTTATCCAACTCTTCACGGTAGATGGTGGCATTCATCTGACGACGCGATGTCGACGAGCTCTTCGCGGGAAAGATGAATGGGCGCAGCAATAGCACCAATACCAGAACCAGAAGCAAAAAGGCGGGGATCAAAAAGCTAGTCACTTATTTCATCCCTCTTTCTTATCGCTTGCATTTAATAGTGCATCGATTTTTTGATTATCAGCATCAGTCAGCGTGACATTAGGCACGCTGCTATCTCTGCGTCTTAAATACATTAATAAACCAGCAATGCCCAGACCCAAAATAACAAATGGGCCAATCCATAGCAACCAGGTCACTGGCTTGACTGGCGGACGATACAGTACAAAATCACCATAGCGCTCGACCATAAACGAGCGGATTTGATCATCGCTCTTACCTTCTTTGATCAATATCCGAATTTCACGACGCAAATCATTGGCTAAATCCGAGCGCGAGCCTGCCAATGACTCGTTCTGACACACCAAGCAGCGCATTTCTTCTGAAATACTAATAAGACGCTGCTCTGTTACAGGGTCATCCGCGAGTGGTGCAGCATCTTTGGCAAACGCGTTGCCTAAACTAAACACGCAAACGGCGATTAATAAAATTCGCCTCATGATTTCTTTAACTCACTCAGCATAGGATAAATTTTTTGATTCAATAAATCCATTGTTAACGGGCCAATGTGTTTAAAGCGAATCACCCCGGCCTTATCGATGATGTAAGTCTCAGGCACACCATAGACGCCATAATCAATGCCAACTCGCCCATTAGCATCAAAGGCGGAGAGCGTATAAGGATTGCCTTGTTTTGCCAGCATTGCTACAGCATCTTCACGCTTATCTTTGTAGTCCAAACCAATCACTGGGGCTATTTGGGACTTAGCAAGCTCAACCAACACCGGATGCTCTTCACGACAAGCTACACACCAGGATGCCCACACATTCAGAATCCACACCTGACCCTTCATACTTGCCGGTGAAAACGATTTATTAGCATCAGCCAATTGAGACACTTCAAATGCAGGGGCAGACTTGTTAATCAAAGGCGATGGGACCTCATGTGGATCACGATTTAAGCCAATAGCCAAAAAGACTACCAAGCCCACAAACAAGATCAGAGGGATTAAAAATTTTGCTTTCATGCGAACTTGCTCTTTAACTTCAGTCGATAGCGCTTATCCGACATAGCCAACACGCCACCTAAAGCCATCAACAGGCAACCACCCCAAATCCAATCCACAAAAGGCTTGTAGTAAACACGTACAGCCCAGGATTGATCGGCCAATTCTTCACCTAGTGATACATAAATATCGCGGGTGAGCCCAGCATTAATCGCTGCCTCAGTCATTGGCATCGTCGAAGAAAAGTAGCTTCGCTTCTCTGGATAAAGATTGATGTGATCGCTGCCATTTTTAGAGAGCAAGAACGTACCGCGCATTGCCTGGTAATTTGGGCCGCGAGCATTACTAACACCCTGAAGCTGGATTTGATATCCACCAACACTTACTGTATCGCCAGCGGACATGCGCACATCTTTTTCTTCTTGATAAGCACCCACCATTGTGACGCCAATCACAAATACCGCAATACCTAAATGCGCCACCTGCATACCAATAAAAGAACGGGTTGGTTTACCGGCTTTGGCTTGGCGAATAATTTGCATGCAGCCCGAAGCGATTACCCAAAATGCCAACATGAAGCCCATGCCTGCAAGCCAAGTAAATTGGCCCATGATTAAGGGAATTCCAACGCCTGCAATCAAAGCGACTGCGCCTGCAATCCATAAACGCTTGATGATGCTAATTAAATTACTCTGCTTCCAGCTTGCCCATGGACCGATACCCATCAATACCAGCAATGGCACCATGATAGGCACGAATACGCTATTGAAATAAGGAGGGCCTACAGAAATCTTACCTAAATGCAAAGCATCAATCAGCAATGGATATAGGGTGCCTAGCAAAACAGATCCGGCAGAAACCACTAAAAAGACATTGCCAAGCAAAATCAAAGTTTCTCTGGAGCTCAAACTAAATTTGCCGCCCATCGAACTCTTAGGCGCACGCCATGCGTAAAGCATCAGAGACGAACCAACGACGAGTGATAAGAAGATCAGAATAAAGATGCCACGCCTTGGATCAGTCGCAAACGCATGCACTGAGGTCAGGACGCCCGATCGAACCAAGAAGGTTCCTAGTAGCGATAAGGAGAAGGCAGTAATCGCCAAGAGCACAGTCCAACTCTTAAATCCGCCGCGCTTTTCGGTAACCGCTAAAGAATGTAACAAAGCAGTACCCACGAGCCAAGGAATAAACGAGGCATTTTCAACGGGGTCCCAGAACCACCAACCACCCCAACCCAATTCGTAATAAGCCCACCACGAACCCAAAGCAATACCAAGGGTCAGGAAAACCCAAGCAGCGGTTGTCCAAGGACGTGACCAACGAGCCCAAGCGGCATCCAATCTTCCAGATAATAAGGAGGCAATCGCAAATGCAAAGGCCACAGAAAAACCAACGTAGCCCATGTACAACATTGGCGGATGAAATACTAAACCCGGATCTTGCAAGAGTGGATTTAATGAGCGGCCATCTTGTGCGGCTGGCAATAAACGCTCAAACGGATTTGAGGTTGTTAAAACAAACAGGAGCAAACCACTAGTGACCAAGCCCAAAACGCCAATCACTCGCGCCACCATAAAGTCATCTAATGCTTTAGAAAGCTGAGCAACTAAAATGGTCCAGGTAGCCAGCAAAAAGATCCACAACAAGAGTGATCCTTCATGACCGCCCCATACTGCACCTAATCGATAAATCACTGGTAGCTGTGAATTCGAGTGCTCAGCAACATAGAGCACAGAAAAATCATTGGCGTAAAAACTCCAAGCCAAGATTCCAAAAGCAATCGCCAGTAATAAGAAAACTGTTTGCGCAGCAGGTCTTGCTAGCACCAACCAATCGCGCCGACCAAAGTGCGCGCCCAGCAATGGCAAAACTCCCTGAATGCACGCAATACAAAGCGCCAGAACTAGTGCGTAGTGCCCAAACTCAGGAATCATTTATTCGTTCCGTTTTTTTGAGCTTGCTCTAAAGCATGTTTTGCTTCAGGAGGCATATAGTTCTCGTCATGTTTAGCTAATACTTCGCTGGCAATAAATTCACCATTCGCATTCATACGACCTTGGATCACGGCACCCTTACCCTCTTTAAACAAATCAGGAAGGATGCCGGTATAGGCCACTGGAATATCTTTCACCAGATCAGTAATCACAAAGTGCACGGTTAGGCCATCGCGCTTTAAAGAGCCGTCTTTTACCATGCCACCAATTCGGAAAGCCTGACCTTGAGGCGCTTTGCCCGCTGACACTTCACTTGGAGTGACGTATAAAGCAATATTGCTATTAAGCGCATTCAAAATTAAGAGTGCAGCTACACCAATTACGATCAGCGCTGCAACAATCATCAATGCACGTTTATGTCTAGGCTTCACTTACTAATCTCTTTATCAAACTGCTCAGCTAATTGCTCTTGCTTCAACCGCCGTACGATTGCTCTAAAGCGAGCACGCGCCATGAGGGGTTCCAATATCAATACCAGCGCACAAACACCAAAACTACTCCACACATACAGTGCGTAGCCGCCCATGGCAAAAAACTCAGAAGGGCTATTCCACATCAGATTTTCACCTCAATTGATTGTCTCACCCAATCAGCATGGGCTTCACGCTCCAAAATGATTGCCCTCACTCGCATTAAGGTGACTGCAATGGTGTACATCCAAAGACATAAAGCCATCAACAGCATTCCCAAGAGCATGGTTTGTGCCATCGCCGGGGCTTTTGTGAGAGAAACGGAGGCGCCTTGATGCAAGGTGTTCCACCATTTCACTGAGAAATAAATAATCGGTACGTTTACAACGCCTACTAAAGCCAAAATGGCACTCGCCTTATCGGCACGGCGAGGGTCATCAATGGAGGCTCGCAAGGCAATAAAGCCTAAATATAAAAAGAGAAGAATTAACTCTGAAGTAAGGCGAGCATCCCAAACCCACCAGGCACCCCACATGGGCTTACCCCAGAATGCCCCGGTCCAAAGAGATAGAAATGCCATCCAAGCGCCTATAGGGGCAAGAGCCTGCGCCATCATGGCAGACAAACGGGCATTAAAGACCAGTCCTAATCCTGCCCATGTAGCCATGACTAAATAAATAAACATCGACATCCAGGATGCGGGCACATGAATAAAAATGATGCGATAGCCCTGCCCTTGCACGGCATCGACAGGCGCAACAAAGAAGCTAATCCACAAACCAGCAGCGCCAAATAAAAAAGTTAAGACCCAGAAGAATGGGATGAGCTTACCCGCCACCGGATAAAAAGTGCTAGGGCTAGATAACTTAAACCAGTTAACTACGCGATGATTAGAAAAAGTATTTATCGGATTCATTCAATTGCAATCTTTACAGCAGCACTACTTACCCAAGGAACAAATGCTAAAGCCAAAATCAATAACGCGCCTAGCAATGAAAAATGGCCTGACGTATCCAAACCCACACTATTAGCATATACGGCGCCAGCGCCAAAAATGAGAACCGGAATATATAAAGGCAATATCAATAAGCTTAATAGTACGCTGCCGCCTCTGACACCCAAGGTTAAGGCTGCACCTATGGATCCTAGTAAGGATAGCACCGGGGTACCTAATAATAGGGTTCCCATCAGTACATACAAAGAACTGGCATCCAGATCAAACTGAATGCCGATGATCGGGGCTAAGAGCACGAGTGGTAGTCCACTCACCATCCAATGGGCAATAATTTTTCCAGTTACTAACAAGACCATAGGCTGCGGCGACAAGGCAAGCTGCTCTAAAGCGCCGTCTTGGTAGTCTGCGGCAAACATCCGATGCAAGCCTAATAGAGTAGACAGTAAGGCTGCAACCCAAAGAACGCCTGGAGCAATCTTACGCAGCAAAGCAGCATCCGCACCAATACCCAATGGAAACAAACTAGTCACCACGACAAAAAAGAAGAGGGCTGTGAGCACCTCGCTCTTGCGGCGCATAACCAAGAGCAAATCACGGCGAATGATAGCTAGTAAAGCATTCATAGATCTAGCACCCTCACACGCGGAAGATCCACTGCTTGATGGCTAGTCAGTACCACTAGACCACCTTGCTCCACATGTTCTGCTATTAACCCTTGCAAATCTTGTACGGCATGAATATCCAGTGTATTGAATGGCTCATCCAAAATCCACAGCTTCGCTTGACGCGTCAACATACGCGCCATTAAGACTCGGCGCTTTTGTCCAGCCGATAAACAACCGACTGGTAGGCTCTCGCGCCCACGCAATCCAAAACGCCAGAGGGCTGCTAAAGCCTTATCAACCGGTAAATGAATATCGTCTAGCACTGCATACAGCTGCAGATTTTCCAAGGCAGTGAGATCCTCTTTCAGAGCATCACGATGCCCCAGGAATAAAAGCTCCCGATGATATGTAGAAGGGTCTTTAGCGACTGACTGATGATTCCAAAGAACCTCTCCCACCTCTGGTTTAGAAAGTCCCGTCAGGAGTCTTAAGAGGCTAGTTTTTCCGACCCCGTTCTCACCGCGCACATGCAGGCACTCTCCAGCCGTCACTGTCAGATTCAGATTTTGAAATAATTGTCGCTCCCCACGAATACAAGTCAGCGCACGAGCTTCGAGCGTCAAATGCGGTGTATTGGAGGAGGAATGAGTATCAACTGTCATGAGGGCTTGGGGCTTGAATCAACCACCCATGGCATTGTCCAAGAGCCCCTAAGAGCTGTCAAACCAGCAAAAGTGGAATTAAAGGAATAATCCCTTTTAATTCAATTACTTATGAAATTATAAACCGAGTCGGCCGAGAATGAAAAAACCACCCGTAGGTGGTTTTTCAGATGACATCAGCCCAACAAAAGGAATTAATCCTTTTTTGAACCCTCAATAGCAATCATGATGGTTACATCGTCACCTACGTTCGGTGCGTATTTGCCCATATTGAATTCTGTGCGCTTCACTTTTGTTTCAGCATTGGCACCGCAATAATCAGCACCAGACATTGGATGTTTTTTGCACTCAAAATTAGTGATATTCAATGTAACTGGCTTACTTACACCCTTCAATGTCAACACACCTTTTAAAGCAACCGGTTTTTCACCTTTAAAAATCATATCGTTTGATTGAAAGATAGCAGTTGGAAACTGTGTCGTCGATAGAAAATCTTCGCCCTGAATATGGCTGTTAAACAAAGTAGATCCAGTATCAACAGATTTCGTATCAATCGTAATATCTGCGCTACCCTTTTTAGCTGTCTGATCAATAGTTACAGTACCAGTAACGGTATTAAAGCGACTAGTCTGATTTGAAAAACCTAAATGGTTATATTCAAATTGAGCAAAAGTATGGTTTGCATCTGCAGTGTAGGTTACTGGCGCGGCAAAAACAGAGCTAAGGCCAATAGTTGCAAATAAAGCGATAAGTAATTTTGATTTCATGTAATTCTCCTGATTAAAAATTGAATAAGTAAGTTAATTTGTAAAACTATTTTTGATTTAAGACTAAGTGAACATTGACTGGCACCTCATTGGCAACTGCAGAAGTGTCTGCCCAGTTTCCAGCACCCAAGCCAAAATCCAACCTCAGCACCTGAAAGCTGGCATCAAAGACCATCTGCTTGCCTTGCAGCTGATACTTCACGGATATCAACAGTGGCACAGCTTTGCCCTTGATGGTTAGGGTTCCATGGGCATCCAAACTATTGGGGCCTGTAATCTTTACAGAATCCGTTACATAGCTGGCAGTTGGAAAGAGTTTTGTACTGAACCAGTCTTTTCCTTTTGCCTCTTCTTGCAACTCTTCCCCACCAGCATTAAAACTTGAGATTTCAATAATGAGGTTAGCCTTCGCTTTTTCTGGCTCATCTGAATTAAATAAAACCTTCCCAGAAAATTTTCCAAAACTTCCAGAGATCTTTGAGCCCATCAATTTACTTGTAAAAGTAATTTTGCTTTTCGAGGCATCAATAGATGAATACTCCACCGCATAAGCCGAGCTTGCAGCGCTAATGAATAGCATCGCTAATAAAGCCTGTGCCAACATCCCTAAATGTAATGAGCATTTACTTTTCACGGCTAGACCCTCCAAAGGTCATACGACTTAATAAGCCATCTTTATCGATATATTGATGCTTTAGCGCAGCCAAAATATGAAGTCCAACCAAAGCCATTAATCCATTGGCCAGAAACTCATGGATCTCCTTCAGCTGATGGCCAAGTGCCTTATCTTTATCTACCAGATCCGGCAATTCAAATAAGCCAAAGTAGTTGACGGTATAGCCCTTAGCGGAACTCATTAACCAGCCCACAATCGGAATCAGAAGCATCAATAAGTACAGCGCAAGATGGGTTAGCTTCATTGCACGCTCTTGCCAGGCTGGCAATGCGAGGTTTAATGCAGGAGCTGGATGAATTGAGCGCCACAATAAGCGCAGAACCACCAAAAAGAATATGGTGACACCAAGCCATTTGTGCCAGCTGATTCCTGTAATTCTGAGTGGACTCAATGGAATATCATCCACGGCAATTGCAATTGACCATGTTGCGAATATCAAGAGCGCCATCACCCAATGCAAGATGATGGCAACAGAGGTGTATCTGACTTTATTCATTATCCGCGCAACTGTTTGGTAATTTTTGCAATACGCTCGCCATACAGTCTTGCAGTCTCTAGATCACCCACATTCACTTCATCAGCACTTGCATCGGATGGTGTTTGCATCATTGCACCCGCAGATGAACCTACATAGTTAATGTCATCGCGCTTTGCGGCCTTAGAATTCGATGGCATCAATCCAGTGCCAACCCAAAGACCAGAATGCTGCATAGCCAAAGTAAAGAAATAATGTAAGGTTGAATGCTTATCACCATTCATTGTTGCTGAATTCGTAAAACCACCGAAAACCTTGTCTTTCCACTGTTGTGAAAACCATTGCTTAGAGCTAACGTCAGCAAACTTCTTAAACTGCCAACTCACCGTACCCATATAGGTTGGAGAGCCAAACACAATAGCGTCAGCATCATTGAGTGTCGCCCATTGCGCATCAGTAATATTGCCCTCAGCGTCAATGGCAATCAATGTTCCATTAGCGCCTTTAGCAATAGCCTCAGCCTGCTTTACAGTGTGTCCATAACCACTATGAAATACGACAGCTAATTTACTCATCAATTTCTCCTTAAAAATATTGACTTGATGTTTATGATTTAAAAGCGTCTTTCAGCAACCGCAATGACTCTTCTAATTGCTTTAATTCATTTGATGATAATTTCTTAAATGCACCATTTAGATATTCCAAATGCTCTGGAAATACTTTCTCAAATAAAGACTGTCCAGATGTCGTCAAACCAATCAGCTGACTACGCGCATCTTGAGAATTTGTCTGACGAAGAATGAGACCTTTTGCTTCCAAGCGCTCTAGCACCCCCGTTAACGTTCCCTTGGTCACCAGTGTTTTCTCACCTAACTCCTTACAAGTCATCGGCAACTGATTGCCCAACGTGGCAATCACATCAAACTGGGTCATCGTTAAACCCATTGCTGCTATGTGCGGAGCTGAATAACGCTCAAACGCTTGATAGGCAGAAACGAGGTTTCTCAGGACGGGTAAAAAGTTCATAAATCTTATTTAAAGTACTAGTTAGAACTAATATAGTACTAATACGAACTATTTGCAATAAAAAACTAAGAAGCCTTCTATTTATAGGGTTTAAAGCAAGTAATACATTGCAATTAGGAAGTGCTAGCTCACGAGGTTAGCCTCTGTTAGCTTCCTTGGCTAGCGCTTAGCGCACAGAGCGAGACACGCCTGGCTTTATAGGGCTCTACTCTGGCTTGATGCCAGCACTCTTAATAATCTTGCCCCAGCGAACCGATTCCTTCTTTTGAAATACTCCGAATGCCTCTGGTGTCATAGCGTAATACTTTGCACCCTCTGCTTCCAGCTTCTTTTGAACTGCTGGCTGCTGCATGATTTTGGCAACTTCATCATGTAATTTTTTAACAACTGCAGGTGGAGTACCTGCTGGAGCAAATAGACCAATCCAATTCTTTACATCAAAGCCCGGCAAGGTTTCGCTAATACTTGGCAAATCTGGCATAGATGGATCTCGCCCTGCGCCAGTGACAGCCAAACCTCGCAATTTATCACTTTTGACATAAGGAAGAATAGTGGGCATGGTTGCAAACATCACTTGAGTTTGACCCCCAATGAGATCAGTAATAGCTAAGGCATTTCCTTTGTAAGGAATATGCGTCATATCCACTTTTGTAGTCATTACAAAAAGCTCTCCCGCTAAATGACTGGCGGTACCGATGCCCCCTGAACCGTAAGAAACTTTTCCTGGGTTTGCTTTCAGATAAGCAATTAACTCGGCAACATTTTTAACGGGTAAATTTGGATTAACCGCTAACAAACCTTCTGCATCCAATACGAATACCACAGGCACAAAATCCTTCAGGGGATCATAGGGCATGTTTTTAACCAAGTAGGGATTAACAGCATGTGTACCAATACTTCCCATGATTAAGGTATAGCCGTCTGCTGGCGATTTAGCCACAAAGTCGGCGCCAATGTTTCCAACGCCACCTGCCTTGTTTTCCACAATGACTGGCTGCCCAAAAGACTCGCTCAAGCCCTGCGCAATGATGCGGGAGAATCCATCCGCAATCCCACCTGTGGCAAAAGGAGAAATGATTTTAATTTGGTGGTTCGGGTAAGCACCTGCTTGGGCGTAGGTGTTTTGATAAGCAAACAAGCCGAGCATCAGAGTAAAGATGAATGTAATTTTTTTCATATTATTTTGCTACCGATCTTTAATGAATGGGTGCTGCACATAAGCCTTGAACTTGGTATTTCTGAATCAGATCGGTCACCAGACCACTACGAATGAATTCTTCTACACATGCACTCAGAAAATCGATTGCCTCTACATTAGATTTATTGGTTGCGATTGCTTGCTGAATTCCAGTAAATTGACCCTCCAATATTCTTAAGCCTGGAACTGTATTTGCAAACGATACCAAGCCTGTTTTGAGTCCAGCTAATGCATCTAACTGCTCACTTATAAAAAGTTCATTACTTGCTTGCAGGCTATCTGCATGCACTAAGGTTGCATGCTTTAGATTGCGCTGTAACCAGTGGTCATAGGCACTCTTAAAAAATGATGCAATCCTCACCCCCAGTTGGTCTACTTGAGAAATATCTTGGATCTGCGAATTCGCGGGCACTAAGTAAGTTGCCTCGAGCTCAGCATACGCAGGTGTAAAAGTAACCTTTTGAGCGCGCGCTGGATCGGAGCCCACCAAAACAATGCCGCACTTGCCAGTAGCCGCAGCATCTACCACCTCATCTTGAGTCTCAAAACCCTTTAGGTCTAATTGCACATCCAGACGCTTTGCTATTGCGCGACAGATATCCGGCGCAATACCCGTAGGCTCTCCTGAAGATGTGCGAACAGTCACTAGCAAGAAATTACCAAGATAGACTGCGGCAGAAAGTACACCGTGAGGGGCAAGCTGCGCCCTCACTTCAGAAGCAATTGAATTCAAAATAATCCTTAGGATTGAAAATTAGAGACTGCTCAGAATTGAACTGTTTCACCTTCAGTCATCGGGATAATTTTGATATTGCTACCCTTCATAGCCTCCTGAAACTCTGCTAACGTACCTTTAGTCATCGGGTTAGAGTTGTAATGCATTGGGATCACCATCTTTGGCTTCACCCAGGTACGCAATGCATATGCAGCATCATCCGGAGCCATTGTGAAATTGCCTCCAATCGGAACCATCACTAGATCAGGCTTGTAGTGCTCGCTAATAAATTTCATATCACTAAATAAGCCGGTATCGCCCATGTGCCAAATCTTAAAACCGTTCTCAAGCTCAATAATGAAGCCCATTGGCTCGCCGGCGGGATGTGATTCCATCTTGTCTGTAGCCGGATTCTTCCAAACCAATAAAGAAGAGTGCTCTGCTTGAACTGCGGTTACCTTGATTCCAGGCGCAGGTGTTACGCGACCCGTTTTATTAAAGCGATGACCCAAGTCTGCTGGCAGAATTCCCAAAGTAGTGAGTGGCGTCACCATATCGGCCGGACCATATAACTTGATGTTATTCATCTTAGCCACAGCTGGGGCATCGCCAAGATGGTCAACGTGTGCATGCGTCACTAGCAACACATCAATCGGACCAATCGCTGCCAAATCATTCTTGTAAATCGGCGGCGTCTTAGGTCCGCCAGTAATCCAGGGATCAATCAGAATCATTTTTCCCTGAGGGGATTTAATCCGGAACCCAGCCTGTCCAAGCCATAGCGCCTCAGTCTTACCCTGAGCACCTACAGCTGGAGAATTCTGTGCATTACTGAGTGAGGCTGTTGAAACTAATATTGCCGAAAGCAATACACCCAAACCGCTTTTAGTTGAAAAGCATTTCATTCATTTATCTCCTAATGATTGTAGTAATCAGGAAACTATAGACCAAATTGAATGTTTAGGCTTATGACGCAATGCGTCAATTTTCAAGGCATTATTTCCAAAAAAGGGAAACCTTTTGTGGTGAGTCGGATTTAATAGAAAGTGCCCTCTTTTGAACCACCCCTTGATAAGCTGCCTCGATCACATAGTCACCAGACTCAAGATTAATCAGCATATAAGGCCCATCTGCTTGGGCATCAAAAATGAGCTGTTTTTTAGAACTCATGATCTTGATACTTGCTCCGAAGATCCAGACTCCCCTGCCATTTTCTATTTGAGACATTTCTAATAGCAATGGCCATTGCTTTGCATCAGCCAAAATCGCAACCGTCTCACTCTCACCTACCCCACCAGTGATGTAAGAAATTCCCTGTGAATGTTGCGCCTCAGGAATTTGTGCCAAGGACAAAGAGCTCAATAAGATGAGTGGAGTGGCAATCAATATTTTAAGAAGTGTTTTCATACTTCTATCTTACGTCTGATTGATGCATAAAAAAAGCCCCGCATACACGGGGCTTATGTGCGTTAGAACACTTAAGCTTGTGGAGTCATCACAATGGCGCCTGAAACTTTTCGTCCCTCAGCAGCACGATGCGCATCAGCAGCTTGCTCTAAAGAAAATTTTGCGCCGATTTGTACTTTGACCTGCCCTTTGGCAATTGCATCAAATACTGCTTTAGCATTTTCTTTTAACAAAGCTGCAGTAGCGTTGTGCGGAAATACAGAAGGTCTAGTTAAAAACAGGCAGCCCTTCTTATTTAAGATCTCTGGCTGAATTTCAGGAGCTGGGCCTGAAGCAGCGCCAAACAAAGCGACTGTTCCAAAAGGGGCGGCACAATCTAAAGAGCCTAAGAAAGTAGTTTTAGCAACAGAGTCATAAACCACATTAGCTTTTTTGCCACCAGTGGCTTTAAGTACTTCTTCAACCCAATTTGCTTGAGAGTAATCAACAACAGCATCGCAACCCGCTTCTTTAGCAGCCGCAAACTTTGCTGGTGAACCCACAGTGCCTACGACAAATGCACCCAATGCTTTTGCCCAACCAGCTAATATTTGACCAACGCCGCCAGCAGCTGCGTGCACGAGCACTACATCACCCGCTTTTACTTTATAGGTTTTTTGCACAAGATATTGTGCGGTCATTGCTTTAAAGAAAACGGCTGCAGCTACTTCATCAGAAATATTGCTTGGCAGAACAACCAATTTGTCGGCCGCTACATTACGCGCGCTTGCATAAGCACCTATCCCAGCATTCATATAAACGACGCGATCACCCACTTTTAAATCAGTGACGCCTTCGCCCAAAGACTCAACCACACCAGTAGCCTCATGCCCAAGGCCTGTAGGCATCTCTAATGGATAAACGCCTGAGCGCTGATATACGTCAATGAAATTAAATCCAATGGCAGTCTGACGGAGCTGCACTTCACCTTTTGCAGGTGGCGGCAATTCTTTATCAATCACTTTGATTACGTCTGCACTACCTAGTTCAGTAAGACTAACGACTCGAGCTTTTGTCACAGGTCACCTAATTATTTTTATATAGAGAAAAACATCATACAGTAAGGGCGCCAGCAGAATCCTCTTCAATTACCGCCCAAGTACTGTCACCCAACTTCTTTACTGCCATCGAATAAGTCCAACCATCTGGAATTCCACAGCTCCATTCTTTTGGACCATTTTGAATCAATACATTAGTGTTATTTCTAACGTCATAGTACAGATGGTAAATTTTTCCATGAATAGGATTAAAGCCAAATTTAGCGCTATGTACCATCTCCGTAGCATCTAGTCTTGCTTGCAGGGCTTTAGCCTGTTTCATCAAGACCTCAGCCTGCTCCATAATGCGATCGTACTCAAGCTTGGCATTTTGGCGAGCTACATTAACAGCCTTATCTTTTTCCTCAGTCACTTTGATGGGTGCAAACACAGGAGCACCCACTTCCATTGGATATTCAATCCCTGCATGTCGCGCTGGATCGGTATCTTCGATTCTCATGAAATGCCTTGTATGTACTAATTTAATAAATAGATGTGATTACTTAATCAAGCCACATGCAATACGTGGGCCAGAATTTCCTGCAGGCTGAGATTTGTAGTCATCCGGATCTCTATGCACAACCACTGAGCGACCAACAATTCCAGTTGGGCCTGTATTTACAGAAAATCCATGTAACTTAGCCGTGTAAGTTGCGTTGCCATTAGCATCGGACTTAATGTTGGGCAAATCTCCTGCATGATTCATGCCGCTGTTAGGCATGCCATGAGATTTTGTTTCGGGATTGAAGTGACCACCTGCGCTGGTTGCATCCGGAGCAGAGCAATCACCTTTTTCATGAACATGAAAACCTTGTTCTGAGTTTGGCTTTAATCCAGAAAACTTAGCATTGATGAGAACATCATCTCCTTGCCAGGTAAACATAACCTCACCCTTAGCCTGAGAGCCTGATCTTGAATCTAAATTTGCGCTGGCTTTTTGCCCAGTACCATGCTCCATTGATTGGCATGCCACTAATGACAAAATTCCCACAGCGGATAAAGCAATCGAAATTTGCTTGAATTTCTTGTTCATTTAGATCTCCTTGGATGAGGCGCCCAAAGGCGACTTCCAAGAAAGTGTGACACAAATCGGGCGCCTTTGCTTAGCGCTTATAGAAGCTCAAAGTCACCTCACCCAAATCAATCCCAAACTTGCTCATCTTGGCCTTATTGAGCATTACCTTGGGGGTGACTAAGTACATCCAATCATTAAATTGCACGTTATAAATGGTGCCATCCACCGGCAATGCAAGGGTGTAGGTCCAGTTCAGAGCATTTCCGGCGAGCTGACCCTGTGCATCCCCCACCACATCATCGGCCCTACCAATATAGTTACCAGGAGATTGCTCAGTTAGCGTCCAGATGCGTGTTTGCTTTGTGCCGTCAGAGTATTCAAAACGTTCATCCAAGGTGCCGACTTTTTTACCTTCAACTACCGTCCAATTTGCTTTGATCAGCACAGTAAAGCGCTTTTTCACTTCACCGCTACGATCAGTAAAGATGCCATAGGCATCAATCGTTCCAGAAAAGTATTCACTCAGCTCTAAGGCTGGTTTCTCAGCCGCATATTGAGATACCTGAGGTGAAGAGCATGAGACTAAAAGCGCTCCACAAAATATTGTGAATGCAAGGCGTGTAAAAAAGGATTTCATAACTTAACAAGCCTCATTAAAAAGTGGTGGTGGACAGGTTTGTCCCAATAGTTCTGTTCTCAGTTTAGGGGCGCTTGTTTTAGGATCTAACCAAATTCCAAAAAATGCCTTTGAAAACTCTGCCCCAGGTATTTGTGCGATTTGTTTGCCATCATGATAAAAAACGGTTCCTTGCTTAGGGGAATAGATAGCAGTCAAAGTCTGCCCTGACTCAACATTAGGCAAGAATGACGCCAACTCCTTACCCCAAAGGGCAGCCTGATCATCAGGTACGCCAGTGCGCTTCATTTCCTCTGCGCTCCGATTGGCGATCGATTTACCGGAGAAGGATTTTTGATAGCGCATATCCAATGCAAACTCGGAGGAAGACAGTGAACCCACCCTATAAAAGGAAGCATCGTAAATATGCAGACCCCACCAAGTCAGTCGACCGCTTCCTTGCAGTTTTGCAGTACTTAAATATGCAGTCACCTCCGAAGGATCGCGAGCAAAGCTGAGCGGCACCAAGAAACTCAGTAGAGTGGCGATGAGGAGAAGATGAATTTTCTTCATTGCTGTGCTGACCTTGAACGGGCCTTCACAAAACGTAACGCTGCTGGCCCAAAGAAATTAGATATCGCATGCCGATTCTTGGCAAAAAAGAGATAAGCCAATTTCAAGAATGGCTGAAGTGGCTTTCTTGAAAAGAACCAGGCCATACGAGGTAAGTTTGCACGACGATAGGCCTCAGGAAAAACTGAGACGCCTTGTATCAATTTGCCACTAGCAAACTGACCATACATCGCCGCCAATGCAGCCTCACAAGAGACGCCCACCTTTTGAGGATCATACTGATCTGAGTTAATGTCGACAAAGCCCAATAGATTGTCTTGATTGCGTCCCGATAAAAAGAGAATCTCCGCCTGGCACAACGGGCAAGCGCCATCGTAAAACAAGGTGAGCTTTTCTAATTGAGTCATTGTTCAGCAAGTTTACGGCTTATTCAATAAACTGGCTGACACGGATATTTTTAAGGTTGCTATGCAAAAAGAAGTTGCGTTAAATGTTTTTGGTGAACCCCTCATTCCCTGCTCTTTCGATCCCCTAACAGGGTTTTTTAGGGATGGCTGCTGCAAAACCAATGAAGAGGATGTGGGCAGTCACTTAGTTTGTGCGATTGTGACCAATGAATTTTTACAATTTAGCCTGCAAAAAGGAAATGACCTCATCACCCCAAGACCAGAGTATCAATTTCCAGGTTTAGTGGCAGGCGACCAATGGTGCTTATGCATCAATCGCTGGGTGGAGGCACTCAATGCCCAATGCGCACCATTTATCAAACTTGAAAGCACTCACATCAAAGCCCTAGAGACCGTCCCCTTGAATATCCTGAAAGAATATTCGAGAGAAATGTAAAAGTGTGAAAGCGTTTTATACCGACCATTTTGTATTGCCACTTCCAGAGGGGCATCGCTTTCCGATGGAAAAGTATTCTCGCTTACGTGATTTGGTGAGTGGAGAAAAAAATATTGAGCTTGTAGAGGCGCCGCCTGCAACAGATAACCAAATTCTGTATGCTCACGACCCAAGCTATCTCATTAAAGTCATTGAAGGAAAGCTTTCTCCACAAGAACAAAGAGAAATTGGATTTCCATGGAGTGAGCAAATGGTGGAACGTTCACGCCGTTCAGCAGGTGCTACGGTAGCTGCAGCCAAAACTGCTTTGCGAGAAGGAATTGCCGCCAATCTTGCGGGTGGTACCCATCACGCTTATCGAGATACTGGTAGTGGATTTTGTGTTTTCAATGATTCGGCTATTGCTGCCCGCACTTTACAAAAAGAGATTAGCTTATCCCTCAAGGTTGCAGTGATTGATTTGGATGTGCATCAAGGAAATGGCACTGCGTCGATATTACAAAATGACGATTCTATTTTTACTCTTTCTATTCATGGGGAAAATAATTTTCCATTTAAAAAGGAAGAGAGCGATCTTGATTTGGGTCTAGAGGATGGCTGCGAAGATGCCACCTATTTAGATGCCCTGGGCCAATCACTAGATCAACTGGATTCACGCTTCAAGCCAGACTGCCTCATTTTCTTAGCTGGTGCAGACCCCCATGAAGGAGACCGCTTAGGAAGGCTGAATGTCAGTACAGCAGGAATGCGCTTGCGGGATGAGACGGTATTTCAGTATGCCTTGGATAGACAACTACCCATCGCGTTTTCAATGGCGGGCGGCTACGGAAAGGAAATAACATCCACAGTGGATATTCACTTTCAAACCATTAAGACCGCCCTACAATTTCAGAAGCAATATTAAATCTTTAGCTATTCTTTTTTGAAGCACTTTTTGGGCTAGCGAGATTACTGACATTCTCAACACTCTTCTCAAAATTCGTAAATGAGTCTGCCATTGCAGCGCGAATCAATTCAAAATTTTGCAATGCATTATTAAATGAGGTTTTAAATACAGAGACATAAGCCTCGCTACCAAGCGGCGCATTATCTGTTGCATCATTTACAAAGTGAATTAAATCTGCCTTAGATTCTTGAATCATAGTTTCAGCAATATCGGCTAGCTCTTGATTGCCACTTTTAAGCACCTGAAGTAACTGATTGTGATATTGAGAGATCTCTTTGGCCGCATCCTGCAGCACTTCGGCATGAACATATTCAAATGCAGATCGTGGATCCTGAGTTTTCATCAACTCCGATACCCTTATCTGAATTAAGGCGGCCAATTCCTGCGTCGCCTGCTGATTAATCTGTGCGATTGCCTGAGCACTTTCAATCGCCACACGCCCAGCGGCCTTGGTTGCATCAATCGCTCTTTGTTGTCCTGGGATTGAATTCATATCAAGTGATTTCTTGCTCATATCAGCCTTTCAGATGGATTGGTTCATCTACCAATCTACTCTCGTTCAGGCGGGTTTCTATAGAGAAATACCAGTAGATCAGCCAGGTATAGGCAAAAGAAAAGCCCCAGCCATTGCTAGCTGGGGCTCTACAACTGCTAAACCATGGATAGGCCCTGAATCTTGCCTTACAGGAACTTTACTTCGTACCCGACTTCTTCTTTGGAAGACTGTTCAGAGTTTCAGCACTATTGAGCTGCTGATCCACTAAGTAAAGCGTGCCTCCATAGTTGGCTTGTAAATCATATCCAGAGAGACCCACTGTATAGAAGGTAATATCTGGGTTAAAGGAGCGAATCGTACCACCAGAACCAGCAGAAAAATTAGCGTCCACATCAATACCACCACGACGACCATCAACTGAAGTCAACAAAAACTGATCGATAGCACCGGGAGTCTTAAAGATCGCCACCTGGTATTGATCTTGATACCCAGCCCCCAAGCCTTCACCTGTTTTAAGTGCCTGCATAAAAATAGGCTCTTTGCGTCGCTTATCAAACAGGACGCCTTCACCGCGGGCCACTACCAGCAAAACGATATTGACATTGGTAGTAGTAAAGACTGCATAGCCAGCTGCCTGATTAATTTCCTTTTGAACTTCTGGCTTTTGCTTAATTAATGCATCAAGACCGATCTTCGACAACTTTAACGTAGCGTCACGCTTTTGAATAATCTCTGCAGTAGTGAGCGGCTTGCCATCTTGACCAGTAGATTGACAGCCGCACAGGAAAATCAAAGCAAGCAGAGATACGGCGGCAAATCTAGATACATTGGTAAATTTCATCATAGCTATCAATTAACAGAGATCGTGGCAAGAGGCTTGTCTAACTTGATGTATTTAATTTCTTTGGCGCTTACATCCATTTTCTTTAAATCATAAGTATAGATATTCGTTGTTTCGAACATTTTGAGGTTATAAATCATATTTTTATTGTCAGCTACCGCGCTCCATTCAGTTGTCTCTATTCCACCAGCACCACCACCATAAGCATTCGTGGCAGGCAAACTGATGGCACCAGGAGGAATGTCAAAGCTACCCAAAATATGCCAAGCGGTATTAACTTGTTGAGCAGTTGGGTATGTGGTGGGTACTGACTTTGTCAGAAATAATGCGCGAATAAAACGGCTCGGACTCAAGTAATCCCCAGGCAATCCATGCAAACCACTGCCTGAGCTTGGCGGAACATAAGTAGCCCCGTTAATCACAATTGGGTTTTTCTCTACGCTGGTAAGGTTTGCGTAGTTACCAATATTATTGAGTTGATCCCTAAACGCTGGATCATTTGTCATCACGCCCGTTGGGTTATCAGTGATAACCAATTCGCCCTTAAGGTACTCAATCACAATACTTTTTCCACTGGCGTCATGAAGTGTCATGCGAACTGGAGCGGATTGGTTGTTATACGCAGGAATTGTGGAGCGATTCACTTTGATCTTCTGAAATCCCGCCTTTACTTCCCCAACATTGGCGAAGTTGGTTAAGGCATACACCAACATCTGGACAGAAGCTATGCTGCTAGAAGAATCGGCTGGGCTAACCACTTGATAAACAGCGGTATTTGGCGCGTTTAGTAAACCGCCCACTAGACCTTTTTCATTCATACCATCCAAAAGTACTGGCATGCCCAATCCATTCATGCCTGCTGCAGCATACTTGGTAGTCCAATTTAAACCGGTGCCAGGTTTACCATCCACACCAACACCAGGCATAGGTAAATTTCTCGGAATGACTGTTAGCTGGGATTTCAGTGGCAAACCAAATTCCATGGTGCGCCCATAAACAAAACCACCATCACTACCTTTTAGTAAAAAGCTAGTGCAGGCATTGCTGACTAATGGGGCAAACGTTAAAGAGGCTGCTACTGAAACAGCTACTATTCTTTGAATCATTTTTTTACTCATTATTTTTCCTTTACAGCATTGATCTTTAAATAAAAAACTAAGCACTTCTAATTGCAAATGTATTTGATAAATCTTGCTGTATTGATACATCGGCCTCAGCAGGTTTCGTCAATAGATAAGAAAAAATACAGGCAGCTAAGATAATGAGCGCACCGGTAACCAAGCTCCAATTTCTAATATTTGATCTCAATCTCAAATCCTTTTCTTAATTTTGCATCTATGCATCAAGCAGACTTTTACTGCCTCATTAATATGCCTCATTAATATGCTTCATTTTAAGTGCATACTAGAGTCATTATGAAAGCATCCCGTTGGACACAATACTGGCACCAAATAGGCGCAACCCACAGGCTACTGATTATTTCGCTCACCGGGTTCGGATCCTACTTTCTAATCTCGGCCGATCTCAGCCCAATCCTACGTTTAGCCCTTTCTTGGATACTTGCAGGGGGCCTCTATCTGACGCTGACCTACATCATGATGTATTTCTCCACCCAAGAAAATATTCTCAATCTCTCAAAGAAAGAGGATGATGGCGCAGCGAGGATCCTCTTAATCATCGTTCTTGCAGCAGCAGCGAGCTTAGTAACGATCGTCATCATTCTTTCCGGCATTAGAGCACTACCGACCAATATTGCCATTCGCCATGTTGGCCTGGTTCTAGCGACTTATATTATTTCTTGGTTATATGTACACACCGCGTTTGCTTTGCACTATGCACATGTCTATTACCAAGAGCTTGAAAAAACCAAAGAGGCGCCTTTACTATTTGCATCCAAGTTAAGACCTACCTATGTAGACTTTCTTTACTTCTCCATGGTGATTGGCATGACTTGTCAAACCGCTGACGTCAATATTGCCAATTCTAGAGTTCGGTTCTTGGTCATGCTTCAAGGAATGACTGCCTTTGCCTTTAATACATCCTTACTTGCATTAGCTATCAACTTGATTTCAGGGGTAGTAGCACTTTCCTAAAAAGAGAATGCCACCCTAAGGTGGCATTAATGACTTTTGTTTCTGTAATGCTTTTGCAGATTAAGGCGTTACAACGTGCCAAACATTATTAACGTTATCACCTGTCTTATCGCCAGGATTTTTGTCCTTAACAAAGAAGTACAGCGGCTTACCTTTATAGGTCAACTGTTTCTGACCATCATTACGGCTGATGTAAGAAAAGTCACCAGAGAGCTTAATGCCAGGCTCTATGTAGACTGGTGGCCAGTTGGTTGCACAAGTTGCCACACACTCCGACTTACCTGAGCCAGCCTGATCTTTATCAAAGGTATAAATAGTCTTGCCATAACTACTGGTCAAAATACCGTTTGTTACTTTAATAAAATCTGCTGAAGATGTTTTGACATCGGGCGTACCTGAGCAAGCAGCCAATCCCAATGCAACTGCTAATACCGCGCAAAGTCTTAATAAATATTTCATTGTGGATCCTTTTATATAAGCTACAGATTAATTACCTGGGCCGACCAAAGTAACTTCAATGCGACGATTCTGTGCACGGCCTTCTGGAGTTGCATTAGAAGCAATTAGATTGGATTCACCCATGCCTTGCGCAGAAATAAGACTCTGACTTACGCCCTTGCGAATGAGGTAGTCAACTACGTTATCCGCTCTCTTAGATGACAGATCGAGATTGGTTGTAATTCCTTGCTTACGAAGATCAGCGCCAATTGCAACATTATCTGTATAGCCACGAACCACTACCTTGGTATTTTTGAAGCCAGATAATGTTGGCGCCATTTTTGCCAATACCTGCTCAGCTTTGGCATTCAAACGATAGCCACCTTCTGGGAATAAAATTTTGTCGCGGATCGTGATTCGCAGCTCGCCCTGTAATTGGCGAATTTCTACTTCATCACCCTGGTAGGCCTGTTGAAGCTGGCTGTATGCCTGGTCCAATTGGTTGTATTTACCTTCGGTGACACAGGCACTCAAGAGCGCAAGTGCTGCAATAGATAAGGCCATTAATCCTTGTTTCATGAAACTCATGTCATTTCTCCAGATTCTGTAAAAAATTAGCCCTGCAGGCATTGAGACCACTATAGCCCAAAGGCTAGTTCACGCCCTTCAAATAGCCATAAAAAATCGTAATTTTTATGAAAAATCTATAAATAACCCGTTTTAAGCGCGCTCCGGGCCTTGAAATCGATTATCTATAAATTCGATCATAAATATCAAATTTATTCATTAGACAAATAATCAAGTGAGGTTCAAAATTCACACAGTTGCAGTAGTTACTAAAGAAATTGATTAACCAACACTAGGAGCACAGTATGTCCATTATTAATACCGCAGTTCAACCATTTAAAACAGAAGCTTTCCACAATGGTAAGTTTGTAACCGTTACTGACGAATCCCTCAAGGGTCACTGGTCAGTTCTGATTTTCATGCCAGCAGCTTTTACTTTTAACTGCCCAACAGAAATTGAAGATGCAGCTGAGAACTATGCTGAATTCCAAAAGTTAGGCGCTGAAGTGTATATCGTGACAACCGATACTCATTTCTCACACAAAGTGTGGCATGAGACTTCTCCTGCTGTTGGTAAAGCAAAGTTCCCGCTCGTTGGCGATCCAACACACACACTGACAAACGCTTTCGGTGTTCATATTCCTGAAGCTGGTTTGGCATTGCGTGGCACATTCATCATCAACCCAGAAGGCATCATTAAGACAGCAGAGATTCATTCAAATGAAATCGCTCGTGATGTTTCTGAAACATTGCGTAAGTTGAAGGCCGCTCAGTACACAGCAGCACACCCAGGCGAAGTATGCCCAGCTAAGTGGAAAGAAGGCGCAGCAACATTGACTCCATCTTTGGATCTCGTAGGCAAGATCTAAGTTGAATCAGTAATCCATAGACTCTCTTCGGAGAGTCTATTGGAGAGGACTAGATCCTGCCCAATAGACTCACCTAAAAAATACCCAAGGAAATCATCATGCTCGATACCAATATCAAATCCCAGTTAAAGGTATATTTTGAAAAGATAGTTAGCCCCATCGTTCTCGTGGCTAGCCTAGATGACAGCGACAGCTCCAAGCAGATGCTTGAACTCTTAAATGAAGTAGCTGAGCAGTCAGATAAAATCACCTTTAAAACAGATGGTCAAGCTGAACACAAGCCCAGCTTTACCGTTAGCAAGACTGATCAAGATGCCCGCATTACTTTTGCCGGCCTACCAATGGGTCACGAGATGACCTCTTTCATCTTGGCTATTTTGCAGGCTAGCGGCTACCCAGCCAAAGTCGAGCAAGAAGTAATTGATCGCATTACTAGATTGGATGGCAAGCTTTGCTTTCAGACCTTTATCTCTTTGTCATGCCACAACTGCCCTGACGTTGTTCAGGCGCTGAATTTAATGGCAGCCCTTAATCCAAACGTTACCCATGAAATGGTTGATGGCGCCCTTTACCAAGGCTTAGTAGATCAATACCAAATCATGGCTGTACCAACTGTGATTCTCAATGGCGAAGTATTTGGTCAAGGCCGCATGTGTGTTGAAGAGATTGTTGCCAAGCTTGATACCTCTACCCCTAAAGAAGAGGCTGCAAAGCTTTCTGCTAAGGAGTCCTTTGATGTTTTAGTCATTGGCGGTGGGCCTGCTGGTGCTGCTGCTGCAATCTACGCGGCACGTAAAGGTATTCGCACCGGCATTGTGGCTGAACGTTTTGGCGGGCAAGTCATGGACACTATGGGCATTGAAAACTTCATTTCTGTAAAAGAAACTGAAGGGCCTAAATTAGTGCAAGCACTCGAGCAACATGTGAAGAGCTATGAAGTCGACATCATGAATTTACAGCGCGCCAATGCCTTGCGCAAAACGAATCATGGCCTTGAAGTGGAATTAGCCAACGGCGCAGTACTCAATAGCAAGTCTGTAATCATCAGTACTGGTGCTCGCTGGAGAGAAATGAATGTGCCTGGCGAACAAGAATACCGCGGCAAAGGAGTTGCCTATTGCCCTCACTGTGATGGCCCGTTATTTAAAGGCAAGCGTGTAGCAGTAATTGGTGGCGGTAACTCTGGTGTTGAAGCTGCTATTGATTTGGCAGGCATTGTTAGCCATGTCACTCTCATCGAGTTTGATAGCAAGCTCCGTGCAGATGCAGTATTGCAAAAGAAGATGGCTAGCATGCCAAACGTAACCGTCATCATGAGCGCGCTCACCAAAGAAGTATTGGGTGCCAATGGCAAGGTCAATGGCTTGCGCTACCAAGATCGCACCAACAATACTGAGCATAATATTGAACTGGAAGGTATTTTTGTCCAAATCGGCTTGTTACCAAATACTGATTGGCTTAAAGGTAGCATCGATTTATCCAAGTACGGCGAAGTTATCGTTGATGCAAAAGGTGAAACTTCTTTGCCGGGTGTATTTGCGGCGGGAGACTGCACCACCGTTCCATACAAGCAAATCATTATTGCCATGGGTGAAGGCGCCAAAGCTTCGCTAGGAGCATTTGATTACCTCATTCGCTCATCGGTTACTGAGCCAGAAGAAGCGGTTGCTGCGTAAGCAACAATTAATCGGCAGTAAAACAAAAGGGAGTCTTTCGACTCCCTTTCTCATTTAAAGACAAATATGACTTATTCTGATTGACCTGGTCTAGGCGCTTGCCATGGCCAGCGGCCATCAATCTCTAAAGTCAGGGACCAGCTTAAGAAGCAGCGAATTAATACAATGGCGCCCAATACCGCTACACTAGTCAATGTTGGGCTAATGGCTACAGTACGGATCACATCCCCCGCCACCAGGACTTCGAGCCCCAGAATGAGCGAGCGCACGATTTGTATGCGAAAGGTTTTATAAGCAATATCGGCCGTCTGAGTAATCAGGCCTTTTGCAAAACAGAAGAGGCCCCATAAAACACCGATGGACACTACGGCCACTCCAAGAGCATCCATCACATCACTGACATCTCGAATAATTTCAATTTGATTCATGTTTCGGTCTTTTGAGATTGAATGCCCACATATTAGCTCGTTTAGCACTAGCCCCCGTTATAAATTACACTGTCCCACTGTTGCTATATTAAATCCAAGGAAATCAGAATGAGCTTGATTGACAAATTGCAGTGGCGCTATGCCACCAAAAAAATGGACTCCACAAAGTCCGTACCGCATGAAAAGGTAGAGTTAATCCTAGAGGCGATTCGCCTAACTGCCAGCTCTAGTGGTCTGCAGCCATACGAAGTATTTGTAATCACCAATAAAGCCATTCGCGAGAAGATTAAAGCCATTTCCTGGGACCAAACCCAGGTAGTCGATTCTTCTCACTTGCTCGTTTTTGCCGCTTGGGATACCTATACGGCAGACCGAATCAATCAATCATTTGATATGACTGAGAAGCTGCGCAACTTCAAAAGCGAAGCTGGTGACATCTACCGCCAGAAGCTGCTTAGTGGTTACACCGCAAGAGATGCTGAAACGAACTACACACATGCTGCAAAGCAAGCTTATATTGGACTTGGTACTGCCCTCATTGCGGCAGCGTACGAGCAGGTAGATTCCACACCAATGGAAGGCTTTGATGCTGCAGCTCTCGATGAAATCCTCGACCTTAAGGCAAAAGGCTTACGCAGTGTTGTTATGCTGCCGCTAGGCTATAGAAAGGCTGATGAGGACTGGTTGCTTAACTTGAAAAAAGTCAGAAAGCCTAAGGAAGACTTTGTTACTTGGATTGAGTAAGGAATAGAAGTATAGAAAAAGTAAAAGCCACCCGAGGGTGGCTTTTTTAACAGCAAAATTAACTATTCAGTTAATTAAGCAGCTTTACGGCTTTTAGCAGCTGGCTTAGCAACAGCGTATTGGCCTTGAATGTTTGCCAAAGCAGCATCAACACTCTTCTCAAAGTTAGCAAATGCGTCAGTTGCAGATGCGCGAACTTGGTCAAACTGTTGGAGTGAAGAATCAAATGCAGTTTTGAATGCAGAAACAAAAGCCTCTGAACCAGCAGGAGCTGTCTTAGTAGCTTCTTTAACAAACTTAACCAAATCAGCACGTGCGTCATCAATAGAAGCGTCAACTACTTGAGCAACTTCTTTGTTACCGTTACGAACTACTTGGTTTACCTTAGCTTGGTAAGCAGCAGCATATTTAGCAGCTTCTTGAGCAGCTTCTGGCTGAGCTAATTTAGCTAATTGCTGTGGATCCTTGATTGCCAACAATTGTGTGCTTGTATCTTGAGCAGCAACTAAAGCATCTTTAGCAGCAGCTTGGTTGATTTCAGCTAATTCTTGAGCGCTTTCAACAGCAACTTGTGCCAAATGTTTAGCAGTTTCGATTGCTTTAGCTTGTGCAGAAGCGAGTTGGTCGTTTAATTGAGTTTGAAACATGATTTATCCTAACTTTAAGTAAATGAGGGGGTTTTTATTGCGATGCACCATTTTAAGATCCCCATTTTCCAAAAGCAAGATATTTTTGTTGCAAAGCAACATATATTTTCTAAAACCCCATTTGAAGGCCTTAAATGGGGTTTATTGGGCTATTAAATTCTAATTTTCCCATATAGTTTTTAGGGGAATTAGCTAGAAACTTCCAAAAATCAATATCAATAAAGGCTTGAGCTCCCTTATTTTACCCAGGTAGTAAATTCCTCTGCACTGACTCTAGGGGTACGAAAACTGTTCACTAACGCGTTTTTGTCGGCATAACCTAGTGCCATACCGCACACAAGCATCTCGTTCTCTTGCGCACCAATACAAGGCAGGATGATCTTTGCGTAATCATTCCAAGCAGCTTGTGGGCAGGTATCCAAACCCTCACCTCTGGCAGCAACCATCATATTTTGCAAGAACATTCCATAGTCAAGCATCGAGCCCCTACCAAGCTCTTTATCGATAGTAAAGAAGATGCAAACTGGCGCACCAAATGCCTCAAAGTTTTTCCGATGCTGTGCATGCATCTTATCTTTATCGCCTTTAGTAATCCCTAATAAACCATACAGGCCCCAACCGTTTTCACGACGCCTATCTATATAAGGGCTAAACCATTTTGTGGGGTAATAGTCGTAGGCGGATTGATATTCTTTTGCCAAATCGGGATTGAATGCAATTTCATCATAAGCAGCGCATACTTTTTTGCATAATTCATCAAGCGCCTTACCCTCTACAACATAGGCCTTCCAAGGTTGTGTATTAGTACCCGAGGGTGCACGCGCAGAAATATTGAGTAACTTGAGCACGGTCTCTTTGGAGACGGCTTCTTTTGTAAACGCTCTTACCGACATACGCGAGGTAATTGCCTCGGCTGGAGTTAATGTCTTCATAAAGATTCCTTAGCTTTATTTAGGTTTAGCGCTACTAGCTCTTGCCTTATGTAGCTTACGATAACTATCGATCAAACGATGATGCCTATCTAGCCCCTCTAACTTCATACTCGTTGGCGTTAAACCGCAGAAACGAACACTGCCATCGATTGAACCTAAAACAGCATCCATCCTAGCATCGCCATACATACGGCGGAAGTTCGATTCGTAGTCTGTCATCTCTAATTCATCATCTAGGTGAACTTCAAGGGCAGCATCTAGAGCTTGGTAAAACAATTTACGCTCTACTGTATTGTCGTTGTACTGAAGAAAGGCGCCCACTAGCTCATGTGCTTCCTCAAATTGCTTTAGCGCAAGATGAATCAATAGCTTTAACTCGAGAACGGTGAGTTGGCCCCAAACGGTATTCTCATCAAACTCAATGCCAATTAAGGTGGCGATGTCACCATACTCATCTAGTTCGTTATTCTCAAGGCGATCCAGTAGAGCTGTTAGGCTGGCATCGTCTAGTTGGGATAAATTGAGAATATCCTTGCGGAACAGCAAGGACTTATTAGTGTTGTCCCAAATCAGGTCTTCGATCGGATAAACCTCCGAATATCCTGGCACCAAAATCCTGCAGGCTGTTGCGCCCAGTTGATCATAGACAGCTACATAAGCCTCTTTGCCAATCTCTTTCAGAATACCGAACAGAGTTTCAGCTTCTCTAGCATTCGAATCCTCACCCCTGCTAGAGAAGTCCCACTCTACAAATTCATAATCTGATTTGGCGCTGAAGAAACGCCAGGACACAATGCCGCTGGAATCAATGAAGTGCTCAACAAAGTTATTGGGCTCAGTTACCGCCTCGCTAGCAAAGGTAGGTGGAGGCAAATCATTCAGACCTTCTAAGCTTCGACCTTGCAATAACTCAGTCAAACTTCTCTCTAAAGCAACTTCAAGACTTGGATGTGCGCCAAATGAGGCAAAGACACCACCTGTTCTTGGGTTCAATAAGGTAACGCACATCACTGGATAGATGCCGCCTAGAGATGCATCTTTAACTAATACTGGGAAGCCCTGCTCCTCCAGACTCTGAATACCAGCCAGAATACCGGGATATTTCGCGAGCACTTCTTGCGGCACATCCGGCAATGCAATTTCGCTTTCTAGAATTTCACGCTTTACTGCTCGCTCAAAAATCTCTGACAAGCACTGCACCTGGGCTTCGGCTAAGGTATTGCCAGCGCTCATCCCATTACTGACGAACAGATTCTCAATCAGGTTGGGTGGAAAATACACAGTCTCGCCGTCAGATTGCCGTATATAGGGCAATGAGCAGATACCACGCTCTACATTACCGGAATTGGTATCCACTAGATGTGAAGCTTTTAGCTCTCCATCTGGGTTATAAATGTTTTGACAGTATTCATCTAGAATTTCAGTGGGCAATGCATCTTTCTTACCAGGCTTGAACCAACGCTCATTGGGGTAATGTACAAATTCTGCATTAGCAATGTCCTCGCCCCAATATGCACCGGCATAAAAATGGTTATTACTCAAGCGCTCGATATATTCACCCAGAGCAGAAGCCAAAGCGCTTTCTTTGGTTGCGCCTTTACCATTGGTAAAGCACATCGGGGAATGCGCATCACGAATATGCAAGGACCATACATTTGGAATCAGGTTGCGCCACGACGCGATTTCGATCTTAATACCCAGGTTAGCCAAAAGACCTGACATATTGGCAATGGTTTGCTCTAGGGGCAGATCTTTACCCAAAATATGGGTGCTAGCGCTAACGTCAGGCCTTAAGGTCAATAGACTCTGCGCATCAGCGTCAAGATTGGCAACTTGCTCAATAACAAACTCGGGACCCTCCTGAACAACTTTTTTAACCGTACAACGCTCAATTGATCGCAGAATACCTTGTCGATCAGTTGCTGAAATATCGGCCGGCAGCTCAACTTGAATCTTAAAGATTTGTTTGTAGCGATTTTCTGGGTCGACAATATTGTTTTGCGAGAGACGGATATTCTCAGTAGAAATATTCCGAGTTTCGCAGTACAGCTTTACAAAATAAGCTGCACATAAAGCTGATGAAGCTAAGAAGTAGTCAAATGGTCCTGGCGCAGATCCATCGCCCTTATAGCGGATTGGTTGGTCAGCAATGACCGTAAAGTCATCAAACTTTGCTTCTAGACGAAGCTTATCGAGAAAATTGACTTTAATTTCCATGGGGATGATTCCAAAATAGTGCGAAAGATGGCATGAGCGCTATTATCCCCCGCAACACCATTACCGTCCCCGCATCAGTCGAGTAGATGACCAGTCTTTACAAAGATAGTGCAGCCTTCTTTGCTAAAAGGCTGATGCAGACTCATATGAGGGCTTCTAATCCAGGAACCAGCAGGATAGCGCCCATGCTCATCCTCAAATACGCCTTCAACCACAAAGATTTCCTCACCGCCGTAATGTTTATGGGGATTGAAATAGGTCTGAGGAGCCCATCGAACTAAAGTAGATCCGCTACCTTGTTGCATTAGTGGCATTACATTAAGACCGGGAACCATACCCTGGTACCAAGGAGCAGTTTTAGTGTTAATGACTTCTCGCTCCAATTGATCTGGACCCAGATGCCGTAGCTTCACAAACAGAGTGCAGCCAGTTTGACTAAATGGCGCATGAGAGGATCCCGGGGGATTCATGAGATAGGTGCCGGCAGGGTAGTCTCCTGTCTCGTCACTAAAGATACCATCTAAAACCAAGATCTCCTCACCAAATTCATGTGTGTGAGTTTTAAATTGGGTTCCAGCTTGATAGCGCACGATAGAAGTTGCCTTTGCCACTTCATCACCGATACGATCGAGCATACGGCGCTCAACCCCAGGCTCAGGACTAGGTACCCATGGTAAGTCATGGTGGTTTACAACGACTTTCTTGCTGTAATCAGAATTGATATTCACTTAGGACATTTCATATATACAAACATAGCTAAGCATAGCAAGCAAATAGAGTTGATGCTGAATAGGCCCTCAAATTAGAGCTCTATCACTTTATTTTTATAAGCTCCAGCCAGGGCTTTTTTCAATATCTTATAGATATCGAGATCAAACTCACCTTCTCCAAACTCAGCCAATTCATGAAGTTCATCGTGATTGATAGCAGTACCCAGGTAACACCACCTATCTACTACGATCATCTCATCACCCTCTTTAATGGCAATAGCTCCGGAATAAGGCCATACCTGCACCTTGAATAACTCCATTACTGTCCTCAATTGCAGGTTGTGCATAGCAACCGGTTTGAGATTGATGCAAGCTCCCTCACATTGCTTCACCTGATATCCAAAACAAGATTTGCCGTCCAATCTTTTTTCAAGTCCTAATAGCGCCTCACATAAGCGATGTTTTTTTGCAATCGCTTTTAAGCAAGAGTGCGCCTCTCGCTTGCTATAAAACAAACCGTATAAGTTCGCTTGCAGGCCGGGGGCAAGATGATGATGCGTTACCAGCTGAGGAACAAGGACTCCAGATGCATCCTCCTCTAAACGCCATGCGCATAAATCCTTAGATTTACGAAGTTTGATATTCATTACAGGCATGCGCTCTTTGATTAATTTGGATTCAAGAATTAAGGCGCCTAACTCACCAGTAGTCTCAATCCAATCAATGTCGCGAACTTGCAACGAAAGCTTCATTTCCTTACGCTGTGTTAATGCCCCCTGAAAATGTCCCATCACCCTACTGCGTAACGAGATACTTTTACCAATATAGAGTGGGGTCTTGTTATCCCCATAAAAGATATAGCAACCCGGGCCATCCGGAATTAAATCTACTGCATGCTGATCAATGTTTGGAGGAAGACTAGGGTTGCCAATCAGCTGGTTGATTGCCTGATTTAATTTATCAAACCCAACTTGAGATTCGCATACTCGCCAAAACTGAAGTAGTAGATCTGCATCGCCTAGCGCGCGGTGCCTAGCACTCACTTTCAATCCGTGCGCGCTAATAATAGTATCGAGATTATGACGAGGCTGTTCTGGAAACAACAATCTGGATAGCTTTACTGTACATAAGACTTTTGGCTTAAAGTCAATTCCGATTCTTTTAAAGGAGGCTTTGATAAACCCATAGTCAAATCTAGCGTTGTGAGCAACAAATATTTTTCCCTGAAGCTCTTTTGCCAACTCCTCAGCGATCTCAGAAAAACATGGTTGAGACTCGACCATAGATGGGACTATGCCCGTCAGTTTTTGAATGTTTTGTGGAATGAAGACCTGGGGGTTAATTAACCTTTCCCATACATGAATTTCATGACTTGCCAGGGTTTTAATCCCTATCTCTGTAATTCGATCACGCTCAAAATTCGACCCCGTGGTTTCAATATCAACAAATGCTAAATCAGGGTATGAGTGCAGCTTAACGTCCACGCTAAAGGTCTTAGATTTAATTAGTTTGTGGAGGTATCTCTATTCAAATATTCAGCAAAGCTAAAAATTGAGTTAGGACCACGAGGGATATTCTCCACCTTTTTAAAGGGGGTTTTAACTACCCTCTGAACTTCCCTCTTTCGCTTCTTTTCGTGCCCTACATTCATTAAAGGCTCAAGCGGCAAATAGGTCTTTCGCTCAGGGGCGGCCTGCGCCTCGCTAAACCGTGGAATGTAATCTTTGATTGCGGTAGCTAAAGTGACATTAGAGATGCAACCCATCATATAAGTTTCAAGCGATTGATAAAGGTCTTTAGCGATGTCTGCCACTTCGACTTTTTTCTTCTTAATTTGGTTCATCGCTAAAACAATATCTTTGATGGTGATGACTCGAGGGTCTTTTGATAGCAGATATCCACCAGATCGGCCTTTGATGCCAATCACAAGACCTGACTCCCTGAGTGGGCGTAGCAACAACTCAAGACGACTAATCGATATATGCTGCCTCTTTGAAATCTCTGGGACGGTTACAAGTTGCCCGTTTACGGAGTGACTGGCAATATCAACCAAAGTGTTGAGCGCTGACTTAACTGCTTTTGTGACTTCCATGGTTTTTTGGGTCTAAAAATGAGATTGGGGCTAGTATGAAACTGATTCCAAACTTGTGCTGCAGCACATTCATTAACCCTATTTCATTTATGGTTGAAGTTACAGTCCAGCGAACTCTTCTCAAGTAATAGGTGCAGTGGCGCACATAGCAATACAGCATTTTTCTCGCTACTTTGATCATCCCAAATGGGCTCTAACGGCAGCAATCAAAGGCAGCTGTTGCTCGCGCCTTAAAAACTGTCCTAACTCGACTCGTAAATGAGATTGGCTGATGTGGAATACCTTTGACTCCTCGGTTGGCAAGTCTATTTTTGCCCACTGTGTATTAAATTCATGGACAGTTTCCTTGTAGCCGATAAATTTTTTGACTATTAAGCGCTTGCCTTCAATTTCAATGGTTTCAGAATCGAGGGCATGCCGGCAATAGATTAAAAATCCAAGTGTTACCGCACTTAACTCTAAGGCCGTAAAAATGGGGATAACCCATACCCCCGCCAAAAAGAAGCCTCCCGCAACGATCAGCGAGAGACAGACCAAAACAATGTAAAACTGAAGCAGTTGCTTTGGCGTCAGCGCACAATTTCTTCGCATTTGCCAACGCTTCATTCTCAATCTACCTATTAGATGATTAGCTAAAAGGGTTAATGAATTTTTTTACGATCTTGCTCTTTGGCTAGCTGATCAGCGCTTCTTTGCTGAAAATCAACCATAGTGTGATAGCCCATTTGATAACAAGGGCAATACTTACCCAGAATCCAACGAGCGAGTTTAATACGAAGTTTTTGTAACATGGGTGCCTCCTAATGGCGTTGCTTTATTCTGACTCGGAATTACTCTGATCTACTTGCCTGCCGATGTCAGGCGCCAGATCTTTTGACTTGTTCAAGGTAAGGCTTGGGGCAGCCATTTTTTCTCCATCCCAAACTTGTCCACACCAGCACTCGCCAACATCATTAATGATGCAAACACCGGAGCCGCAGCATCGCTTATCTGGGGCTTTCATGGATATGCCTTCTCTAGAAATTGAAATTAAGACTATTCTAGGGTTTTTAGAGAATTAGTGCTTACCACTCGCCAGCAATGATGCAAAGTTCGTTATTTGAAACTAACCCCGCCGATTGCACCCGAAACCTGCTACCAAAGGATGGATGTGCTCATTACTATTCCGGCATCTTTTCTGAGCAGAAGACCACCCAATTAATGAATCAACTGAAAGAGTCTCTTGTTTGGGAATCTGATCGACTGGTTATGTTTGGCAAAACAATCACTACTCGCCGGCAAGTTGCTTGGGTGGGAGAGCCCTCTTGTTCCTACACCTACTCTGGGATAACAAAGAGTCCTCAAGGATGGACGCCCGAACTATTAATGATAAAAGCTAGGCTAGAAGAAATATCTCAATCTGAATTTAACTCTTGCCTACTCAATTTTTACCATGATGGTGATGACGGCATGGGATGGCATAGCGATGATGAGAAAGAGCTTGATGCATCGTCCCCTATTGCATCGTTTAGTCTTGGCGCTAAACGCAAGTTCGCCTTTAAACACAAGCAAGATAAAACAACCGTCTCTATATTCCTAGAAAATGGTAGCGTATTAATAATGCATGCACCTACTCAAGAATTTTGGCATCATGCCTTATTGAAAACAAAAACGATAGCTGAACCCCGCATTAACCTAACATTCAGAAAAATAATTAATACTTAGCGATGAGCTTACTTCCAAAACCATTTAGCGCACTTGTCATTGGAGCATCGGGGACTATTGGCTCCCACTTTGTAAAACTACTGCAGAATCATCCATCCTGCTCCAGGGTAATTGGCATTCATCGAAACTCTGATCATGCAATTGATTACCATCATCCACAGACTATTGAAGCTTCTGCAAGAAGTCTGGCTGAGTTAGGGCCATTTCAATTGATCATCAACACTATTGGTGTATTACATTCAGAAGAATGGATGCCTGAAAAGAAATTGGATGATTTAAATGCAACTCAATTGGCTGAGATGTTCAACACAAACACTATTGGTCCAGCCCTAACAATCAAGCATTTCTCAAAACTCTTGGATCCAAAACATAGCGTCATGGCAACGCTATCTGCCAAGGTGGGTAGCATTGAAGATAACCGCCTCGGAGGCTGGTATAGCTATAGAGCTTCAAAAGCCGCGCTCAATATGATCATCAAAACAGCCTCTATCGAATTTGCAAGAACGAAACCCAGTATTGCTTTGATTGCCCTTCACCCCGGCACCGTGAACTCTGGGTTATCACAACCTTTTCGCGGTCAGCAAATCGGCAGGGATCCTTTAGAAGCTGTGACTGATATGTTCAATGTCCTTGCGAATGTAAATAAGGAAGATTCCGGCAGCTTCCTGACTTACTCAGGTGAAAAATTGCCTTGGTAATATGAGCTATTGCTATTAAGGCGCAGGCTTAGTAATGGCATTGGAATGCATTGTGATTGCTGACTGAGCCAGCAGTCTTCCATGAATTATTGAGCTCACTCCAATGGTGACTGCTGTACCAGTCAACACCACTCCGTTAAAGGTAGATGTTGCTCCAACAGTAAGCGCAGTTTTAATTTGCCAAAAGACATTCTGGGGTAATGCGCCACCAGTTAAAGAAATATTACTTGTTGCCCCAGTAGTAAGCCCTCCTGCAACCTGAATGATCCATACGTCATTTGGGCCTCCATTGAGAGTCAAAGTGCTATTGGCAGATAAATTTAGATCCGCAAGCGAGCTGTAAAGGCCGGGCGCCAGTGACAGGCCATCTAAATTAGAGCTAGCAAATACAGTAGGGTTGGGCCTTCCAGCTGCATCACTATATGCAGCCAACATGTCGTTGGATGTACTAGCGATGTAGTCTGGTGTAGGGCTCGCATAGTCTTTAGCATAGACATTACCAGTCACCTGAGGATGAACTGACCTGATTTTTAGTACCACTCCAGAAGAGAGGATTGTTGATAATCTCTCACCTTAAAGGAGTGCTAAATATGGCAAAAGGTCAACGTCTTAAACCCGAACAAATCGTCACCTTATTGCGTCAAATCGATGTTTTAACCACCAATGGCAAAACCTTAGCTCAAGCTTGTAAAGAAGTGGGAACGGTTGAGCAAAGCTACTATCGCTGGCGCAAGATCTATGGTGGTATGAAGGTCGATCAGGCAAAGAAGTACAAAGATCTGGAACTGGAAAATACCCGGCTTAAGAAGCTCGTAGCGGACTTATCACTACGAGAGGTGATGCTCAAGGAAGTCATTAAGGGAAACTTCTAAGCCCTACTAGGCGTAAAAATGCAGCGCAGCTGCTCATGGACCAGCATTCTATCTCTGAGCGGACTGCCTGCAGTTTAGTGGGGCTATCCAGAGCAGCTTATCGCTATATGCCACTGCCTAAAGATGACGAAGAGCCGCTGAGAGCCGAAGTCATCCGCATGGCTAGCACCTATGGCCGGTATGGCTATCGATTTATTGCTGGGATGATGCGTAATAGCGGCTGGGGACAAGCGACTACTGCAAAGGTCGCTCGCATCTGGCGGCAAGAAGGCCTAAAGATCCCACAAAAGCAAGCTCCTAGAGGCAGACTCTGGTTTAACGATGGCAGTTGCATGAGGCTAAGAGCTACTGCCCCCAATCATGTTTGGAGTTACGATTTTGTCTTTATTAGAGATGCCTATGGGGGCAAGATCCGCATGCTCACGATGATTGATGAATACACCCGAAAGTGCCTAACGATCCACTGCGCTAGAAGGATTGGATCGGTCCAAGTGATTGAACAACTGGCAAACGCCATGATGATCCATGGTATCCCGCAATATATTCGATCGGACAATGGCCCAGAATTTATTGCTAAAGAGCTGCGGAGTTGGTTATCTGGTATTGGAGTGAAAACCGCTTACATTGAACCAGGGAGCCCTTGGGAGAATGGCTTTTGTGAAAGCTTTAACGGCACCTTCAGAGACAACCTTTTGGATGGGGAGATCTTTTACAACCTTAAAGAAGCCCAGATCATCGTGGGGGAGTGGGTCAAGCACTACAACCATGTCAGGCCGCATAGTGCATTAGGTTACAGGCCACCAGCACCCCAAACCCAAGTACCCAAACTATTGCAGAATCAACCCATGTTGCTGCAATGATTTACTATAGAAAAACTCTCTTTGGTAGTGGATCTAAATTGACAGCAGTTCACTTTTTCTTTAAAAAGGCTCACAATATTTTGGTGAGCCCAAGCCACTAAATCCTGATTTCCATTCTTATTTAATTCTGATTTGAGTGCTCCACTAAGGGTGATAAAGCCCTCATGATCTAATGCGTATGGTGGATTTTGATAGGGGTAGCACTTATCATCGCCAGTTAAAGCAAGAACTATTTCCATTAACCTAATGGTGTTCTCTGTATACAAGTTAGATTGATACATTTATTGCACCCCTTCTTAGTAGGTTGACTCATCGAGTAGCTAGTCTATAAAGTGTTTATGAGTTCGTCTGTGTGCAACCAAACATATGACAGATGTCTGGATACCGCTTAAAAACGGTGTAGCATCAAAAGAAAAACGACTTAGGAATTTCTCCCTAAGTCGTTGATTTCATTAGTGGGCCCGCTAAGTCCTAGACTCTTGACAAAAGACGGGCGGTTTATGCGGCATTACCTAGTTTTCCACAAGAGTCTTCTTTGGATTTATTTTTTTAGTGTGGATAAAAACTGCTTGATAGATTTATTTTGAAGATCATTTTCATTTGGCGTTGCGCCCGCTCCTGATAAATGGCCCATAGGTATCACATCATTAATCGCAACATATTTGATATGAGGGATATATTTTGCAGATTCTTTAGCATCAGATTCTGGATTTAATAAGTCCCCAGTACCCGCCAGAATAAGTGTCTTTGCTTTGATGGATTTCAAAGCAGCGATCGTATCGCCGTTGAAACCTTTTGTTTGCCCAATATCATGGCGATCATATGCACGTGACTGCCAAATCCAGTCATTTGCGTCCATGCGTTTCCAAGAAGCATCTTGAAGTTTAGTCAGAAAGTTGATTTCTGCCTCAGGGGTACTGAATTGTTGATTCTGGTAAGCGGGCGTTCTGACAATCACTCCACTCAACCATCCCGCCCACAAGCGCATCCCTTTTTCGACAGGCTCTTCATACTTCCCGCCCTGGTAAGCCGGGTCAGTCATGATGCTCTGTCTGAGCATCTCAAGCACCCCTGTAGTCCAGGCATGCGTTTTTGCTAGCGGAATAATTGGAACGATCGACTGCATTGCATCAGGATAAGAAACAGCCCATTGCAAGGCCTGCATGCCGCCCATGGAGGCGCCTACCACCGTCACTAACTTAGTAATTCCGAAATGCTCCGTGACTAAGCGATATTGACTATTGACCATATCCCGGATGTTAAATTCCGGAAAACCCACATTCGCCTGAGTTTGACTATTAGAAGGGGAGGATGTTAATCCATTACCAATAGCATCCGTGCAAATGACAAAGTACTTATCCGTATCTAACGCTTTGCCAGGGCCAATGAGGTAATCAATCCGATGATGATTCCCACCAATCGCCGTCACCATCAAAATAGCATTTGATTTATCTGCATTCAAAGTTCCTTGGGTTGTGTAGGAAATTTTGAAGTTCTCAATTGTTGATCCATTTTCAAGAGGAAAGTTACCCTCTGAATAGGTTTGATGAGCTGGCTCCACATCTTTATGGGCAAATAAACTGGTGGAGCAAAATGTCAGCGCCAAACATACACCAAGAAAATGTAATTTGATTTTCATAAGTATCCTTTTTGTTATAGAAAGATCTTACATTAGGGTCAAAATGTCTGCATACCCACATCATTAAAATGACCCAAAAGACAAAACCCCCACCATTTCTGATGAGGGTTTGCTTTTCTGGTGGACTCACTAGCGCCTGACACTGGATCAAGGAGCTCAATTCAGAAAGTATCTCAATTTAAAAATGGTTCTCAAAGATCATTTCTGATTTGGGGATGAATCCTGGCTTTGGCCATGCTGCTTTAATGGCTTTTCCAACCACTAACATCGCAGCAATGGCATAGTTTTTAGGTAACTGAATCAGCTCCGCCACCTTATCAAAATCAAAACCAACCATTGGGCAAGAATCATAGCCCATCGCCTTGGCTGAAAGCATCATGGTTTGCAACATAATTCCAGCAGAGCGCATTGCTTCGTCTCTCTGTAACTGCTCTTTGCCAGAGTAAAAAGGGTGAATCCAAGGAACTAAGATATCTTGGGCTTCCTTGGGTGCATTGACCCAATATCTGGCCGGATCCTTTTCCCATGCCTTTATATCAACAGTCACCACAAAGAGCAGTGATGCCTCGGTCACTTGAGCTTGATCGTGAGCAGCCTCTCGTAACTTTGCTCTTAAGGCTTTATCAGTCACATTGACTAAACGCCAATGCTGGATATTGAATGAAGAAGGTGCTTGCATAGCAAGCTCTAGTAGCAGGTCAGTCTCTTGTCTAGTAAATTCATGGCTTGGGTCAAAGTGCTTTACAGCTCTGCGTTCGCGGATTGCATCAAATGTATTCATCAACTTCTTTCGTGAAATTTAAACTCTGATCATAAGGCAATACTAAAAACTTCGACTATCTCTAGCTAGGGTTTTATTTTTCAGCCGGGCACACTGGGACTGGAACCTGAGACCAAGGGATTCCGGTTTGTGTAATTCTCATTACCACCTGGACTATTTTTCCACTAATCGCTTCGCATAGGAATCTGCATAAGCGGGTGACCTAAAAAGAAGAACAGGGTCGTTGGTTGGAGCGATGCCATCCGCCATTACCAGTGGATCAAAATTAATTTTTTCACAAACGCCGCCTTGCTGGGGGCTAGCTGACGTCAAAGTCAGAATACCCGCTTTTATTTCCTTTCGATTAGCTGGCCAGTAAACGGTTGGATTTTCTTGTTCATCCGATGGCTCACCAATTATGACAAGCATATCCCAGCGCACAGGACCCGCTTGGGTTTTGGCAATGATATCCTGATCCAAGAATCGAGTAGAAGCCGTTTTAAGCTCTTCATCGCTTAAGCGCTTAACTCCTTCTTGAGGGATAAAACGCCATTTAACTAAAGTTGTTTTATTGTTTTTGTTAATGAACTTAAACGTATGGATACTATAAAAATCACTATTGGCATAACTGGTGATCGGGTTATTTTGAGCCAGATATTCACTTAGTGCCCGTGCATCTGGATGACTTACTTTGTAAGCGGCTACCTTTTCGGGATCTGGCTTACTAGTAGCCGGGTCTGGGGTATTAGCAATTACTCCATCGTAAAAAGAATTTGGGGTAGATGCACCAAACACAGGAACATTGAGCATGGTGAAATGCTGTACAGCCTTTTTCGGCAACTCAAACTCCAGCGCCATACCCCTTGGGTTTCTCGCTGTATCTGGAATTTTTAGACTGCCGCCAGCTAGGGAGAATCTACCAATCACCGGTATTTTTTTTCCAGAAAATAAAGGTGAGTTTGTATAGGCTTGAATGGCTTTATCGCCAATAAATGAACCTGTTATACAAACTCCATTAATATGGTTGCGTCTTTGGCCTGGTGTAACGCCAAATTGTTTTTCAAGTGCCCCAACTACTTGATCAGCGCTTACTATATCTTGAGCAAATGAAGTTGCCGATACCAACAATGTCATCACAAAAAGCAATTTGCTGCGATGCATATCGATCCCCTTAATTAATTTAGACTAGTTAAGCATAATTACGGGATCTTTGCCTAACAATTAAATTATGATGCAAACCGTTACTTAAAGTAACGCTTAATAGATAAAAACGCCCACCATTTCTGATGAGGGTTTGCATTTCCGGTGAGATGTAATCTCGCGCATGCAAGAAATGGGCTTAGTTGCGACCCCAATATCTCTTGTAGAAACAAGGCAATTTTTGAGCAATAAGGCGAAAGTTTAGGGTGAGGCTGCATACAAATTAAATGCTATTGTGGATTGATTTTGGATGCACTTAAAAATAAGAGGCAGAAAATTACAGGCGGAAAGTCACCACTAGGATGCGTTACAGATAGCCGTAATTGTGTCGAGGGCTACTTTAAAAGCTATCTAAACGCCTAAGACCTTACGTTTGGTGATTTTAAGCTTTGGGAATAAGGCTGGCTAGCATATTAATGCTGGTCTGCCAGACTAGTGGCTATGAATGCGACATTACAGGATCTCACCCAATAAATAGGGAAGATACCAATATAGAAATATGGTGTTGCGGCTATGATTAAACAGCAGAGAATGCATAAAAAAGGGGCAACATGAATAAAAAATCCATCTTTATAAACATAGTGCTTGTTGCTACTACTCTATCAGTAGCAACAAGCGCATATTGCGGAACCTATGTTTATATTTCCAATACTGATGATGCTGATATATCTGCCTATGAATTAATAGCGGGGTCAAGTCCACACCTAAACTCGATTGGTCGTTTTCCCGCCGGAAAATTTGTAATGCCAATGGCAGTAACACCGGATGGGAAAAATTTATTTGCCTCGGTTCGCTCTAAGCCATTTGCTTTATATATGTACCAGATTGATCAGGCTAATGGACAGCTGAAATGGACTGGCGCCGTTCCCCTGCCAGACAGCATGGTAAGTGTATCCACCGATAAAACCGGTAAATGGTTATTGGCAACCTCTTTTGGTGGCCATAATAATAGCGTTAATCAAATTCAAACAAACGGCTATGTAAATCCTGTTCCGGCTGAAGCATTTCAGAGCGGCGGGAAAAATCCACATGCAATCGTATTTGACCAATCCAATAAGTTTGTCTATGTGCCACAGCTAGGTACAGATGAAATCAAAATTCATAGTTTTAATGCGTCTAAAGCCAAACCCCTTTCAGAGACTTCTACCTCAGTAGCTCTTAAAAAACAACAAGGACCAAGACATATCGTTATCTCAGCTGATAATAATTTTGCCTATGTCATCACCGAAATGACCGGCGAAGTTATTGTCTTTGCTAGGGATATCAAGTCGGGAACCTTAACTCAAATTCAAGCTACTTCAAGCCTTCCAAGTGATAGCAAGTTGGTGCCCGGCAGACCAAGACCTCCAACTGGCTCACCTGAGGCGACTGCTTTTGATGACTCTAATATGATCTTCTGCGCTGAAATTAAATTGACCCCTAATGGTAAATTTCTTTACACATCCGAAAGAACTAAGAGCACATTAAGCGGCTTTGAAGTAGATCCAGCAACAGGAAAAGTAAAATATTTATTTACCATTCCAACAGAGGAAATGCCTAGAGGATTTAACGTTGATCCTAGCGGGCAATTTTTAGTTGCTTCCGGGCAAAAGTCTGAAAAAGTTTCGCTTTATTCCATAAACCAAAGTACTGGCGAGCTCGCTCTAATTGAAAGAGTTCCTGGTGGTAAAGGTGCAAACTGGGTTACATTTGTAAAAACGAAGTAACACTATGATTCGCAAAACGAGAGCCACCTACGGGTGGCTTTTTTAATAGCCTAGAGCTTCATTCCTACCCTGGCAGATCTATATATTTGTTGGGGCGGTGGCGGAAGATATGGGAGATTGCTTACGCACTTATTGTCACTAAATGAAAAACCTCTATTAAGTCCACTCTAGAAGCGATATAGACGCTCCGGATTGCTCACTAGTACTTTCACTAAATTTTGGCGATTTGGAATCCAATCCGGTAGTAAGTTAAAGACCCTCACGTCGTCAACAATTCTGTAAGGTGTTACTTGGGTTGCTGGAATGCCGGCGATGGTATTGGTATGGGGCCAATCACTTGCCCAGAGCATGCGATCAGCATTGGTTTCTACGTAAAGCTGAGCCAAATCTTTCACTTCAGAATAGTCAGGGCCCGCTTCAGAAATTCGATAAATACCAGATAACTTGATATAAATTTGGCCTGACTTAGCTAGATCCAAAATCACAGGTAACTCTACTTGTTTCTCAAAGCCCTTTGCTTTGATGGAGGCGAAGTGATCAAAAACAACAGGCACCGGAAGAGTGTAGATGGTATCGGCTATGCCGGCAATAACCTTAGCTGATGCGTAGATCTGAATATGTAGCCCAAAATCTTTTATACGCTGCGCCAAGGAAATTAATTGTTTGCGCGCCACTTCAGCATCAAAGATGCCGGAGGTAGAGAGATTCATGCGAACACCGCGGGCACCCATAACAACCATTTTGGTCAAGTCTTGATCGGAAGTTTTCTCATCAATCACAATCACTGCACGAGCAGAATTACCCATCTCCTCAGTAGAGAGTAGCTGGAAGGTGTTATCTGTACCATAAAAACTAGGCTGAATTAATACCACCCTGGAAAGATGTAGTTGCGTGAGATGTTTTCTGAGCTCAGGTACTCCACACTCAGGTGGGGTATAAACTCGATCTGAAACCATAGGGTATTTAGATTGGGGACCGATAACATGAATATGACAATCACATGCACCAACAGGCACATCAAAGTTAGGCTTCAATTGAGACTCCGCAAAAGATTCGGTAGAGAAAAGTGTGCTACCCGCGAGTAGTGCAGTTGAACTGGCAATGAAATTTCTTCTAGTGATCATGGCCTACCCTTAAAAAAACTAGCCTTTAGAAAAATGTCTAACAAAAGAATCACCTACTGCTTTGGTACCCAGGTTTCCGCCAATATCTCTGGTTACTTCGCCGGAGTCAATTAATAGCCCAACGCATTTTTCAATTGCTTTTGATGCATCAGTAAACTGAACTTGAGTAGTTTTTTGGCCATGCCAGTTCAAGAGCATGGCTGCTGATAGAACAAGCGAGAATGGGTTAGCGATATCCTTACCAGCAATATCAGGCGCAGAGCCATGTGCTGCCTGGCCCATGGCGTATTGCTCCCCAGCATTAAGCGAACCACCTAGGCCAAGACTGCCAGATAGCTCCGCCGTAAGGTCAGACAAAATATCTCCGAACATATTAGTTGTGACGATAGTATCAAAGCGTTCTGGTGCACGCACAACATGAGCCATCATGGCATCAACAATGAAATCATCAATTTGCACTTGTGGATAGTTTTGGCCAATGGCTTTGCAAATTTCGATAAACATACCATCACCAATTTTGAGGACGTTCGCTTTGTGAACAATGGTGATATGCTTTTTGCGAGTCATTGCTAGCTCAAAAGCTGCTTTTGCAATACGTTCACAACATTGCCTGGTAATCCTTCTCAGAGAAATAACTACATCAGGCGTAATGAGCATTTCGCTGCCGCCAGATTCAATATTCCTATCAGCATAAAAGCCTTCAGTATTTTCTCGTACGACAGCTAGATCAAAGGGCTTTACACAGGTCGGCACCTTTGGGTATGTGCGCGACGGACGAATATTGGCAAATAGATCTAATTCTTTTCTAAAAAATTTAGAAGGATTAATCTCGCCTTTAGACTCATCTTTGAAATCATACGTTGCCATGGGTCCGAGCATGAGACCATTAGCTGCCTTTACTTTTTCAAGCAGTATTGAGGTAACGGTGCTCCCATATTTTTCTAGGCTGCTATGTCCAGCAATTTCTTGCTCTAGCACTAGGCCTAAATTAAATTTAGCGGAGGCGCTCTCTAATACTTGAGTTGTTACAGCCATGGTTTCTGGGCCAATACCGTCCCCAGGAATGATGATGATTTTCATTTCTTCTTCTTTATTTTGAATCTAGTCGTTCTTAATTTCAATAGTCTTTAATAGTTTGCTGTATTTGATGGTTTCACGCTTAATGAATTCCATGAACTCGGCTTGTGAATTTATCTTAATGAATAAGCCATCCTTCTCTAAGGGGCCGCTAAAGGACGGATCTTTTAATACCTCGTTAATTTCAGCATTTAAGTAATTTGCAACATAATCTGGAGTGCCTACGGGGGCAAAAATACCTCCCCAAAGTGTAAAGTTAAATCCCTTAATGGCATCTTCGGATACGGTATGCACTTCAGGAAGAATGGCCATTCTCTTTTCGGAAGATACCGCAAGCGCTCTGAGAGCTTTACTTTCAATATGAGGAATAACAGCGGGTGCGCTTGAGAAAAAGATATCGACATGACCGCCAAGCAAATCAGTCATTGCCTGCCCAGCTCCCTTATAGGGGGCATGCGCCATATTAATATTCATATCTTGCGCTAGGGATGCCGCAGCTAAATGTCCGGGCGTCCCGCTACCTGATGAGGCGTAAGTCATTGATCCTGGTTTTGCTTTGGCGAGCTTAATAAATTCAGGGAGGGTGCGATAGCTAGAGTTTCCTGGTGCGGCAAGAATGAGTGGGGCATCCCCTATTAGTGCTACGGGCCTGAAATCTTTATTGGTGTCGTAGCCCACATCCTTATTCACAATTGGATTGATCACCATTTCGCCAGTTTGGCCTAAAAGGAGGATGTAACCATCAGGTTTTGATTTGGCAACATATCTTGTGGCTAGGGCCCCTGTAGCCCCTGGCTTGTTTTCAACTACAAAAGTTTGTTTTGTGCGAATACTCAGCTTATCTGCCAATCGTCTAGCTAGAACATCACCCAGGCCCCCTGGGGCATAGGCAACCACAATCGTTACAGGTTTATTAGGAAAAGGGGGCGCAGAACTTTGTGCGTTGCAATATGAAATTAAGAATAGTGCGGTTAACAGCGCGCGAAAAATTGTCTTCATTCTGTTGAGATTAGCCTATGCAAAAAATTGTATATTCTTAAACCCGGCTATAAAGCATGGGGATTTTTTATTGACATAAGTAGATATTACACAAAGATAAAACTCCCACCATTTCTGATGGACCCACCAGATCTCGAGCCTCGGACCAACAGAATATGAGGGTAGATATTCAAAGAAAATCACCGGGATTTTGGGAGTGAATATCTAAATTCGATACCCCAAATCCCTTTATGAGAGAGCGATTATTATAATCGGCAACACTGAAAAAATCTCCAAGGGTGGTTTAGCTGCGTCCACTAAATATTATTCGCCTGTGATTTTCTTTTCCCTGATAAGCCGGCCCCAAGTTAATGATTCTTTGGCCATATATTTTCCTAGTTCCTCGCGCGAGGTAGGCATTGGAGTAAGACCATGATCATTCAATTGCCTCACTACATCAGGCGAATTTAGAACCTTCACAATCTCCACATTCCAGCGATCTAATATCGGAGCTGGTACCTTAGATGAGGCAACAAAGGCATACCAATTAGTCGCATTAAAACCAGCGTATCCAGATTCGGCAATGGTTGGGATTTTAGGTAGCGATTTAAGGCGCTGCGGCCCCGTAACTGCCAAAGGAATCAGTTGCCCATTTTCGATATAGGCTTGAGACGTACTGTAGGTCGAGAAATATGCCGCAACACGACCACCTAGTAAATCTTGTAGCGCCGGCGCTCCACCCTTGTAAGGCACGTGTACCGTTTGAATGCTAGCCATTTCGTCTAGCAATTCTCCCGCTAGATGCGATGCAGAGCCAGGTCCAGTAGATGCATATTCTAATTTTTTAGGATTTTTTTTAGCATAAGCAATGTACTCTGCAAACGTTTTAATGCCAGTACCCGAATTGACCACAAGAATATTTGGGAAATTAACCCCCATCGTGATTGGCGAAAGATCCTTAAAGGGATCGTACGGAAGCTTCATCATATGTGGAGCAATGGTTAGCGGTCCAACTGAGCCAAATAGGATGGTACTGCCATCGGTAGGTCCATTAGCAGCAAACTGATGTGCAATATTTCCACCTGCGCCACCACGGTTATCGACAACCACATTTGCACCAATGTTCTCACTGAGTTTTTTTGAAATGATCCGAGCTGCCGTATCTGCAGCTCCACCCGCTGCAAATCCAACGACCATAGTGATCGTCTTTTTAGGCGGAAATTCTTGAGAATATGCTGGGTAAGTAAGTAAGCTTAATGTAAGACTTAGAAATACATTAAAGATATTTTTCTGTTTCGTAGTAATCATTTTTACTATTCTCCACTTAAGCCAAGTTTGTTGGGTTGACGTTTTTCAATTGCATTCTTTAAAAGCGCTACAAGCCTATAGAATCCATGGGCAAATTTCCCATAAGGCATTGTTAAAAAGAGGCCCATCACAAAGCCTAAATGGGTAGCAAGTAATGCAGGCATTGCACTAGTATCGCGATAGGCTAAGAGAGCTAAGCCTGAGGCGCTAATGAAGAAAAGCAGCAGAATAAATGCTCTATCCATTGGTTTTTGAGAAGCATCTCCATGCTCAGCATTTCTCTTAAAATTCAAATATAGTAGGCCTGCAGGTCCAATCAGCAAACCAATACCGCCAAGCGTTCCTAAAATGACTGGAATACTATTGAGCGCATATGGAGCATGTAAATCCAGTAAATAGTGATACAAAGTTGCTACGCTAGTAGCCGCAAAGCAAAGCATGAAGCCGTAAAAAGTGAAATGGTGAAACCGCTTACGCCACAAAGTAAAAGCATCGTCTTCGTTATTACAGCCCTCTCCATGACCACCGCCAAGATACTTCAAAGTTAATGCGTCATGTGTCGCTTCGGCGACCGCACCCCCCGAGGAAAGACCCGGATCAATGCCGCGCCAGAAATTCTGCAAACCAATTAGCAGGGCAATTATTGAAAATCCAAAAACTGCGCCAAACATGATTGCCAAGGTATTGTGTGAAAAGATTGCGTAAAAATTTCCGTTAAGCGGACCAGAAGTTAGGGTTCCATTCACTACCAGCGTTAGCAGTAAAAATAAAATGAGCGAAAGGGATGCCGCCATTGAAACGGCCACCCCATTTGATTTATATAAAGAGCCAAAGGCCTTTGGCCATGCATAAGCAATATAGGTGTCCTTACGAACTTGTGCCATTACTTTTGGAATATTTACAGCAAATTCATGTGGTGGAGCGTATTGGCAAGCATACAAACATGCCCCACAGTTATGACAAAGATTTGCCATGAAATTCACATCAGCAGGCAAAAACTCTATCCGTCTCGTCATAGCAGGAAAGACCGCACAAAATCCCTCGCAGTATCGGCAGGAATTGCAGATAGTCAACATACGAGCCGCCTCTACTTCTGGCGCATTTGAGCCTAAAGCACTCGCTTCCAAAATTAAGGATTTAAGTTGCTGCATGGGAATGGCTCCTATGATGTAACGCTGCTTTTGCTGCTTCACTTCCCGCTATTCGCCCAAATACTGTTCCAATCGCCATGCCAATACCTGCTGCATAACCTTTACCCAATACATTTCCAGCCATCATCTCTCCAGCTACGAATAAATTCACGCTTGGTTGATTATTAAAACGAACCGCTGCAGTTTCATCGGTTTTTAAACCTAAGTAGGTAAATGTAACGCCAGGTCGAACTGCATAACCATAAAAAGGACCTTTATCTATCGGCAAGGCCCAATGTGTTTTTGGTGGGTCTAGACCTTCGGTGTAACAGTCATCCATGATCGTATGATCAAAAGTGCCCACTCGACATGCTGCGTTATATGCACTCACTGTTTGCACCAAGGCGCTTGGATCTATACCAAGCTTTTTCGCTAACTCTTCAAGGGTATCTGCTTTTTCGCCTGGAAATACCGGTGGCATAAAACGGCCCAATACTTTGGAATCGATGATGGAATAGCCAATTTGGCCGGGCTGCTGAGCAACCAATCTTCCCCAGAAGGCGTAACGCTTGGGCCAAAAGTCTTCACCTTCATCAGAAAAGCGTTGTGCATTTTTATTAACAACAATTCCAAAGGAAACTGCATCAATGCGAGTACAAATACCGCCGTCATATAAAGGCGCTCGCGCATCGACCGCAACCATGTGGGCCTGAGTTGGATCGCTCACTGAATCCGCACCCAGCCCAATCAATTGCTTAAGCAAAACACCCTTATTGTATTGGGTGCCGCGTATTAAAAAGTTATCCGCTGGAGATTCGCCATACTCATTAATACCCCAAGCCTCTTTTAGCCACTCGCGATTCGATTCAAAACCACCTGCAGCTAAGACACAAGTCTTTGCCTCAATTCGTTCATTACCTACATAAGCAGCTATAAATTTTCCACTCTGGATTTCTAGTTTATCTACTGGTGAGTTGTAGCGAATTTCTACGCCCAACTTCTCGGCACTTCGGTAGTAGGCATTCACTAAGGCTTTACCACCACCCATAAAGAATGCATTAGTACGGGATAAATTAAGAGTCCCTGATAAAGGTGGCTGAAAGTGCACTCCATGATGCTTCATCCATTTGCGACATTGAGATGAAGATCGTATGACATATCTAGCCATTTTTTCATCTGTCTTGCCACTGGTTACCTTCAAAATATCCTGCCAGTATTCTTCTTCCGGATAGGATTCCAGCATGACATCTTCCGGTTGCTCATGCATTGCGCGAATGTTGCGGGTATGCGCTGAATTACCGCCTCGCCATTCCCTTGGGGCAGCCTCTAAAACCAATACAGAAGCCCCAGCTTCTCTTGCCATAAGAGCGGCGCAAAGAGCGGCATTGCCGCCGCCAATGACCAGCACATCTAGTGGATTTTGTTTTGCTTGGGAACTCATAATGGCAGTATCTAATAGAACTTTTATGTTGAGAAGTGCAATATTTAATTATTGTGTATAAACAATAATAATATCCCAACCCCTTCTCAGGCGCTCTTTTGAATCCATTTTAAGAAAGCTTCACTCGCTGGAGAAAGGCTGGTGTTTTATAGCGCAACAACAAGCCATATTAGTAGGAGTCTACGTTAATCGTCATGATCTGCGCTGTTGCTCATACTCTCCATCGCGATCTTTATAAGCATATCAACAAATCCAATCTCAATACATTACTTCAAAGCCTCCAATATTGCTTTAGCCATTGAAGCGGTATTACCCTTGCCATTAATGTCTCCAGTCCGAGCATTCGGATTTGCTAGGGCTATCGTGGTTGCCTCTGACATTGATCTTGCCATCGCCACAGCCTCGGGGATATTTCTACTATGCCCGAGCCAATCGAACATCATGCGGGTTGATTCAATTATGGAATAGGGATTGGCAATGCCTTTGCCAGCAATATCCGGTGCCGAGCCATGGGTCGCTTGCGCCATCGCCACATCGCCATCGCCAATACATAAACCAGGCGCCATACCTAAACCACCCACGAGACCTGCCGCTTCATCCGATAGGATGTCGCCAAACATATTAGTGGTGACAATTACGTCAAAGTTCTGAGGGTCGCGTACGAGGCGCATTGCCATAGTGTCCACAATCACATCATCAACTAGCACATCTGGATATTCGGGTGCTAATTTTTTGCATTCCTCAACAAACATCCCGCAACCCAACTTAAAGACGGTATCTTTATGTACATATGTTAAATGCTTCTTTCGCTGTCGTGCAAGTTCATACGCAGCCTGGGCCACACGTCGACTGCCGGTTCTAGTAATTACGCGCATTGAAAGCGTCATCTCATCACTTGGACGAAACTCTGCATTCCCAACTAACATATTCCGGTCTGGCTGAAAGCCCTCATTATTTTCACGAACAATAATTAAATCAATATCATCACGAAGACAGCCTATGTCTGGATAAGAGCGTGTTGGTCTTACGTTTGCAAATAAATTAAATTGCTTGCGCAATATAGGATGGGGATTAATTGCATTCACTTGCTTTGGATAAGCTCGATGTCCAATGGGACCCAAGATCCAACCATCTAAAGTATGCAGCGTTTCTAAGGTTTCTGGTGGCAGGGTATGGCCATGGATATCAAGCGCACGACGCCCGACTGGCAATGGTACCCACTCAATATCAACCTGGTGAATATTCGCTGCTGCCTTAGCAACCTCTACCGCAACTGGCACAATCTCGTGACCAATATCATCACCCTCCAGAATTCCTACGTGTAATTTTTTTGACATTACTTACTTTTCTAATTGAAGAATCTAAGCTTTTGATCTCAGCATCTTTGATATAGCGTCAACTTCACCATCCAAACGGAGAAACAAAAGGTCTACCGAAAGGTCTACCAGCACGAATCGTTTGTACTGGAACTAAGCTGTACATTCCAGGACGCTTATTGCTGCGAGTATCTAACCATTCGACAGGCTTCTCAACCAAATCAAATATAGAGATATCTGCCGACGCATTTTTCTTTAGTGTGCCTAACAAAGGATCGCGATTAATAATTGCCGCAGGTCTATTAGTAGCCATAGCAATCACCTGGTTCAGGCTAAAGCCCAAGGTTAAGAACTTGCTCATGACATTTGGCAAATAGGGAATGCTGGGAGAGTTGCCACTAAATGCATGCAAATCACTTGAGATCGTATCCGGCATCAGACCCTGCTGAATGGCAGGCTCAGCAACCGTAAAGTCAAAACTTCCACCGCCATGCCCAACATCAATAATTACACCCCGTTTCTTGGCCTCTAAGGCTGCGGCAATGAGCTTACCGTTTTGCACCGTATTGTTGCCAGCGCCACTATAGGCATGAGTCAAGATATCACCTGGACGCAGGAGGTCCAACAAGTTCCCAAGATCGCCAGGAGCATTACCAATATGGCACATCACTCGAGTACCCTTTATGCCTGAGCGCTCCGCCGCTTCTCTTGCTCTGCGCAAAGGCTCAATGCCGTTCTCACCCACCACATCCAATGTTTCTCTCACCTTAATGCCAAGTACTAGATCGGGGTTCTCATTCACTACTCGCGCTGCTAAATCAATATTAGCGTAATCAATGTTTCTCATCTCACCAATTGGATAGCCAGCTAAACCAATTGATGAGATGTGTACAAAAGCGAACATACGACTACGAGCCTGGGCTTGAATAAAGTTTTTAAAGGCAGAGAAATTATTACCGCCTGCATCGCCAGCACTAACAAAAGTTGTTGTAGCAGTAAAATGTACTAACTCATCAGCAGGCAAGCCAATTGCGGAAGCTTGGGGATAGGTATGAGCATGTAAATCTACCAAACCAGGGGTAATAATTTTTCCCACTGCGTTGATTTGCTGCGCAGCCTTGTCTCTTGGCAAGTTTTTTTGTATCTCAACGATGCGGCCGCTGCGAACTCCAATATCCATTACAGCATCAAGATTTTGAGATGGATCAATCACGCGTGCACCCGTTATCAACAAGTCATATCCGCCTGGAGCTGATAGCCCTTGTTGCGCAAAACTGCTTCCAACACTCCCCAGGACAGGGAGTGCTGCAACCCCAAGGGTGCACTGCAATAACTTTCGTCTTTGGTGATTCATGCTTGTCTCCTCACAATATTTTTTAGCGCTGATTTTTATCCTTTAAAGGATGCGGATGCTATCTCTTATAACCAGTCTTTGAGCCAAAAAGCTTTTCTCTTTGAGACCAGTCATGGGTTTCATCCCATAAGGCCAAGACTTTAGGCGCCTCAGCTTCAAAGAATGGGTACATAGAGGCCACACAAGTATCTGCAGTTAACTCTAGGCGATGACCAGATGGATCAAAGAAGTAAATAGAGGTGATGAAATCATCATGGTTCGTAGGTCCTAAAACTTTAACCCCTTTTTTCTCTAAATCTTTTTTAGCCTCTATGAGTACCTCTAGACTTTCGACCTTAAAGGCAAAATGCTGTATCCAGTCTGGTGACTCCTTATCCTTGATACTCCCAGGATCTTTTGGACACTCAAAAAATGCAATGCAGCTACCATCTTCCATTTGAAAAAAGATATGGATATGTGGGCTGTACAAACCAGTAGAAGGAACATGATCCTCACCCATGGCATGTGAAAACTTCAAACCCAATATTTGGGTGTAAAACTGTACCGTTTCCTTAGCATCGAGACAACGATATGCAGCATGATGAAGCCTTTTGCAAAGCATTTGAACCTCCGGAGACTATTGTTTGGAGATGTTGGCCATAGCCACCACCCTTTTCCATTTGGTAATTTGATCGGTGACGTATTGCTTCATTTGAGGACTTGAGCTAGACGGCGTAACCAACCCACCTGTATTTTCAAGTTTGGCAATGACTTCTGGATCTGACAATACTTTTATTACAGCAACATGCAAACGTTTTAATACCTCAGGACTCATGCCCTTTGGCGCGGCCAAACCAGTCCATGAAGTAACCTCATACGCAGGGATAGCGTCAGCAACCGGGGAGACTCCTGGCAACAACTTATATGGCTTCAAAGAAGTAACTCCTAGCGCCCTCAACTTTCCCGTTTCCATCTGAGTTTTAGTGACGGTAATAGAGTCAAACATGACATCTACCCTCCCGCCTAAAACATCTTGTAAGGGTCCTGCCCCTCCCTTGTAGGGCACGTGCATCATTTTTACGCCAGCCATGGAAGCAAATAACTCGCCAGATAAATGCTGAGTTGAGCCAATTCCAACCGAGGTGTAGGAGATCGAATCAGGCATTACTCTAGCGGCCTTAATCACATCAGCTAAGGTCTTAAATTTACTCTCCTCACTGACAGAAACTGCAAATGGAAACTGTGTCACTATAGAAATCCAATCAAAATCCTCAATTGGATTAAAGTTGAGCTGCTTATATAAAGCGGCAGAAACTGCGTGACCTCCAGTCATCAATATCAAGGTATTGCCATCAGGCGCTGATTTAGCAACTGCAGCACTAGCGATATTACCTCCGGCTCCCGTCTTTGCATCAACAATTACCTGTTGCCCCAACTCTTTAGATAGGCCAGGGGCAATAATGCGTGCAATAGTGTCAGAATTTCCGCCCGCACCAAATCCCTGCACTAAAGTAATTGGCTTATCAGATGATGATGTTTGAGCGCAGACTGAGCCAGCTATAAATGCCGAGAATAAAAAGGTTTTAATCAACATTTTTTATACAGTTTTAATTTTTTGACGTATAGCACCAAATATAGAGCGACCATGGTCATCCAACATTTCGATATAGACCTCGTCCCCATTTTTCAAAAACGGGGTGCTGGCTTTTCCATGAACCATTTGCTCATGTATGCGAGCCTCAGCTACGCAACCAAACCCACTAGCTTCATCCTGATTGGTTACTGACCCAGCACCAATAATGGTGCCTGCACTTAGGGACCGAGTGCGGCACGCATGTTCAATTAAATCAAGATAGGTAAAGAACATGTCTTGACCAGTATTTGGCTGACCCATACGCATGCCATTAATTCCAGAAATTAGTGGCAAATGTAATTTCTCACCATCCCACACATCACCCAACTCATCTAAAGTAACTGCGACAGGTGAAAATGCGCTTGTAGGCTTAGCCTGCAAAAATCCAAAGCCCTTAGGGAGCTCTGTTTTAGTTAAAGCTCGTAATGTGTAATCATTTAAAAGCATTACCAGCTTGATATGCTTACCAGCATCAGTCTTAGTAGTCCCCATTGGTACGTCATCGACAACAATTGCAACTTCAGCCTCGTAGTCTGGCTCCAAAGTCGCCTCTGGAAACACCATAGTTTCTTCGGGGCCACAGAATCGGTCTGACAAGCCCTGATACATCAAAGGCTCAGTTTTGTAATTAGGCGGCATCTCAGCACCCCTAGCCTTACGAGCCTTTTCCATATGGTGCAAATATACGGAGCCATCTAAAAACTGATAACTTCTTGGAAATGGGCTTTCTAATTTTGATACATCCAGATCAAAGGCTTCACTTGAGGTATTAGCGTTTAGTTGCTCATAAATCTTTGACAGACTTGGTTGAATCGAAACCCAATTCTCAATAGCCTTTTGCATAGTTTTTACAATCTGCGGAACTAAGGCTGCGCGGCTCAAGTCTTTAGATACAACAAGTAGTGCCCCGTCACGATCGCCAGTTTTCAAGCTAGCTAGTTTCATCCAACCTCCTAAATTATTTTAAAGACTTCTATTATTTTTCTGGTTTAAATGAACTATCCAAGAACTCCTGGACGCCAGTAAACATCAACATACGATTCTTTTCCATAATGATGGTGTGAGTGCCCTCACTGATTTGCAACATGATTTTGTATGGTGCATTCTCTAGCTTAGTGAAATACTCGTACATCATGTAGCTTGGTAAATCAGCATCCCATTCTGCGTGCACCAACATTACTGGCACACGAATATCTTTAGGGTCATAAACAGGCGTACCTGCCGTCCAGAATTCACGAGCATCTTGAACGGTACCATTGGGCGCACGCAGTTTTTTTGGTTCCTGGGTTTTACCCCATGGATCAGTCTCAAATGTTGCCGCAGCCCATTTCTCAAACCACCCTTGTGGAATTAAGCTAGCTTTTGCATTTTCTGGAACGCCAGTCAGCCAGCGATTTTTGGCATCGGCCACCGAGGCAACGCGATAAGCGCCTAGCTGACCGCCCTTATCAGTCAATGGAGCACCGCCTTGACGCAACCATTGTGGAGCATATAAAACTAACTTATTTACCTTTTGGTTATTCTCGGTGGTGTATTTGCCCATGATGGTAGTTCCCCATGACCATCCAAGTAAATTTATCTTATTGATATTGCGCTTCTTCAGAATGTAATCAACCGCACTCGAGACATCACTTACGGCAACATTAGTGCGTACCAAAGGAGGATTTTGCTCGGCAGGTTGATCCATCTCTGGTGGACGCGTGGATTTACCGTAACCACGCAAATCTACCAACCAAACGTCATAACCTTTAGAGGCAATGTATTCCATCCAAGATGTGCCACCCAATGACAAATCAAAAGCGGTTTCAGATGGATAGGTAGAGCCATGAACATAGAGTAATGTCTTATCAGGTGAGAACGTTTTCATTCCCGCTAAATGCTTATTCCGCAGATAAAGAGAGATCCCAGGGGTATCACTCTGAATCATGTATTCATTCATCTCGATTTTCCCTGCAGCAAAGGCTTGGGAAAATCCCAAGAAAGCAAGTAAGCCAATAAAGAGCTTTTTATTGATTTTCATTTTGTCTCCAAGAATTTTTGTATAAGCTAATAATCTTTGCATGATATTACTATCAAGCGCTCCCAAATAGACAAAACCCTCACCATTTCTGATGAGGGTTTCCTTTTCTGGTAGGCCCACAAGGACTTGAACCTGGGACCAAAGGATTATGAGAGTAGATATCCAAAAAAACCACCAGGATTTCATGAGGTTATGTCGCTTGATTATCGGTCCGCGAGTATTTCTGTGACTGGATTAACAAGGCCACAAAGAATAGTCTCTCACCCTTTGGTTTTGAAAACAAAAGGGATTTTTGGAGCAACCATCTAACACTTCATTACTCCAAACAGTTTTTATTTGAAACTGACAGGTATTACTTTAAGTAACGCTCGTTTGTTTACTATAGCCAATGAACTGAAGTAGAGTCTAGTGGCATTGCTGGAAGCTGCAAATGGGCAATTAATGCCGGGTTGAATCAGGGCAAGATAAGGGTATCTACTGAAACTTTTTTATGGAATTAGACTAGCAGTATCTAAGGAGGGATCATGAATCGTCGCCTAATTCTTAAAGCTCTAGCCGCATCAAGCATCATTGGTATTCCGAGCTTTTTACTTGCTCAAAATAACAAGCCCGCCCAAATCACAATTATTTATGACGCGTTTGGAAAACCTTCTGATCTTGGTCGTGGCTGGGGATATGCAGCCCTCATCGAATACGGCGGCAAGCGAATCCTCTTCGATACCGGCGGACAATACAAAGTCTTTGCTGATAACGTCAAGAAGCTCAAAATTAACCTAAAGAACTTAGACTTTGTTGTCCTATCCCATAGGCATGGTGACCACACATCAGGACTCCAATTTGTTCTGGAGCAGAACCCTAAGGTTCAGTTTTATGCACCTACCGAAGCAGGATCATTTGGCAACCCAATCCATGGAGCTAGCCCACTTGGAAAATTAATTTCCAGAAAAGTGGATGATGTTCCTCAAGATCTGCACTACTTTGACGGTAAGTACGAAGATAAGTACAAGGTTGACTCAGCTTGGCCAACAGCCAACATTACCTTGATTGATAAGCCCACAGAAGTAATGCCGGGATTCTACCTTTTTAAAACCGTTTCCGAGAAAAAAGGAACGATGGAATTAAATGAACTCTCATTAGCAATCAAGACCCCTAAGGGATTAGCAGTAATCGTCGGGTGCTCACATCCTGGAATTGAAAAGATATTAACGGCAGCCGCCGAAATTGATCCGAATATATACACACTAGCCGGCGGACTACATTTAGTTGATGTCAGCGATCAACAAATTACTGAAATTGTTTCAAACTTTAAAAATAAATGGGGTATTGAAAGGATCGCAGCAGGCCACTGCTCTGGAGAGTTTGCTCAAGCCGAATTCAGTCGAAGCTATGGCAATAAACATGATCATTCCGGTGTCGGAGAAATTATTCTTTTACCGAAATAACTAACTTATCTAAGCTTTATAGAAACCAACAAAAAAATCAATCCAAGGGTTGGTTTTTCATTTCTAATCCGCCAACCGGAGCATAGGAAAAACGGCTGCTTTTATAGCCATAACTACTCCAGTTGAATATTGAGACGCTTGTTTAATGCCTTAAAGCGGGCAATTTCAGCCTTCATAAAGGTTGCCATAGCCTCCGGCCCTTTATTAGCAACCTCAAGTGATTGACCTGCCATCCTCTCCTTTACCTCTAAGGTGTTCATAGCCTCTGATACAGCTTTTGCAAACTTGCTAGCAATTGGCTTTGGAACCGAAGATGACAAAGCAACTCCATAAAAAACCTCGAAGGTTGCTGCCGGTAAACGCAACTCATCTAATCCAGGGACATCGGGCAGAAAACGTGAGCGTGAAGGAGAGGTAACAGCAAGTGCACGCAACTTACCTGCTTTGATTTGGGCTCCTGCTGCTGCGATAGTCTCCAAACCAAAATCAGCATCACCGCGAATCAGAGACAAAATAGCATCGCTACTACCCTTGTATGGAATGGGCTCAACATCAATTTGTGCAGCACCTGCAAAAATCTCTGTCGCCAAGTGCGGGGTTGTGCCCGGACCATAGCTTGTGTATCTCAAAGATTTAGGCTTAGCCTTGGCTTGTGCAATTAAATCAGCAAGCTTCATATAAGGCTTATCTGTTGAGGTAACAATTACCAAAGGTGTAGTGACGGAAAGATTAATTGGGTAGATATCTTTTTCAATATCGTAAGGAAGATTGGAGCGCAATGCGGGCAATACAACAAAGCTACTGCTCGCAGATACCAGCACCGTATATCCATCTGCGGGCGCGCGAAGGGCTGCCATCACACCAATGACAGTTGAGCCGCCTGGTTTATTTTCTACAATCGCCGGCTGGCCTAACCTTGGCGGCAAAGCCTCTGATAAGACGCGACCTAAAACATCAGTTGCTCCCCCAGGAGGAAAGGGAACAATTAAATTCAGGGGCTTACTTGGCCATGATTGAGCCTGAACTACTGTACTCATTACAAAAAGAATTGCACTTAAAAAGTACAGTCTGATTTTATTCATTACATTCATTTTTAAATGCCTAAAAAATAATTAGTTCCAGGAAAAATTTGTAGCAGTAGATTTTTCACTTAAGTCCCAAAATATGCCCGCCATCATTTTCAGGCCTTCAGCAGCAACTGGTTTAAGCATATGCTCATTAGGAGCATGCTGATTACATGCTGGATAAGAATGTGGTACCCAAATCGTTGGTAACCCTAAAATGTCCGCAAACACATCATTCGGCAATGAGCCGGCTAGATTAGGTAAAACCGTTGCCTGTTTGCCCGTAGTTTTTTCAATGGAGGACTTAACCCAATTAACCCAGGGATTTTTCAAATCAAGACGTGTAGCCGGCGTGAATGCATTTACCCTCACCACAACATCATCAAATCCTAACTTGACTAGATAATCATGCACATGCTTTAACAAATTATTCCAGTCTGTTCCAACAACAAAGCGCAATTGACAATGTGCGATTGCCTGTGAGGGGATAGCGTTAACTGGGCGATCCGGTTGCCCAGAACCAAGAGCCAGAATTTCTAAGGTATTGCTTGCAATCAATTTCTCGGCTGGCGTTAATCCCAACTGCCCCCAAGCAAGATCTATTGCAGGGTCATCTTTGCCTTTACCGACTACAACTGATTTCAATGCATCTCTTATTAGAGGATCGAGCGCTGGAGCCTTAAGGTCATCCAATAAAATCTTGCCATGAGCATCAACCAAATGACTTAATGCATGAACTAAACGAGTAGCTGGATTTACAAGAACTCCGCCCCAATTGCCAGAATGGTAGGCCTTATCTCGAGATTTAACTTGCAGACTAAAGTTGACGAGTCCTCTTGATCCCAAAAAAATAGTTGGCGTTTCAGCGTTAACGCGAGGGCCGTCACTTGCAATAAGTAAGTTAGCTTTAAGTAATTCCTTCTGGCTCTCGCAAAAATTTCCTAAGCCAGGGCTGCCAGCCTCTTCTCCCATCTCCATTAATACGGTAACGTTAAAACCCAATACACCTTCACGAGCCTTTAAGACTCTTTCTAAGCCGAATAAAGTAATAGTATGCTGACCTTTATTGTCAGCCGAGCCGCGACCATACCAGCGTTCACCATCTTGCGATAGTAACCATGGATTTAAACCTTCCTGCCAGCGAGTATCTTGACCATTTACTACATCACCATGGGCATAAATTAATAAGGTTGGTAAATTGACATCTTCAATTCGCCTGGAAACCAAGATTGGCGCTGCCCCAGAAATAGGATTATCAAAAATCTCCGAAACAAACCCCATCTTTTCTAGGTATGGCGTAATTTCATCCTGCAAGTAACCCCAGAGTTCTTGTGGTGCAACTGGCAAGTCGCCTTCCGTTTTATATGCTATACGGCTAGCCAGCGCTTTTTGCAGTTCACCTTGCTCAAACCAGGCCTGCACAGAAGATAGGAAATTTTCTCTTTTCATAATGACTTACTATAAAGACTTATTTAGCGACTGCACCAACTGAAAATCCCAGCCTATAGACTCGAGTCAACTCTTCTAGACATATATCAACTTAATAGCCAAAAAAAATACCAACCCGAAGGTTGGCATTTTATCTGTGGTGGGCCCACCAGGACTTGAACCTGGGACCAAAGGATTATGAGTCCTCTGCTCTAACCAACTGAGCTATGGGCCCGTTAGTCTTGGATCAATCTTCCTCGAGGAAGGTCTTGAGTTTGTCGCTACGGCTTGGATGACGCATTTTTCTCAGAGCCTTAGCTTCGATCTGACGAATACGCTCACGAGTAACGTCAAACTGTTTGCCGACTTCTTCGAGGGTGTGATCAGTGCTCATCTCAACACCAAAGCGCATACGCAATACTTTTGCTTCGCGCGGTGTCAATGAATCGAGAACGTCTTTCACCACATCACGCATAGAGTCATGCAATGCTGCTTCAGCTGGAGCCAATGTATTGCCGTCTTCAATGAAATCGCCCAAATGAGAATCTTCATCATCACCAATTGGGGTCTCCATAGAGATAGGCTCTTTAGCAATCTTCATGATCTTACGAATCTTGTCTTCAGGAATCTCCATCTTCAGCGCCAAGGTTGCAGCATCTGGCTCATGGCCAGTTTCTTGCAAGATCTGACGGCTGATACGGTTCATCTTGTTGATTGTCTCGATCATGTGAACAGGGATACGGATCGTACGAGCCTGGTCAGCAATCGAACGAGTAATCGCCTGACGAATCCACCATGTTGCATAGGTAGAGAACTTATAACCACGACGGTATTCAAACTTATCTACCGCTTTCATCAAACCAATGTTGCCCTCTTGAATCAAGTCCAAGAACTGCAAGCCACGGTTAGTGTATTTCTTAGCAATCGAGATTACCAAACGTAAGTTGGCTACTGTCATCTCACGTTTCGCTTCGCGGGCACGCTTCTCGCCGGCGATCATTTGCTTGTTTACTTCTTTTAATTCTGGAAGTGGAATAACGACATTCTTCTGAATATCAATCAACTTCTGCTGAAGTTCTTGAATCGCAGGAACATTACGTTGCAAGAGTGCGCTGTAAGGCTTGTTCTCTTTAAGTAACTTCTCAGTCCAAGTCAAATTCATAGACATTTTAGGGAAATCTTTTAATACTTCACTACGATTAACGCCCACTTTGTCTACCAACAAGCTAACGATGCCACGCTCAAGTTTCCATACTTGATCCACTTGTGAGCGCATGGTGTCGCATAACTTCTCAACACTCTTCGCTGTTAAGCGGAAGCCAAGCAATTCAGCACGAATTGCCTCTTGCGCTTTCAGATACGCAGGACAGTTATAACCATCCTTATCAAAGGCGCGGCGCATCTTGTCAGCTTGTGTGCGAACGATGGCAAACTTCTCTAAAGAAATCTGCTTTAACTCTTCTAATTGCTTGGCGTTAGCCGTTGCAGCGCCACCGCCGCCACCGCCACCTTCGTCTTCACCGCCGTCATCTTCGCCCTCTTCAGCATCCGGATCAACTTCTGGCTCTTCAGGTCCAAGCTTAATATCTTCTGCGTTTGGATCAACCAAACCATCAACAAACTGGTCAATCTCCATCTCGCCACTAGCAATCTTGTCAACGTTGCTAAGGATCTCAGCAATCGTTACAGGGCAAGCAGCCAAAGCCATCACCATGTCTTTAAGGCCGGCCTCGATCTTCTTCGCAATGACGATCTCGCCTTCGCGAGTCAGCAAATCCACTGTACCCATCTCACGCATATACATACGTACTGGATCGGTAGTGCGTCCGAATTCTGAATCAACTGTAGATAAAGCAGCTTCAGCTTTTTCTTCAGCCTCTTCTTCGGAAGCCGCAGCTTCTGTGTTGTCAGACAGGATTAAAGTTTCAGCATCGGGTGCTTGTTCGTAAACAGTAATACCGATGTCGTTGAGCAAGCTGATCAAAGTCTCTAATGCGTCTGCATCAGACAACTCGTCAGACATCACGTCATTCATCTCGCCATGGGTTAAATAGCCCTTGGACATACCCATCTTGATCAAAGTCTTCAAACGAGCACGACGTAACTCTTGCTGCTCTTCAGTACCCAACTGCTGTGCTGCGAATTCTTTTAAGAGCGCCTTCTCTTTAGCTTTACGCTCACGCGCTTTTTGACGATCAGTTAAAACTGGCTCCGCATTTTCTGCAGGAGCATCCGCCTTGGCTTTACGGCCACGCTTCTTCTCTTCCTCAACTGCTGGCACTTCAACTTCAGCAACCTGGGCTTTTTTACCTTTAGTTTCTTTAGTTTCTTTTGTCTCTTTTGCTTCCTTAGCTTCCTTCACAGCCTTAGCCGGTTCAGCTTTAGGTGCAGGCGCAGCTTTACCCTTTTTAACTGGCTCAACTTTGACTTCTGCCTTTACAACCTTTACGGGGGCTTTAGCAACTGGCTTTGCTGGCGCTTTTGCTGCTGGCTTCGCAGCAGCTTTTGCTGGTTTAGCTGGAGCTTTAGCTGGCACTTTTGGAGCTGGCTTCGCAGCTGCCTTTACTGGCTTGGCAGGTGCTTTCGCTTTTGGGGCCGGCTTCGCAGGAGTCTTTACTTTAGTAACCGGCTTAGCAGCAGCCTTTACTGGTTTAGCAGGCGCCTTCGCTTTTGGAGCTGGCTTAGCTGGAGCTTTAGCTTTAGAAACTGGTTTTGCGGCAGCCTTTACTGGCTTAGCCGGGGTTTTTGCTTTGGCAGCTGGTTTTGCAGCCGCTTTTACTGGTTTAGCTGGAGCTTTCGCTTTTGGAGCTGGTTTTTTGGTCTTAATATTCGGCATTTATTAGCACTTACTCACATTACTGTTGTTGATATCGACTGATGAAACACAGCCCCGTAGTAACTCACTTACCCACTTACCCCAAATTTCATCAAAATAAAGCGCAAGTGGCTGAATTAAATCGGTTTTTTCTTGGGAACAGAGGATTATAGTCGATTGCGACTTTTTTACCCCCGTAACACTTAAAAATATGGGGTAATTTCTGAGGATTTCTAGGGGTGTTTCAGTAAATTCTTAGGAGAATTTCAGCTTTTCGCCCAATTCCCGATAACGGGCCTTATCTTGTTCGGAAGCAGTGCTTCCAGAGATCTTTTGGGCAATTTCAGTCATTTCTTGCTTGAGATGGGTTAACTCCAGCTTTTTGAACGCCCCCTCAAGATCAGCAGCCGCACCCTCTAACTCCAAATCGGAGCCCATCACTCGATTTCTCAGGACCTCATAGAGAGGAGCTAACTCACTACGAGAGAGTTGATCTTGGAACATGGCAAATGCACCGGCACCCGCGATCGCTGGCTTATTGCCCTCACCTGGAATCAACTCAACCAAGTCACACTGTGACAAAAGGTCTTTCATCAAAGCGTGGGCTTTTTCGGATCTCTGCTCTGCCGCCTTCAATGCTAGTGCGCGCTTGTTCGGATCCAAAGCTTTTCCCAAATGCGGAAACTGAATAATCACTCGCAGCATTTGCTCGGCTAAATCCGTTGGTGCTTTGGGTGGCTCTATATTTTGAGTGGCAACTCTTTTTGCAGATCCTTTGGATGCTTGCCAAGGCGCGCCTTGACGATTGCCATTATTAGAAAAATTATTTTGGCTATTTGGGTTGCCTTGATTACCTTGTCCACCTTGATAGCGGGCCTGTGCTGGCTGATAAGTAGTTTGACGAACAGGTGCAGGCGCTACCGTTAACCCACAAAATGCTTCAAGTTCTGCAGGGGTAGTATTGGTACGAATCGCGAGCTCGCGCAAGATTTGCGTACGCAAAGCAATGGGAGGCATCGACAGTAAAAGTGGCTTAGCGGCATGATGGGTATGGGCTCGACCTTCTGGGGTAGTTTGCTCGTGACCCTCACTAACAACCTTAAAGAAGAAGCTAGAGATAGACATCGCTTCTTTAATCACCTTCTCAAAAGCAGGTGCGCCATAAGCACGAACATAGCTATCAGGGTCATGCTCTGTCGGTAAGAATAAGAAACGAATTTCTTTATCGTCTGACATGAGTGGTAAGCATGCTTCAAGTGCACGCTGTGCCGCACGTTGACCAGCAGAGTCGCCATCAAATGAGAAAACCACTTTCTCGGTTTGTCTGAGTAGCATGCGTACATGGTTTGCCGTACAAGCTGTACCCAGTGTTGCAACCGCGTTGGGGAACCCCAATTGCGCTAAGGCAACAACATCCATATAACCTTCGCATACCAAAACATATTCTTGTGCACGAATCGCTTGTCTTGCTTCAAACAAGCCATAGAGCGTATTGCCTTTTGAGAACAATGGCGTCTCAGGAGAATTTAAATACTTTGGCTCACCTTGATCCAAAATCCGCCCACCAAAGCCAATGGTTTGACCCTTGGGATTACGAATAGGAAACATAATGCGGTCACGGAAACGGTCGTAGCGCTTTACATTCGCACCTTCGGACTGCTCACCCTGAATAAGCAAGCCGCCTTCCACCAAGGTCTTCGCTATCTCATCGTTGGAGTAAGCGCCAAACACCGCCTCAAGACCCTGCCAGCCGTCAGGCGCGTAACCCAAGGCATAACGCTTAGCAATCTCACCGGTAAGTCCGCGACCTTTTAAATACTCAACCGCCCTAGTGTTGCCCTTTAGTTGTTGGCGATACCAATCAGCAGCAGCACTCATCACCTCACTCAATGCCATTGCTTGCTGCTGTCTTGCTACATCATTCGCAGTGCGCTCCTCACGAGGCACATCCAAACCCGCAGAACGGGCAAGATCCTCGATCGCATCTACATATCCAAGTCCGGAATACTCCATTAAGAAGCTAATGGCAGAGCCATGAGCGCCACAACCAAAGCAGTGATAAAACTGTTTAGTAGGCGATACCGAAAATGAGGGGGATTTCTCTGAATGAAAGGGGCACAAACCCTGAAAGTTCGCGCCCGCTTTTTTTAGCTTAACGTGCTGCCCAACCACATCAACGATATCAACCCGATTTAAAAGATCGGCAATGAAGGATTGTGGAATTAGCGCCATGTAGCCAGTATGAAAGGATTTTGCTTTCTTGACTAGCTACTGAGTTTACTTACTTCGCCAATGCGGCTTTTACCAAGCCAGATACTTTACCCATATCTGCTTTGCCAGCCAATTGACCTTTAAGTACGCCAATGACCTTACCCATATCCTGTGGGCCTGCAGCGCCAGTCGAAGCAACGGCGGCAGCTACTGCAGCCTCTACTTCAGCATCGGATAACTGCGCAGGCAAATACGTTTGCAAAATCACCATCTCAGCAGCTTCAATCGCAACTAAATCATCGCGATTGGCTTTTTCAAACTGAGAGATCGAATCTTTACGTTGCTTAATCATTTTTTCGACAGTCGCAATCACACCAGCATCGTCAACCACAATGCGCTCGTCGACTTCGCGTTGCTTAATCGCCGCCAACAAAAGACGAATTGTTCCAAGGCGCTCAACTTCTTTAGCGCGCATAGCGTTTTTCATATCTTCAGTGATTTGATCTTTTAGACTCATGGCTTTATTCCTGGTGTTGAATATAAAACGTCGAACATTTAATAATGGTGATTAAAAAGCAAAAACCCGCTGCGTTTCACCGTCAGCGGGTTTCAAAGCCTCTCGGTGAGGAGAGCTTTTAAATTCTATTAGTAAAGCTTCTTAGGCAACATTTGGCTGCGAATACGCTTGTAATGGCGTTTAGCAGCTGCAGCCTTCTTGCGCTTACGTTCAGCCGTTGGCTTCTCGTAGAACTCGCGTGCACGCAAGTCTGTCAAAAGGCCATTCTTTTCAATGGTGCGCTTGAAACGGCGCAATGCCACTTCAAATGGTTCGTTTTCGCGGAGGCGGACTGTAGTCATACTTATTTAACTCGTATATGCTCGATAGATATCGAAAAATTAACTGAATTGCGATTCTAGCACGGCTAAGTAAAAAAATGATTGTTTTAGGAATAGAAACTTCTTGTGACGAGACCGGGGTGGCTTTATACAACACCACGCCTTGGGAAGAGGGTAAACCGGCCTTCCAGGGCATATTGGGCCAGGGCTTGCACTCCCAGATCGCCATGCACCGGGACTATGGGGGCGTTGTCCCCGAACTAGCCTCCCGCGACCATATTCGTCGTGTTTTACCCCTTTTAGACCAATCCTTAGCCCAATCCGGCCTCAAATTAGCCGATATTGATGCCGTGGCATTCACTCAGGGCCCCGGATTGGCTGGCGCCCTCCTGGTAGGAAGCGCTTTTGCCAAATCTCTGGCCCAAGGCCTCAATTTACCGTCTATTGGGGTACATCACCTCGAAGGACACCTACTTTCCCCACTTTTAGGGCAAACCACCCCTCAATTCCCCTTTATCGCCCTGCTGGTATCTGGTGGCCATACGCAACTTATGAAGGTCTCAGGGATTGGTCAATACGAGCTGCTTGGCGAAACCTTGGATGATGCGGCGGGAGAAGCCTTTGATAAGACGGCCAAATTACTTGGCTTGGATTACCCAGGTGGGGCATCTATTTCTAAATTGGCAGAAGAAGGTCGCCCGGGTATTTTTGATTTACCTAAACCCATGCTGCACTCTGGCGATTTAGATTTTTCTTTCTCGGGATTAAAGACGGCCGTCCTCAATCAAGTGAAAAAGTTTGCAGAAAAAAATATTACGAATCCTTCAGAGGTCACACAATTTCATGCGGATCTTGCTAGAAGCTTTGTTGACTCCATCGTGGCAGTTCTTGTCAGTAAATCGGAGAAGGCTCTTAAACAATCAGCTTGCAAACATTTGGTGCTTGCAGGCGGTGTTGGCGCCAATTTGCAACTGCGTGCTGCGCTCAATGACAAAGCGCAACGAAATAGCTTTGAGGTGCATCACCCACCACTTGAACTCTGCACAGATAATGGCGTGATGATTGCCTTTGCTGGAGCGCTACGTATGATCGAAAAAAATAATGGCTCCACAACATTTGGAGCCTTTGATATCAAACCCCGCTGGGATTTGCAAAGCAATAATCTGAAATAGATTTATTGCTTGTTATTTCTGATGGCTGATTCTGGCAAATGCACTGTGGTTGTGAATAGATTCAAAATTCTCAGCCTCCACTACAAAAGAGCGAATACGCTGATCAGCCTTGAGATTGCCGGCCACATCACGCACTAAGTCTTCTACGAACTTCGGGTTGCTATAAGAATGCTCAGTCACCCATTTTTCGTCAGGGCGCTTGAGCAATCCCCATAACTCGCTAGAAGCTTCACTTTCAGCGGCGGCAACTAAATCTTCTACCGTCATCTGCGTTTTGGAATCTAACGCTACAGTCATAGTGACATGTGAGCGTTGATTATGCGCACCAAACTCAGAGATCTCTTTTGAGCAGGGGCATAAACTCATCACTGGAACTTGTGCACGTAAACCCAATTCAACATCAGCGCTGCCCGTTGAATTTTGCTTGACTGTTGCCATCCAAGTTACTTCGTAATCCATCAAGCTTTCTACACCAGAAACCGGTGCTGCTTTTTTAACGAAGTGCGTATAAGTAAATTGCACATGACCTTCTTTAGCATCGAGCAAAGGCAACATATCGCGTACTAAGGCAACAATGGTAGTGCTATCCACTGCCGCATCTTGTTTTTGGAGAAGCGCCATGAATCGAGACATGTGTGTACCCTTTACATGAGCAGGTAAAGCCACATCCATCTCAAAAGTTCCAACCGATGGAAAATTACCCGTCTTGCTGCGAATAGTCAGCGGGTGACGCACGCCACGAATACCAACTTGCTCAATAGGAAGTGCGCGCTCATCCAAGGTGGATTGCACGTCAGGCATAGCGCTGGCTTTCAGAAAGGCGGGATTCAAGTCATTCATCACTCTATTTTCAGGCAAAACGGGCTTATTTGCCTACCAGCGCTGAATTTACAGTCAATATTGCCGGAAAACGTTGTTTGATGGAGTTAGCAATACCCTCAACATCCAAGCCACACTTGGTCATCAGCAGGCTGTAGTCACCATGCTCGATAAATTGATCAGGAAGACCTAATTGCAAGAGGGGTTTCTGAATACCAAGATTCGAGAGCGCCTCTAAACAAGCGCTACCTGCGCCACCGGCAATAGCCCCATCCTCAATCGTCACAAAATAATCATGATCAGCCGCTAACGATTGGATGAGATCTACATCGAGCGGCTTTACAAAGCGCATATTGGCCACCGTTGCATTAATCCCTTCAGCCACTTCGAGTGCCGGGTAGAGCAAAGTGCCAAAAGCCAATATCACCACACGTTGACCAGCAGGCGCAGTGGATTTACGACGAATCTCACCTTTACCAAATGGCAGAGTACGCAATTCTTTAGATGGGATAGCGCCAATACCTGCACCACGCGGGTAGCGAACTGCGCTTGGGTGTGGCTGATGAAAGGCAGTAGTTAACAAGTCACGGCATTCAGACTCATCTGCCGGTGTCATCACCAGCATATTTGGAATGCAGCGCAAGAATGGAATGTCATAAGCACCTGCGTGGGTGGCGCCATCAGCACCAACGAGACCAGCGCGATCTAATGCAAACAACACCGGTAAGTCTTGTATCGCCACATCATGAATCAGTTGGTCATACGCGCGCTGCAAGAAAGTGGAGTAAATCGCCACCACTGGCTTCATACCTTCGCATGCCATGCCGGCTGCAAAAGTGACCGCGTGCTGTTCCGCAATACCGACATCGTAGTAACGCTTAGGGAAACTCTTCTCAAACTCAACTAGGCCGGAACCCTCTCGCATGGCTGGAGTAATGCCAACCAATAAAGGATCTGCGTGCGCCATATCGCATAACCACTCACCAAATACTTGGGTAAATGTTTTCTTGCTAGCAGCTGATTTTTTAACGCCCTCTTCAGGATTAAATTTGCTAGGGCCGTGATACAGAACAGGATCAGCCTCAGCCAACTCATAGCCCTGACCTTTTTTGGTCACGACGTGCAAGAACTGAGGTCCGCGACCCTCTAAGGCTAAGCGGCGTACGTTCTGCAGCATCGGAATCAAAGCATCTAAATCATGGCCATCAATCGGACCGAAATAATTAAAGCCAAACTCTTGGAAGATCGTAGATGGAGAAACCATGCCTTTGGCATGATCTTCAAGACGCTTAGCAAACTCACGTAAGGGTGGCGCAATTGATAAAACACTATCAATGCCTTTTTTAGTTGCTGAATAAATATTGCCGCTGAGTAATCTAGCCAGATGGCGATTAAGAGCGCCCACAGCAGGCGAGATCGACATGTCGTTATCATTCAAAATCACTACGAGTGGCAAGTCGTCATACACACCTGCATTGTTCATAGCTTCAAACGCCATCCCACCGGTCATAGCGCTATCGCCAATCACCGCTACAGCTACATGTCGCTCGCCTTTGGTCTGAAACGCGCGCGCCATACCCATCGCTGCAGAAATACTGGTTGATGAATGGCCGGTACCAAAAGCATCAAACTCACTTTCAGAGCGATGTGGAAAGCCTGATAGACCCTTGTGTTGACGCAAGGTACCCATACGTTCACGACGACCAGTCAAAATTTTATGCGGATAACTTTGATGGCCAACATCCCAAACGATACGATCGTCCGGGGTATCGAATACGTAGTGCAAGGCAATAGAGAGCTCCACCGTTCCCAGGTTGGACGAGAGATGGCCACCCGTCTTGGATACAGAATCCAAAACAAACTCGCGCAACTCATCAGCTAGAGCTGGTAGCTCTTCGCGGGAGAGTTTTTTGAGATCGTCGGGGGAGTTAATGGAATGTAAAGTCATTGAACCTAAATAATCTGTACTGATGAATTTCTCTTATTACTCTGATTGATCTCTTACTTGCCGCGATTGACAACCAAGAGAGCTAAATCTTTTAATGCTTGTGCAGCCGCACCAAAACTATCTAAGCTAGCGATTGCGGTTTCTTGTAACTCTTTAGCCTGCTTCTGTGCATAGTCTAAACCCATCAAGGTCACGTAGGTCGGCTTATTAGCAGCAGCGTCCTTGCCAGCTGTCTTACCCAAGGTGTGACTATCCGCAGTGGCGTCCAGCACGTCATCCACAATCTGAAACGCCAATCCTAGGGACTTTGAGTAATTTCCCAAATGCACCATTTGCGTTGGATTTAGGTGGGCAGCAATACCGCCTAATTCCACAGCGCATGACAACAAAGCTCCTGTTTTCATAGCATGCATTTGCTTTAGACCATTCAGGTCTAATTTCTTGCCAACACTTTCCAAATCAATTGCCTGACCACCCGCCATACCGCGTGAGCCAGAGGCAGCCGCTAATACAGAAATCATGTTGAGGCGAACTTGCGCATCACCATTTGCATTGGCCAAGATTTCAAAAGCGCGCGTTTGTAATGCATCCCCAACGAGTAATGCTGTTGCTTCATCAAAAGCTTTGTGCACTGTCGGACGACCGCGACGTAAGTCATCATCATCCATGCATGGCAAATCATCATGCACCAATGAATAAGCATGAATACATTCAATTGCTACAGCCGCAGCATCCAATGATTCGCTACTTTCGGCATTATTGCCAAGTTGACCTGCGGCATAAACTAATAGGGGGCGAATACGCTTGCCGCCACCTTGCGCTGCGTAACGCATAGCCTCATGTAAACGATGCGGCGTAGTTTGCGCGGAATCGAGCAAGCGATCTAACGCCAACTCAGTTCGCTCAGAGTGAGATGCAATCCACTCCTGAAATTGAAAAGCAGCGCCCAATTAAGCCTCGAACACTCGAACTTGTTGCTCAACCTGGGCCAGCATTCCCTGACAATGTTTAAGCAAGGCTGCGCCACGTTGATAGGCCAACAAGGTTTCTTCTAGGGAAAATTTGCCAGATTCCATATCCGAAATGAGCTTTTCAAGCTCCTTAACGGCTTGCTCATAGCGCAAATCGGGGTCAATTTGGACCTCAAGACCGGGTTTTTGACTCTCTGACTTCTTGGCTGGCATAAGCTGGATTCCTTGGTATTTCCCACACAGATAGCCCTACATATTAAAGCGAGAAGCGGTTTGGATGGGTATAATCCACCCCTTCCTTTCCAATATCGATCCGTCGATGGTTGGATTGGTTATTCCGCTTAGCTTCGGCTGACGTTTTCGGGGGTGGGGAGAATGACTAATCTGGCTACCGCGCAGAAGCTTGCGCCGTCCAATTTGCAATTGCCGGTTTCGGCATATTTTGACGCTGACCTGTATCAGCGGGAAATTGAACTGCTTTTTAAGCAGGGCCCCGGCTATGTTGGTCACGAATTGATGGTGCCTGAAATGGGCTCCTATCAAACTTTAAGCGCAGAAAACGAAGGTCGCATACTTGTTCGCAATGAGTCTGGCGTAGAACTTCTTTCCAATGTTTGTCGCCATCGTCAAGCATTGATGCTCAATGGTCGCGGTAAAGCCGACAATATTGTTTGCCCATTACATCGCTGGACCTATGACTTAGGCGGTAATTTATTGGGTGCCCCTCACTTTGAAGATAAGCCTTGTTTAAATCTTGGTAAGTCCCCTTTACAAAATTGGCAAGGCTTGTTATTTGAAGGTCCTCGCGATGTGCGCACTGATCTTGCCAAGCTGGGCGTTGCCGATGACCTCAAGTTTGAAGGTTACGTTCTTGACCATGTTGAAGTACATGAATGTAACTACAACTGGAAAACATTCATCGAGGTTTATCTCGAGGACTATCACGTTGTGCCATTTCATCCAGGTCTTGGAAAATTTGTTTCTTGCGAAGATCTACACTGGGAGTTCGGTGATTGGCATAGCGTTCAAACCGTTGGCATTCACAAAGATTTACAAATTCCAGGCTCACCAACCTATCGCAACTGGCATGAAGCTGTACTTCGCCAATTTGACGGTAAAGCCCCACGCCATGGTGCTATTTGGCTTACTTACTATCCCAATGTCATGGTGGAATGGTACCCAGGCGTTCTATGTGTATCAACACTGCACCCAATGGGTCCTGGTAAAACGCGCAATATTGTTGAGTTCTACTATCCAGAAGAAATTGCTTTGTTTGAGCGTGAATTTGTGGAAGCAGAACGTGCTGCTTATATGGAAACTTGCATCGAGGATGATGAAATTGCTGAGCGCATGGATCAGGGCCGAGCAGCCCTACTTGCCCGCGGCATTAATGAAGTAGGTCCATATCAAAGCCCAATGGAAGATGGCATGCAACATTTTCATGAGTGGTATCGCCGCGTCATGAACTTCGAAGGCGCATAATCAAAACAGACTTTACGGTTTTATTAATACCCTTTATTAATAACCCTCATCACTAAAAATAGGAAGCATCATGACTCCTCTAATCTCAGCTAACCAGTTAGAAGAAATCATTAATAGTGGTGAAAATGTATTGCTCTGTGACTGTCGCTTTGATTTAGTCGACCCACTGATCGGCAAAAAATCCTACGAAGAAAGTCATATTCCTGGTGCCATTTATGTAGACCTCGATAAAGATCTTTCAGGAAGCAAGACTGGCACGAACGGCAGACATCCCTTGCCCAGTCCAGAAGCCTGGGCTCAAACTAAAATGCGCTTGGGCATCAACCCCAATACCTTAGTAGTTGCCTATGACAAACAAGGCTCTGTGTATGCCAGCCGTTTGTGGTGGATGCTCAAGGCAACAGGGCACGCCAATGTTCGGGTGCTAGATGGCGGCTTAGATTCTTGGAATGGTCCTATGGGTTCTATTCCAAGAGCGCCTACCCCTTGCGCCGAAGCCATTGGAGTGATGCCTTATGCGGGGCTGGTTCTAGTTGATGAAGTGGTGGCTAATCTAGAGACAAAGAAAAACAAAATCATCGATGCACGAACTGAAGATCGCTTTCATGGTCAAAATGAAACACTGGATCCAGTTGGTGGACATATTCCGGGGGCGATGAATCGCTTCTTTAAAAATAATCTCAATGCGACTGCATTCAAAACTCCTGAGCAGTTATTCAAAGAATTTTCAGAATTCCTCGGGACTACTAAAGCCTCTGAAGTCATTCATCAGTGCGGATCTGGCGTCACTGCTTGCCATAATCTTCTGGGGATGGAGCTTGCTGGCTTTAAAGGCTCACGCCTGTATGCAGGTAGCTGGAGCGAATGGTGCGCAGACCCCAAAAGGCCTGTTGAACTGTAAAGCTTGTTAGTGCAGTAGAGACAGTAGGATCACAAACCCTACGCCACAAGCAATCAAGACCGTCTGACGTAAAGACTCGACCCAGTGTGGGCGACGGTGCATTTGCGGGATGAGATCACTCACCGCAATATAAATAAAACTGCTAGAAGCGACCACCAATAAATATGGCATCGCTGCATGCGCTTTTTCCAAGAAGAAATAAGCCAACACGCCACCCACTACCGCTGATAAACCGCAGATAAAGTTGTACAACAAGGCTCGTGTGCGGGAAAAGCCAGCATTTAACAGGACAATGAAATCGCCGATCTCTTGCGGGATTTCATGGGCAATGATGGCAATGGCAGTGAAGATACCCACTTGATAGTCGGCCATAAAGGCTGCAGCAATCAAGATGCCATCTACGAAGTTATGAATGCCATCCCCAACCAAAATCATCCAGCCACTACGCCCAGCATTTTCTGCATCATGCCCATGGTGGTGGTGGTGACCATCACCTTCGTGATGATGGTCGTGTCGCAATAATGCGATCTTCTCAAGCAAGAAGAAACCCAATAACCCAGCAAGCAAAGTAGCAAATAAGAACTGAGGTTTTGCACCTTCCATGCTAAATGCCTCAGGCAAGGAGTGGAGCAAAGCGGTTGCTAGCAAAATGCCGACCGATAGGCTCACCATATTGTTGACCATCTTGGAGAGCATGGCCAAAGAACAGCTTGCAGCCACCAAGACGCTAGCAGTTCCTGCTAACGCAGTCACTAGGAGGATGCTTTGTAAAACAGTCATCGCGCTTACACCACTCCGTTTTTCTTAAACCAGGCCAAACATTTTTCCCAACCATCTTTCGCAGGACCTTCACGATAGCTAGCGCGGTAATCAGCATGGAATGCATGGGGGGTATCTGGATAAACCACAAATTCACAAGCCTTGGCAACAGGATTCTTAGGAGCGGCCTGCGCCAAAGCGGCGCGCATTTGATCAATACTCTCCAAAGAAATTCCGGTATCAGCGGCGCCATACAAGCCGAGTACTGGCGCCTTTAAATCAGCAGCAATATCTATAGGATGGTGAGGATTGCCCTCAGTCTTCTCGCCGATCAGACGACCGTACCAAGCTACACCGGCACGCACCTGCGGCAAGGTTGCGGACAACCAAGTAATACGACCACCCCAACAGAAGCCAGTAACACCGACGCGCTTCAAGTCCCCGCCATTTTTGCCAGCCCACACTAAAGCAGCTTGTAGATCGTTCAAGACTTGAGCATCCGGAGTCTTCGCCACAATATTAGATTGAATTTCGGCAATGGTGCCGTAAGTATTGGGGTCGCCTGCGCGAGTAAAGAATTCTGGGGCAATCGCAAGATATCCCAACTTTGCAAAACGTCTGGTGACATCAGCAATGTATTCGTGCACACCAAAAATCTCGCTCGCCACAATAATGATGGGCAAAGAGCCTTTCGCTTTTTCAGGTCGAGAGACATACGCTGGTAACTGAAAGCTACCAACGGGGATCATCTGCTCACCAGCTTTAATGCCTTTGAAATCCGTTTCAATAGCTGCAGCCATCACAGGCTCAGAGGCCCCCACAAATCCAACCCCAATAGCAGTTGCGCCAATTGCAGATGTTTTTATAAAATTGCGTCGACTATTTTGAATGTCTTTACTCATTACCTTGTCTCCTGGCTTGCATTTCTCATTGAATAGTTAGTGCGCTTCTTCCCAATTATCGCCAATCCCAATACTAACCACCAAAGGCACCTTTAACTGGGCGACATTGCACATCAAACCAGGTAATTTAGCCTGTACTAGTTCAAGCTCATCAAAAGGCACATCTAGGACCAACTCATCATGAACCTGTAGTAGAAGCTTAGTCTTGAGCTGCTCTTTTTCAAGCCAATCCTCAACGGCGATCATGGCCAATTTGATTAAGTCAGCTGCGGTACCTTGCATTGGGGCATTAATTGCTGCCCGCTCAGCACCTTGGCGTCGCGGACCATTAGAGCCCTTGATCTCTGGCAGCCAAAGACGTCGCCCAAAAACTGTTTCTACGTAGCCATTCTCTCTTGCTTCAAGACGTGTGCGCTCCATATATTGAGCCACCCCTGGATAACGATCGAAGTATTTAGCGATGTAGTTTTGTGCAGCAGAACGCTCAATACCCAGATTACCGGCTAAGCCAAAAGCACTCATTCCGTAGATCAGCCCAAAGTTAATGACTTTGGCGTAACGACGCTGCTCAGAATTGACATCATCTAATGGGACACCAAAAATCTCTGCTGCAGTGGCTTGGTGAACGTCTTTACCTTCTTTAAATGCCGTTAAGAGATTTTCATCTTCGGCAATATGCGCCATGATGCGCAACTCAATTTGGGAGTAATCCGCCGACAACAACTTACATCCGTCTGCTGGAACAAAGGCCTCACGAATACGACGACCCTCTTCTGTGCGCACTGGAATATTTTGCAAGTTTGGATCGCTTGATGCCAGGCGACCTGTGACTGCAGTAGCTTGAGAAAAGTTCGTATGAACGCGACCCGTCTTGGGATCGGCCATGCGAGGAAGCTTCTCAATATATGTGGACATTAGCTTTGCCAAACTGCGGTAATCCAAAATGCGCGCAGGCAAGGGATAGTCTTCCGCTAACTTCTGCAACACTTCCTCATCGGTAGAGGGTGCACCTGAGGGCGTCTTTTTAATTACCGGAAGCTCAAGTTGTCCAAATAAAATTTCTGCGATCTGCTTAGGTGACTGAATATTAAAAGGCTGACCTGCTAGCTTGTGAATTTCGCCTTCTAACTCAAGCAAACGTTTGCCCACCTGCTGGCCTTGTCTGGACAACAATGCTGAATCAATCCGAATGCCGTTACGCTCCATGATGCCGAGCACACGCATAGCGGGCATCTCTACCTTTTCATAGATATAGAGCAGGCCTGAGTTTTCCTGAATCTGTGGCCACAACTCCAAATGCAGACGCAACGTAATGTCGGCATCTTCTGCCGCATAGTCTGTTGCAATTTGGAGATCGACTTGATCAAAACCAATCTGGTGGACACCTTTACCGCACACCTCTTCATAGCGAATGGTTTTCATGCCCAAATGACGTTCAGCCAAGCTATCCATATTGTGGGGCATGTGTGACTCAAGCACATAAGACTCCAGCAAGGTGTCAAATGCAACACCCTTTAGGGTAATGCCATAGTTTGCAAAGATATGGGCGTCGTACTTTAAGTTTTGACCTACTTTTAAATGCGTTGCGCCTTCCAACCAGGGCTTCATGCGCGCAAGCACTAAGTCACGATCAAGTTGTACTTCACCGTTGCGGTGAGCAACTGGAATGTAACAAGCTTCACCCGGCTTTACTGATAAAGAAATTCCAACCAGTTCTGCAGCAAGCGCATCAAGACTAGTAGTTTCCGTATCAACTGCTGTTAATTCAGATGCCTCAATCTTCTTTAGCCACTTCTCTAAACTTGCTTCGTCCACTACGCATTCGTAGTGACGCTCGACCGCATCTTGTGAATCTCGAGTTTCTTGTGACAAATCTCTAGTCGGCGAACTAGCAATCACGCGCGTCTTTTTTTCTTTATCTGCCCCGCCCTCAGAGGAAGAAATTGGGCCACCCGCCAAATCAAAGCTTGCTGGCTCAGCCTTACTATCCGGGCTTGTGAGCTGCTTTTCTACGTCACGCAACCAAGTCTTAAATGCATAGCGCTCAAATAATTCACGTAATAAAGGCGCGTCTTCAGACTTGGCATGCAAGTCATCTAAGCTTGGTAAATGGGGTGATAAATCACAATCGGTTTTTACCGTAATGAGTTGACGAGCTTGCGGCAACCAAGGAAGCGTAGCGCGCAAGTTTTCACCAACCACGCCTTTAACTTGATCGGCATTTGCCATCAAGTTATCGAGATTACCAAATTCCGCTAGCCATTTATTGGCCGTCTTTGGTCCCGCCTTTGGAACACCTGGCACGTTATCAACGGTATCGCCGATGATGGACAAATAATCCACAATCAATTCTGGTGGTACGCCAAACTTTTCTTTGACACCTTCAATATCTAACTTTTCATTTGTCATCGTATTGATGAGGGTGACTGAAGGATTGACTAATTGCGCCAAATCTTTATCACCCGTGGAGATGATGGTTTCCCAACCCGCTTGCGTAGCTTGGCAAGCTAAAGTCCCAATGACATCATCCGCCTCAACACCGGAGACCATCAATACGGGCCATCCTAAAGCCTTCACCATGGCATGAATTGGCTCAATCTGTTTAACCAAATCCTCAGGCATGGGAGAGCGATGCGCCTTGTATTCTGAGTACATTTCGTCGCGGAAGGTCTTCCCCTTGGCATCAAAAACACAGGCAATATGGTCGGCCTTGAGCTCAGATCGGGCCCGGCGCATCATATTCACCATGCCATAAATAGCCCCAGTAGGCTCTCCAGCCCCATTTCTGAGGTCTGGCATGGCGTGGAAGGCGCGATAGAGGTAGCTAGAACCGTCTACCAACAAGAGTCTATGTTTAGTCATACCGCAATCGTACAATCTAGTTGTGAATTGCCTACAGGTCTGGTTAAGGAACCGCCCGAGAGTAGGCTTAAAAAGGTGAAAAAATGCATTATTTAACGAACTTAATTAGCCACTCAATGAGTCAAAGCCTAACCCTAATGAGTTTTTTGGTGGTTTTTGGACTTTTTGGTACCACTTCAGCCCAAGCTCAGAATAACAGCCAGGCTCTGAGTCCATCGGAATTAAACCGCATCAATAGTCAGCCACTCGCACCTGCGGTGAGCGCAAGTGGCGCGACATCCAACCCTGAGCAACGCAAGCCAAACTATCAATACCGAGATAAAAACGGCACCACCGTTACCGAATACAAAGATGTCAATTCTCCAACACAGGTAGATGTAAAAACGCCGTATACCAGTTATGAAATGGCGCCACCCACATCCGTGATGCCAGGACCTCCAAAAGATACCGATCTGATCAGCGTTCCTAGCGTCAGCATTCCCTTTTAATTTAAAAAGTATTTACTGATTTATGGCTGTATTTACCCCGATCGAGCTTGAAGATATTTCTCAATGGATTACTCAAGACTTTGATATCGGCCAAGCCACTGAAATTCGTGGCATTCATGGTGGTATTGAAAACTCTAATTTTTTCTTAGATACCACCAAGGATGGCAAGAAGCAGGAATATGTTTTAACAATCTTTGAAAGGTTATCTGCGCAGCAACTGCCTTTCTATTTAGAGTTAATGCGCCACCTAGCAAACAAAGGTGTACCTGTTCCGAAGCCGATTGAGAACAAGCAGGGCAACATTCTGTTTACTCTCAAAGGCAAGCCGGCAGCCATTGTTACCAAGCTACCAGGCCTTTCCAGACTCCAACCAGAAGCCAATCATTGCGCTCTTGTTGGCGAGATGCTGGCGAAGATGCATTTGGCTGGAAAAGATTTTCCGAAGTCTCAAGAGAATCTTCGTAGCCTTGCTTGGTGGCAGAAAACAATACCTTCGGTATTGCCACACTTAAGCACGCCCCAGAAAGAACTCATTACTCATGAGTTAAAAACTCAAGAGGAATTTTTTGCCTCAGGCACCTATGATGGATTGCCGCAAGGGGCGAGTCATTGCGATCTCTTTCGCGACAATGTTTTATTTGATCCCAAAGGATCCGATATCTCTCAAGATCATTTGGGTGGCTTCTTTGATTTTTACTTTGCTGGCACTGATAAATGGCTATTTGATATCGCCGTGACTGCCAATGATTGGTGTCTTGCAGATAACAAGCAAGATTTAGATCCTGTTCGCTTAGATGCGTTCATGAAAGCCTATCAGTCGGTTCGCCCTCTCACCAAAGAAGAGCAAGCTAGCTGGCCACTCATGTTGCGTGCAGCAGCTTTACGCTTCTGGGTTTCAAGACTCTGGGACTTCTATTTGCCGCGTGATGCGCAGATGCTAACCCCGCATGACCCTACGCACTTTGAACGCATTCTTTTAAGTCGCCGCTCACTATGAAACTGAATTCCGTAGCACCCAAAGAAGGCTACACCTGGATTAGACAAGGCATTTGGCTCTTTAAACAAAATCCCTTGGGCTTTTTAATGCTGGTCTTTATGTACGTCTTTGCAGCGCAGCTAGCAGTCGTTATTCCAGTGATTGGCGTCTTTGCAGTTCTTCTGCTCACGCCAACTCTTTCTGTTGGATTCATGACCGCTTGCCGCCAAGGCATTCAAAAGGAGCGCATTAGGCCGATGGTCTATTTGATAGCCCTGCGGTCTAGCCCTATCGTGCGAAAAAGAATTCTGCAATTAGGCCTGGTGTATGCCGGCATGATTTTGTTGCTCAGCTTCATCTTGAGCCTTTTAGTTGACTTTGAATTGCTGCTGCCGCTAATGACTAGCGATAAACCCATCACCCCCGAAGCGCTGCGCCAGATTTACTTAGTGCTTTTCTTTGGCGCCATACTCTACATACCAGTAGCGATGTTGATGTGGTTCTCCCCAGTGCTAGTTGCTTGGGCAGATATGCCCGTCCCTCAAGCCCTCTTCTCAAGCTGCTTAGCATGCTGGGCTAATAAAGCAGCATTCTTTTTGTATCTATCTATTTGGGGTGCGATTCTGATTGCCATTCCGCTAACAGTAGGAATGATTTTTGATGCGCTTGATCTGGGGCAAGCAGCCTCATTTATCATCGCCCCTATTTCCATGGCGGGTTTGACGATAATGCACTGCTCTTTTTATGCGACTTGGAAAGCTTGCTTCACAGAAGATGAAGTGGTGTTGCCTGTTTAATTGATTTATCAGTCAATCGCAGCAAGCTTCGCAATACTCAGCTGTAACCACTTGATGCCATGACGCTTGAAATTAACCTGCGCCCTTGCATCAGCATCTACACCCTCTAAACCAGTCACGCGTCCTTCACCGAACTTCGTATGAAAGACATTCTGCCCAATGGTGAATGGGTAATTTCCACGAGGTGGGGAAGCTAGCCTTTTCACTTCCATAGAAGCTGAGCCAACTCGCTTCGCTGGTCTTTGGCGCTCAGAGCCTGAATCAAAAAAGTCATTCGACTCATATTCGCGTTGACGGGTATAACCATCTTGCCAAGTAGATCCTGATCTTGAGTTTCCGCCGCCCCAGCGTGCATCTCTTGCTTTGGGAGTAAGCCATTTCAATGAATCGGATGGAAGCTCCTCTAGGAAACGAGAAGGCATGTTGTAACGCACTTGGCCATGCAGCATCCGCGATTGAGTATGCGAGAGATAAAGCCGTTCCTTAGCCCGCGTGATCGCCACATACATCAAGCGACGCTCCTCCTCTAAGCCGTTTTGCTCATTCACACTGTTCTCATGCGGAAATAAACCTTCCTCAAGGCCGGTAATAAATACCGAGGTGAACTCTAAGCCTTTGGCTGAGTGCACTGTCATCAGCTGGACGGCATCTTGCCCCGCTTGGGCTTGATTGTCACCAGCCTCTAATGAAGCATGGGATAAAAAGGCTGCCAAAGGTGAAACTTCGACAACACCTGGAGCATTCTCACCTGGCAACATCGCAGCGGCGGTATCCTGACCATAGCCTTCCTCGGCAATAAATGCAGTGGCTGCGTTAATCAATTCTTGTAAGTTCTCGACGCGATCCTGTCCTTCGCGCTCAGAGAGGTAGTGTTGAATCAAGCCACTATTCTGAATTACAAATTCGACCGTTTCCGGCAAAGTGTTGTGACGCGTAGCTTCACGCATATGATCTACTAAACGCACAAATCCACTAAGTGCAGCGCCGGCTTTGCCCTCCAAAGTAGAGGCAGCTAAATATAAAGAGCATTGTTGCGCTCTGGCGGCATCTTGCAAGGCCTCAATTGATCTTGCTCCAATTCCACGGGTTGGAAAATTCACCACTCGAGAGAACGAAGTGTCGTCATTTGGATTCTCGAGCAAGCGTAGGTAAGCGAGTGCATGTTTAATTTCAGCACGTTCGAAGAAGCGCAAACCGCCATACACACGATACGGAATACCCGCAGAAAATAATGCGTGCTCAATAATGCGTGACTGTGCATTGCTGCGATAGAGTAAAGCTACTTCAGTGCGCTTGATGCCACTATTGACTAAAGCCTTGATCTCGTCCACCAGCCAAGCTGCCTCGGCATGATCACTAGGCGCCTCATAAATACGGACTGGCTCGCCATGACCAGCATCGGTTCGCAGGTTTTTACCAAGGCGCTCGGAGTTATTCGCAATGAGGTGATTAGCTGTATCTAGAATATGGCCGTGTGAGCGATAGTTCTGCTCTAACTTCACCATCAATGGGTGGTATTGCTTTTCATAGAGACGCATATTTTCAACATCGGCGCCACGGAATGCATAAATACTTTGATCATCATCGCCCACCGCAAAAACGGAACTACTACCCATGCCACTGACATTGATGCGACTTACGTCATGACCAGACAATAATTTAAGCCATGCATACTGCAAGGCGTTGGTATCTTGAAACTCATCAATCAAAATATGACGGAAGCGCTCTTGATAGTGAGTCCGAATCGCTTCGCTATGCTTGAGTAATTCATAGCTGCGCAATAAGAGTTCAGCAAAATCCACCACGCCTTCGCGTTGGCATTGTTCATCATAAGCCGCATACAGTTGCGCCATCTTGGCTTGGAAGTCATCGCCAAGCGCTAAATCTTTTGCGCGTTGACCGCGCTCCTTGGCGTGGGCAATAAAGTATTGCAACTGCTTTGCAGGATATTTTTCATCATCGACTTTTAAACCCTTCAACAGGCGCTTAATTGCCGATAGTTGATCTTGGGTATCTAAGATTTGGAAAGTCGACGGTAAACCCGCTTCCTTGTGATGAGCGCGCAATAAACGATTACAAAGACCATGAAAGGTACCAATCCACATCCCCCGCGTATTGATTGGCAGCATGGCACTGAGACGAAGCATCATCTCTTTGGCGGCCTTATTGGTGAAGGTCACCGCAAGGACGCCAATAGGGGATACCTGGCCGGTCTGAATCAACCAGGCTATACGGGTGGTGAGGACGCGGGTCTTGCCGCTCCCTGCCCCAGCCAAAATCAAGGCTGATTGGGCTTGGCCATTTTCGTGGACGGGCGGGAGGGTCACTGCCTCGCGCTGTTCTGGATTGAGGTTCGCGAGCAAGTCTGAGTACATCAGCCCAATTATAATTTGCCTCTTATGCCAAATGCCTCAAATACCCCTAATTCACCAGCGGCCAGCTCAGCGGACGAGCTCGCCAAATCCTACGAACCCGCCCCGATAGAGGCCTACTGGGGTCCAGAGTGGGAACGCCGAGGTATCGCCGACTCCACCATGGATGAGGGTAAGAGGGACTTTGCTATTCAGCTGCCACCGCCTAATGTGACCGGCACCCTGCATATGGGTCATGCATTCAATCAAACCATCATGGATGGCCTGGTACGTCATGCTCGTATGACAGGCAAAAATACCTTATGGGTACCTGGCACCGATCACGCCGGTATTGCGACTCAAATTGTTGTGGAGCGTCAACTCGATGCGCAAAAAGTGTCTCGCCACGATTTGGGCCGTGACAAGTTTTTAGAAAAAGTATGGGAGTGGAAAGAAACTTCCGGCAACACGATTACCCGTCAAATTCGTCGCCTAGGCGCTTCGATTGATTGGAGCAAAGAATATTTCACGATGGACAGCAAGATGTCCAAGGCAGTTGTCGAAGTCTTTGTCCGCCTACATGAACAAGGTTTGATTTACCGCGGTAAACGCTTGGTGAACTGGGATCCTGTTTTGGGTACGGCAGTTTCTGATTTAGAAGTAGTGAGTGAAGAAGAAGATGGATCAATGTGGCACATCCGCTATCCATTGACCGATGGCTCTGGCCACCTCACTGTTGCCACTACCCGCCCAGAAACCTTATTAGGCGACGTTGCTGTCATGGTGAACCCAGAAGACGAGCGCTACAAACACCTCATCGGCAAGTCGGTAAATTTACCTTTGTGCGATCGCCAGATCCCCGTGATTGCTGATGACTATGTTGATTTGAACTTTGGCACAGGCGTTGTGAAGGTAACTCCTGCGCATGACTTTAATGACTATGCAGTGGGTCAACGTCATCAACTACCCATGATCAACATCCTCACTTTAGATGCCAAGATTAATGAGAATGCTCCAGCTGCCTATCAAGGCATGGAAAGATTCACTGCACGTAAGCAAGTAGTTTCTGATTTAGAGGCTGCTGGTTTATTGGATAAAGTTCAGCCACATAAATTAATGGTGCCACGCGGTGATCGCACTCAAACCATTATTGAACCCATGCTCACTGACCAATGGTTTGTGGCGATGTCCAAACCTAGTCCAGATAATAAATATCAACCTGGCTCATCGATTGCAGGCGCAGCATTAGATGCTGTAACCAAGGGTGATATCAAACTCGTTCCAGAAAACTGGATCAATACCTATACTCAGTGGTTGGAGAATATTCAAGACTGGTGCATCTCCCGTCAACTCTGGTGGGGCCATCAAATCCCCGCTTGGTATGGCGATGATGGACAAATTTTTGTAGGGCGCTCTGAGGAAGAGGCTAAAACGAAAGCCGCTGCCGCTGGTTACACCGGCAAACTCAACCGTGACCCTGACGTTCTAGATACTTGGTTCAGCTCTGCGCTCGTACCATTTAGCTCTTTAGGCTGGCCTGAAGAAACGCCTGCCTTAAATCACTTCTTACCTTCATCTGTTTTGGTGACTGGCTTTGACATCATCTTCTTCTGGGTAGCACGCATGGTGATGATGACCTGCCACTTCACTGGAAAAGTACCATTCCACACTGTCTATGTGCATGGCCTAGTGCGCGATGCTGAAGGTCAGAAGATGAGCAAGTCCAAAGGCAACACTTTGGACCCAATCGATTTGATTGATGGCATCAAGATTGAGGAGTTGGTAGGCAAGAGAACTACCGGCCTCATGAATCCAAAACAAGCCGAGAGTATTAGCAAGAAAACAAAGAAAGAGTTTCCGGATGGTATTCCTGCGTTTGGAACTGATGCACTGCGCTTTACTTTTGCCTCTTTAGCTTCGCTGGGTCGCAATATTAATTTTGATCAAAAGCGTTGTGAAGGCTATCGTAATTTTTGCAACAAGCTTTGGAATGCCACTCGCTTTGTGCTCATGAATTGCTCTGGTGGCGATGAAGACAATGGCTTTGCGCCTTGTGATCATCAGTGCGGCCCTCATGGCTATTTGGATTTTTCGCCGGCTGATCGTTGGATAGTTTCTCAACTACAAAGGGCTGAAGCCGAGGTAGCTAAAGGCTTTGAAGCTTATCGCTTTGACAATATTGCCAGCAGCATTTACCAATTTGTTTGGGATGAGTATTGCGATTGGTATCTCGAGCTTGCTAAGGTGCAATTACAGACCGGTACGCCAGCACAGCAACGTGCCACTCGCCGTACCCTCTTGCGTGTCCTGGAAACCATTTTACGCATGGCACATCCTTTAATTCCATTCATTACCGAAACACTTTGGCAGACTGTTGGCCCTAAATCTGGAAAAGCTTTAGCACAGCAAGAAAAACAAACCATTGCGCTCCAACCTTATCCTGTTGCTCAGCCTGAAAAGATTGATGAGAAGAGTGAAGCCTGGGTTGCGCAGATCAAAGCAATCGTGGATGCCTGCAGAAATCTTCGTGGCGAGATGCAGGTTCCTCCCGGTCAAAAGGTGCCGCTCTGGATCTGCGGTCCAAAAGAGTTTCTGGAAAAAGCGACCCCTTATCTCATGGCGCTTGCTAAATTAACTGAGGTCAAAATCTACAGCGATGAATCTGCTTTAGAAAAAGATGCTCCAGGCGCGCCAATTGCCTTGGTGGGCGATATCAAGCTCTTACTCAAGATTGAAGTGGATGTTGGCGCCGAAAGAATCCGTCTAGGCAAGGAAATTGAGCGCTTAGCCATTGAAATCAATAAAGCCAAGGGCAAATTAACCAATGAAAGCTTTGTGGCACGCGCCCCAGCCGAGGTTGTTGCCCAAGAAAAGCAGCGTCTTGCAGGGTTTGAGCAAAATCATGAGAAGCTTGTTGCACAATTAGAGCGTCTTAAATAAAAACGGTAAGAACGGACCACCCATGTCAATCCATTTCGGCTCCAAAAAAGTAACTAAGGCTGTATTTCCTGTTGCGGGATTTGGTACGCGCTTTTTGCCCGCCACTAAAGCCAGCCCAAAAGAAATGCTCAATGTGGTGGACAAGCCGCTGATTCAGTACGCGGTAGATGAGGCTGTTGCGGCCGGTATTACAGAGCTCATTTTCGTGACGGGCCGTAGCAAACGCGCTATTGAAGATCACTTTGACAAAGCTTATGAATTAGAGGCGGCGCTAGAAGCCAAAGATAAACAGGATCTACTCCGATTGGTTCGTAGCGTTAAACCCGATAATGTTGACTGCATCTACATTAGACAAGCTGAACCATTGGGCTTGGGTCATGCGGTTTTATGTGCCGCCAGAGTAGTTGGTGATGAACCATTTGCAGTGATATTGGCCGACGACCTTTTGGATGGTCAGCCACCAGTACTTTCACAAATGCTCAAAGTATATGAAGAGCAAGAAGGATCGGTATTGGCTGTAGAAAAAATCGACCCCACCAAAAGTAGCTCATATGGAATTGTCTCGGGGGATGAGGTTAGCAAAGGTATTTATCGCCTCAATGGCATTGTCGAGAAACCGAAGCCAATAGATGCGCCTTCTGACCTGGCGGTAGTTGGGCGCTATGTGCTCTCAGCAAAGATTTTTGATCACATTCGTAATGTGAAGCCTGGCGCCGGCGGAGAAATTCAACTCACCGATGCCATTGCTGCATTACTAAAAGAAGAGCCTGTATTCGCTTACGAATATGATGGCGTTCGCTATGACTGCGGTAGTAAGTTGGGCTACCTCAAAGCTTCTGTAGATTTTGCTCTACGGCACAAAGAAGTTGGCGAAGAATTCGCTGAGTATTTAAGAGGCTGGTCTTTAAAGTAACCCTCCGAGGCTAGATATGCAAAAGGCAGAGATGAGTCTCTGCCTTTTTGTTTAGTCCCCTACCAAGAAGTATGAACGCCAGACTATTTCTTACCTACGCTTCATAAAGAAAACCAGTACATCACCTTCCGTAGTGCTTGCAAGCAACTCATTTCCAGTTTGCTTGGCAAATGCAGGGAAGTCATGAGCGGCGCCCGCATCGGTTGCCTTAATCTTTAAGACTTCACCTGACTGCATCGTTGCCAATGCTTTTTTAGTACGCAAGATAGGCAATGGGCAGTTCATACCAATCGCATCTACCTCTGCATTAAAAGCAATATTCACTGGCTCACTCATTTGCTTGCTATCCAGTCTTTAACGCCACTTAAGGCCACACCCAACTTGCTAGGATCAGTTCCGCCGGCCATTGCCATTTCCGGTTTGCCGCCACCTTTACCGCCCACTTGTTGGGCAACAAAGTTCACGAGATCGCCTGCCTTTACTTTGCCAATCGAATCAGCAGTCACACCAGCAATCAAACTCACCTTGTCGCCCTGGACCGAAGCCAACACAATAGCAGCGGTTTTCAGCTTTGCCTTAAGAGCATCCATTGTTTCGCGCAATACCCCTGCATCGGCGCCATCAAGTCGTGCAGCAAGGACTTTGATGCCATTCACATCAATGGCTTGACCCGCCAACTCATCTCCCTGGCTTGCCGCTAACTTAGAGTTCACTTTTTCTAATTCGCGCTCCGCTTGACGCAGGCTTTCTTGAAGTTGCGTAACGCGATTAACCAAATCACCAGGATGGGTTTTGAGAATCGCCGCAGCTTCATTAATTTTGTCTTCTAAACCTTGCAAGAAATGCAGCGCGTTATTACCAGTAACAGCCTCAACACGGCGGATGCCGGCTGCAACACCGCCCTCCGAAACAATCTTCAAGCTACCGATATCACCAGTACGTCCTACGTGAGTACCGCCACAAAGTTCTTTAGAAGAACCTATCTCCAGTACTCGCACTTCTTCGCCGTACTTCTCGCCAAACAACATCATGGCTCCAGTCTTTTGCGCATCATCCAAAGACATGACTTTGCCTGAAGTGGCTGTGTTTTCCAGAATCTCTTGGTTTACGATATCTTCAATACGGCGAATTTGCTCAGCAGTAATAGGCGCATTGTGCGTAAAGTCAAAACGGGTCTTAGTGGCATCTACCAGTGACCCTTTTTGTTGCACATGATCTCCCAGTACTTCACGCAAGGCTTTGTGCAAGATATGAGTAGCACTATGGTTGCGCATCGTATCGGTTCTTTGCTGGGTATCTACTAGAGCATTGATCGCATCACCTACTTTGAGCTCACCCTCAAGCACTTCACCCTGATGACCAAATACATCAGCCTGAATCTTGAAGGTATCTTCCACTGCAAAACGAATACTTTCGTTGCGCAGCTCACCTTTGTCCCCTACTTGGCCACCAGATTCAGCATAAAAAGGGGTGTTATCCAAAACAATCACGGCCGCATCGCCCGCCTTCAGTGACGGAACGGCAGAACCATCCACATAAAGCGCAGTCACTTTGGCGCCATCATGCTTTAAGGTGTCATAACCATGAAACTGCGTAGATTGGCCCTTGTAATCTAGGCCCTGAGCCACCTTGAATTTGCCTGCGGCTCTTGCTTGATCGCGTTGCTTCTGCATCGCTATTTCAAAGCCATCTGCATCAACAGTGACACCACGTTCACGACAAACGTCAGCCGTTAAATCCAACGGGAATCCAAAAGTGTCATGTAAACGGAAAGCAGTTTCTCCGTCGACTACTTTTGCGCCGCCAGCTAAAGCACCATCCAAAATTTCCATGCCATTGGCAATCGTTTGGAAGAAGCGCTCTTCTTCTTGCTTAATAACTTCGCTGACTTTATCTTGTGCGGCGCGCAACTCCGGATAGGCTTCGCCCATCTCTTTAACGAGCGCAGGAACCAACTGATAGAAGAATGGTTTACGTGCACCTAACTTATAACCATGACGAATCGCGCGACGCGCAATGCGACGTAATACATAACCACGACCGGCATTACCTGGAATGACGCCATCGACCACTATAAAACTACATGCACGGATGTGGTCAGCAATGACCTTCAATGAAGGACTTTGTGCATCACAGTTTTCGCCACCCGCCGCATCAACCGCATCCTTAGAAGCCTTAAGGAGATTGACGAAAAGGTCGATCTCATAATTGGAGTGAACATGCTGCAAGACTGCTGCAATGCGCTCAAGACCCATGCCTGTATCAACACTAGGCTTAGGTAGCGGATGCATTACACCGGCCTCGTCACGGTTGTACTGCATGAAGACGTTATTCCAAATTTCGATGAAGCGATCACCATCTTCATCAGGACTTCCAGGAGGGCCGCCGGGAATATGCTCACCGTGATCGTAGAAAATTTCAGTACAAGGTCCACAAGGGCCCGTGTCACCCATCATCCAAAAATTATCCGATGCGTAACGCGCACCCTTGTTATCTCCAATGCGAATAATGCGATCGGCGGGCACACCGATTTGCTTATTCCAAATCTCATAAGCTTCGTCATCTTCAGCATAGACAGTGACTAGGAGTTTTTCTTTTGGCAACTTGAAAACTTGGGTCAATAAATCCCAGGCAAATTGAATAGCGTCCTTCTTGAAATAATCTCCAAAAGAGAAATTTCCCAGCATTTCAAAAAAGGTATGGTGACGCGCGGTGTATCCAACGTTATCCAAATCGTTGTGTTTTCCACCGGCCCGGATGCACTTCTGGGCAGTCGTCGCGCGGTTATAAGGGCGCTTATCAAAGCCCAAAAACACATCTTTGAACTGATTCATGCCTGCATTAGTAAATAGCAGGGTTGGGTCATCCCCTGGCACCACTGGGCTGGAAGGGACGATTTGGTGGCCTTTTTGGGCAAAGAAGTCCAGATAGGCCTGGCGAATTTGGGAGACTTTCATGGCAATAATTATCGCATTGGCACCTCTCTAGGGCAAACCCTAGACAAGATCCCCATATCCTGCCTTACAATCGCTCAACATCAATAAATCGACAAATAAGTCGGTAATTAAGGAGCGCAACTTGGAAATCCGCAATCAAAAAGATTTTGGGGCTGGCCTAATGTATATGGTCATTGGTCTCTTTTTCACCTTCATGGCTACCCAGTATCCAATGGGAACTGCCGCCAAAATGGGGCCTGGATACTTTCCCTTCTGGCTCGGCCTAGTAATGACAGCCTTGGGATTACTCATCCTAGTGAAGTCACTCAGCGCTAAAGCGGCGATTGAAAAAATCCCTCCTTTCAATTGGAAGGTTATTGGCCTCATTACTGGATCCGTCATTGCATACGGCATCCTCTTGCCAACGATGGGCTTTATCGTAGCCGTATTCGTTTTGGTATTTATGTCAGCCAGCGCAAGTCATGAATTTCATTGGAAAGGCACTTTAATCAATGCCACATTTCTGATTGTTTTCACTTACTCGGTATTCGTTATGGGTCTGAAATTACAGTTCCCATTACTGCCTTTCTTCTTACAATAACGAGCCGGGATACTAAAAAATGGATTTATTTGCTAACTTAGCCCTCGGTTTCGATACCGCGTTTACCTTACAAAATCTTCTTTACTGTCTGATCGGCTGTGTATTGGGAACTTTGATTGGTGTTTTGCCAGGTCTTGGCCCTATCGCGACTATCGCGATGTTGTTGCCAGCTACCTACGCCTTGCCTCCAATCGCTGCATTGATTATGTTGGCTGGTATTTACTACGGCTCACAGTACGGCGGTTCTACAACAGCGATTCTGTTGAACATCCCAGGAGAGACGTCCTCGGTGGTGACGGCGATCGATGGCTACCAAATGGCCAGAAATGGTCGAGCTGGTGTTGCATTGTTCACCGCCGGCATGGGCTCATTCTTTGCGGGTTGCGTAGCAACTTTAGTGTTGGCCGCATTTGCTGCACCACTCTCACAGTTGGCATTTAAGTTTGGTCCAGCTGAGTACTTCTCTCTGATGATCTTGGGCTTGATCGGTGCGGTTGTATTGGCATCCGGCTCTTTGATCAAAGCAATTGGCATGATCGTCTTGGGCCTTCTAATGGGCTTGATCGGTACTGATGTTAACTCTGGTGTTTCGCGCTATGCGTTTGATATTCCTGAGTTGAGCGATGGTATTGGCTTCGTTGCAGTTGCGATGGGTGTCTTTGGTTTCGCAGAGATCATGGGTAACCTTGAGAAAACTGATGAGGACGAAGGCTTCCTCAACAAAATGACCACGATGATTCCTACCAAGGAAGACGTCAAGCGCATGATTCCTTCCATCTTGCGCGGCACAACTATTGGTTCGATTCTAGGTATCCTACCGGGCGGTGGCGCAGCACTTGCTGCTTTTGGCGCTTACTCGGTTGAGAAAAAATCATCTAAGTACAGCCATGAGTTCGGTAAAGGCGCCATTGAAGGTGTTGCTGGTCCTGAATCAGCTAACAATGCTGCTGCTCAAACCTCATTCATTCCATTGTTAACTTTGGGTATCCCGCCAAACGCAGTGATGGCATTGATGGTTGGCGCGATGACTATTCACAACATTCAACCAGGTCCTCAGGTAATGACCAGTAACCCAGCCTTGTTCTGGGGTCTGATCGCTTCCATGTGGATTGGTAACGTCATGTTGATTCTCCTGAACTTGCCCTTGATTGGTATCTGGGTAAAGTTACTGAAGATTCCTTATCGCTTCATGTACCCAGCCATTCTGGTTTTCTGCTGTATCGGCGTCTATACCGTAAACAACACCGTGTTTGACGTATACGTGACCGCTGCCTTCGGCATCATTGGTTACCTCTTCTTCAAACTGGGTTGCGAACCGCCTCCATTGCTTTTGGGCTTCGTACTTGGACCAATGATGGAAGAGAACTTCCGTCGCGCGTTATTGTTATCTCGTGGCGATTTCACCACCTTCCTAACTCGTCCACTTTCCTTGGGATTGCTCATTGCATCAGCCCTCTTGGTGGTGATCGTGGCCCTGCCTGCGGTTAAGAAGACTCGCGAAGAGGCTTTCGTCGAAGACTGATAGTTTTACGCCTCACAGAAACGAGCCCGCAGCTGTTTGCGGGCTTTTTCTTTATGGGCTGGGGGTTTTCTCTACAATGTGGCTATGTCCCAAGATAGCAAACCTTCCAAAGCAAATACCGGCGCTGTAGCCGAACCGTCTAATTTCTTGCGCCAGATCATCGATCATGATTTGGCAAGTGGGGCTTTTGCACAGCGCACCAATTCAGCTGGGGAGCCTATCCCATCGATCATCACCCGCTTTCCACCAGAGCCTAATGGCTACTTACATATTGGTCACGCTAAAAGCATTTGCCTGAACTTTGGATTGGCTGCTGATTACAACAATCAAGCTGGGGGTGCGCGCTGCAATATGCGTCTAGATGACACCAACCCAGTTAAAGAGGATGTGGAATACGCCGACAGCATTTTGGATGCAGTGAAGTGGCTAGGTTTTGATTGGGGAACCCATCTTTATCACGCAAGCGACTACTTTGACAAACTCTATGAGTTTGCTGAAATTTTGATTCAGAATGGCAAAGCATATGTCGATAGCCAAAGTGCTGATGACATTCATACCAATCGAGGTAACTTTGGCCAAGCTGGAAAAAATAGCCCTTACCGCGATCGTAGCCCAGAAGAAAATCTCTCCTTATTTCGCGAAATGCGTGATGGGAAGTTCAAAGATGGTGAGCATGTACTGCGCCTGAAAATTGATATGGCGCACCCCAACATTGTGATGCGTGATCCCGTGGTTTACCGTATCCGCCATACCGATCACCACCGCACGGGGAGTAAATGGTGCATTTACCCTTTATATGACTTCACACATTGCATCTCTGACGCATTAGAGAATGTCTCTCACTCCATCTGCACGCTAGAGTTCGAGAACAATCGTCCTTTGTACGATTGGATTGTGAATTCATTAAAAGAATTGGGTGTCTTTAAAGACCCTGTGCCACATCAATATGAGTTCGCACGCCTCAACCTGACTTACACCATCACCAGTAAACGTAAGTTACTACAGCTTGTAGAAGAAAAGCATGTTGAGGGTTGGGATGACCCGCGGATGCCAACCATCGTAGGCATCCGTCGCCGTGGCTACACTCCTGAAAGTATTCGTTTGTTCTGCGAGCGCATTGGCGTCTCTAAAGCCGATAGCTGGATTGATATGAGCA